>NZ_JAOWDO010000059.1:0-41746 GCF_030336535.1 Citrobacter sp. Ce006
CCATCGGCTGACCTGGCGGGCATAAAAGACGGCGATGCCAGCGTGCAGGTGAGCGTGACCAACGTCAACGGCAACAGCGCGTCTGCGGGCCGCGAGTACAGCGTGGATGCGACCGCACCGTCCGTGACCATCAGTACCCTTGCGGCTGACGATATCCTGAACGCCACGGAAGCGCAGTCAGACCTCGCCATCTCCGGCACCAGTACCGCCGAGGCGGGCCAGACGGTGACCGTGAGCCTGAACGGTAAAAACTACACCACCACCGTAGGCGCTAACGGCAACTGGACGCTGAACGTTCCGGCGGCGGACCTGGCGGGATTAACCGACGGCAGCGTGACCGTCACCGCGAGCGTCAGTGACAAGGCGGGGAACCCGGCGTCGGTTGACCACAACCTGACGGTGGACGTGACCGTGCCTGCGGTGACGATCAACACCATCGCGGGCGATGACGTCATTAACGTGGCTGAACACAATCAGGCACAGATTATCAGCGGCTCCGCCACCGGCGCGGCAGCGGGGGATAAAGTCACCGTCACCATTGGCGGCCAGACTTACACCACCGTGCTGGACGCGGCGGGCAACTGGAGCGTGGGCGTTCCGGCGAGCGTGATTGCCGGCCTCAGCGATGGCAGCGTGACCGTCACTGCGTCAGTGACCGACGCGGCGGGCAATACCGGCAGCGGTACGCACAATGTAACCGTTGATACCGGGCTGCCGTCAGTTGGCTTCGACACCCTCAGCGGCGATAACGTGCTGAATGCGGTGGAGAAAGGCCAGGATCTGAGCGTGAGCGGTACCAGCGCCAACCTGGCGGAAGGCACTCTGATCACAGTGACGCTGAACGGTAAACAATACACGGCGACAACCGCTGCAAATGGAAGCTGGAGCCTGACGGTACCGGCGGCGGATCTGACTGCTCTGGGTGAAGCAAATTACACTCTGAGCGCGACGGCGACTAGCGCGGTGGGTAACAGCGTGAGCAATACCGCAAACCTGCTGGTGGATACCGCGCTGCCAACCGTCACCATCAATACCATTGCGGGTGACAACGTTATCAATGCCTCCGAAGTGGCTGCAGGCCAGACTATTAGCGGTAAAGTCGCCAACGCAGAGGCGGGCAGTAGCGTAACGGTTTCTATCGGTGGGAATGATTACATCGCAACGGTTCAGAGCGATCTGAGCTGGTCCGTTAACGTGCCTGAGGCCGTCCTGACGGCGCTGGGGAATGGCGAACTGACCGTTACAGCAACCGTCACTAACGGCCACGGTAACACCGGCTCCGGCGAGCGTGATGTTTCCATCGATGCCAACCTCCCGGGTCTGCGTGTCGATACCGTGGCGGGCGATGATGTGATCAACAGCATCGAGCACGGTCAAAACCTGATCATCACCGGTTCCAGCGACGGTCTTGCTGTTGGTACCACGCTTACCGTAACGATCAATGGCAAAACCTATGCAGCATCCGTGCTGGCAGACGGCACCTGGAGCGCGGCAATCCCGGCGGCAGATGTCAGCGCCCTGACTGCGGGGACGGTAACCGTCACCGTAGAAGGCCAGAGCACGGCGGGCAACCCGGTGACTATCAGCCATGACGTCACTGTCGACCTGGCGACGGTAGCCATCAGCATCGATGCCATTGCCACCGACGACGTGATCAACGCGGCTGAAAAAGGTGCGGAACTGGTGCTTTCGGGCAGCACGTCCAACGTGGAAGAAAACCAGACCGTAACCATCACCTTTGGCGGCAAGTCTTACACCGCGAAAGTTGATGCCGACGGCAACTGGACGGCAACCGTGCCGCCCGCCGATCTCACCGGACTGAAAGATGGCGACGCCAGCGTGCAGGTGAGTGTCACCAACGTGAACGGCAACATCGCCTCTGCGGGTCGTGAGTACAGCGTGGATGCGACTGCGCCAACCGTGACTATCGATACGGTTGCGGGCGATAACGTGATCAACAGCAGTGAAGCGGGGACGGGTGTCACAATTTCCGGCTCGACAACGGCCGAAGTTGGTCAGACGGTGACCGTGACGCTTGGCGGAAATAGTTATACCGCGCAGGTTCTGCAGGGTGGTATCTGGAGCGTTAACGTGCCAGCGGGTGACCTGACGGCTATGGCGGACAACGGTTACACCGTACAGGTGAGCGTGAGCGATGCGGCAGGTAACACCGGCAGTGCGAATAAAGCGATTACGCTCGACACTACGCCGCCAACCGTCAGCTTTAATATCGTGGCGGGCGATGACGTGATTAACAGTCTGGAGCATACCCAGGCGCAGATTGTCAGCGGGACAGCAACCGGCGCGAACGTCGGCGATAAGCTGGTCATCACCATTGGCTCAAACCAGTACACCACCACCGTTGATGCCAGTGGTAACTGGAGCGTGGGCGTACCGGCCAGCGTGATTTCTGCCCTGACTGACGGCACCGTAACCATCAGCGCAACTATCACCGACAGCGCGGGTAACAGCAGCACCCAGACGCACAATGTAGTGGTGAATACCGCCTCCGTGGCGCTGACCGTCAACACCCTCAGCGGTGATGACGTGATCAACGCGGCGGAAGCGGGCAATGCGCTGGTGATTAATGGCTCCAGCGCGCAGTTTGCCAGCGGCACGCAGGTGACCGTTACCCTGAACGGCAAGAACTACACGGCCACCATTCAAAACGACGGTTCCTGGAGCACAACGGTACCGGCTGCAGACGTGGGCGCACTGGCCGATGGCGCGAGCTATCAAGTCTCTGTTTCGGCGCGGGACAGCGCAGGCAACAGTGCTTCGGCAACGCATGGCATCAGCGTGGATACCACGGCGCCAGTCGTCAGCATTGCCACGATTTCCAGTGATGATGTTCTGAATGCGGCTGAGGTGCAGCAGCCGCTGACCGTACACGGCTCTTCCAGCGCGGAAGCGGGCCAGACGGTGACCGTGACGCTGGGTGGCAAAACCTATACCGCGACGGTCGCAAACGACGGCACATGGACGCTCAATGTTCCGGCAGCCGACCTTGCCAACCTGAGTGAAGGCGCGTTGACCGTCAGCGCGTCGGTGAACGACAAAGCCGGTAACAACGGCCAGACCACGCATACCCTGACGGTTGATACCGTGGCACCAACCGTCACCATCAGCACTGTGGCAGATGATGATATCGTCAACAACGCCGAGCAGTTGGCAGGCCAGACCATCAGTGGTACCACTACGGCGGAACAGGGCCAGACGGTGACGGTCTCCTTCAACGGGCACAGCTATCAGGCGACCGTGGCGGCGAACGGTGCGTGGTCGGTCTTCGTACCGGGCCGTGATTTCCTCGGCCTGACCGATGGGGATTACACCCTCACCGCGACGGTGAGCGATAAGGCGGGCAACCCGGGCAGCGCCACGCACGACGTGACGCTGAGCGGTGACGTGCCGACGATTGCTATTAACACCTTTGCTGAAGATGACATCGTTAGCGCGGCGGAGCACGGTACGCCTCTGGTCGTCAGCGGTACCACCGACGCACCTGCGGGTCAGACAGTGACCATTACGCTTAACGGCAAAACCTACACCGCAACTGTGCAGAATGACGGCACCTGGAGCTACACCGTTGGCAGCGCGGACGTGACAGCGCTGGCAGACGGCGGGTCATATGTGATTCACGCCGTGGTGAGCAATACCATTGGTAACAGCGCCAGCGCCGACCACACCGTGACAGTTGATTTGACCGCACCATCAATGGGGATCGGCATTGATTCGCTGCAAAACGACACCGGCCTGAGCGCGAGTGATTTCATCACTAACGACAGTAAGGTCATCGTTAACGGCTCACTGACCGCACAACTTGGTAATAACGAGAAAGCGCAGATCAGTCTTGATGGCGGTAAGACCTGGATTGATCTGACCGTTACTGGTTTGCAATGGCGTTACACCGACGGCCGCACCCTGACAGACGGTACGTACCAGTACCAGGTTCGTGTGATCGACAATGCGGGTAACGTTGGCGCAACGGATAGCCAGGACGTGGTGGTTGACCTGACTGCGCCAGCGGCCACGACCATTACTGTGGATTCTGTTATTCAGGATACCGGACTGTCTGGCAACGACTTTATTACCAGCGACAACCAGATCAGCCTGAAAGGGACGCTCGGCGCGGCGCTGGGCAATGGCGACCACGCGCAGATTAGCCTGGATGGCGGTCTCACATGGACTGACGTCAGCGTCAGTGGTCTGAGCTGGACGTATGTAGATGGCCGTACGCTGGCCGATGGTGATTACAACTATCAACTGCGAGTTATTGATAACGCAGGTAATGTCAGCGCGACCACAAGCCAGGTGGTCACCATTGATACCGTCGTACCTGACGCCAGCAAAACGATCTCTATTGATAGCATCAGCGACGATACCGGCCTGAGCGGCAGCGACTTTATCACTAACGATACCTCGCTGACGCTGCACGGTTCGCTGGGGGCGACTCTGGCCGCTGATGAATACGTTCAGATCAGTATTGATGGCGGTGTGACCTGGCAGAACGTAATTGTGACTGGCAACAGTTGGTACTACGTTGATGGGCGCACGCTGCAAAACGCCACCTACGATTATTATGTGAGGGTAGTGGATGTTGCCGGAAACATCGGTGCTTCCGCGCATCAACAGGTGACCGTTGATACGGTCGCTCCTGACGCGGCTATCACAGTAACAGTGGATAACATTACTGTTGATACTGGCTTCGATAATAATGATTTCCTGACCAGCTCAACGTCATACACTCTGCACGGTACGCTGGGTGCGGAACCTGGCAAAAATGAGTATGTCCAGGTGAGCTTTGATGGTGGGGCTACATGGGCCTACGCCACGGTGAATGGAACAAGCTGGAGCTATACCGATACCCGCACGCTCAGCGATGGCGATCACCGCTATCAGGTTCGCGTGGTGGATCAGGCCGGTAACGTAGGGGCGACGACTTCTCAGGTAGTTACTGTCGATACTGTGGCACCGCAGAATGGCATCACTATTGACAGCATTAGCGAAGATACCGGGCAATCCAGCAGCGACTTCATCACCATGGACACCACGCTGACCATTAACGGTTCTCTGGGCAGCGCGCTGGCAAGCGATGAGCGCGTGCAGATAAGCCTCGACGGCGGCAATACCTGGATTGACACAACCGTAACTAACCAGCGCTGGAGCTACACTGATACCCGCGATCTGGCTGACGGTGATTACACTTACCAGGTGCGGATCGTCGACCAGGCAGGCAACGTCGGCTCGACCTCTTCGCAGGTGGTGACGGTCGATACCACGCCGCCAGCCACGGTCGGTACAGTCGTCAGCTATACCGACGGAGAGGGTGAACGCCAGGGCAGTTTTGGCGCATCGGTGGCAACAGATGACAGTTCCCCAGTCATTAACGGGACACTTAACCGTGCGCCGGACAATGGCGAGATTGTACAGTTGTATCGTGATGGTGTGCTGCTGGGATTGGTGACGATGAGCGGTGCCGCCAGTTGGTATTTCCAGGACAGTGGTCTGAATGACGGTAATCACACCTATACGCTGCGTGTCACCGATCTGGCGGGTAACCACACCGATTCAGATAATTTCGTGTTGAAAGTGGACACTCGCATCCCTACTACCACTGTGAGCATCACCGCCCAAACGACGACAGACACTACCCCCATTCTGAGTGGTTTGGTATCGGCGGAACTGACTAACGGCGAGTATCTCGTTATCAACGTGAACGGTAAAACTTACACCTCTGAATCAGGCGGTGCGGTAGTGGTCGATCCGGATAATAACACCTGGTATTTGCAGATCCCGGACAGCGATGCGCTGAGCGTGAAGAATTATGATGTCACCGCACAGGTGAAAAGTAGCGCCGGCAACGGTAATACTGCTGATTTGACCACCGGCAGCCTGGTCGTGGGTAATGAAGCCTCATTGACACCAGCCTGGTCATTTACCGCCGCGAATTATTCCTATTCTTCCAGTTATATGCTGGATTCGGATGGGCTGTGGACGATTATCGCTAATCAGCAGTTCGCCTCGGCGAACTCCAGTAGCCGTAACTCTTACACCGTTTCAGGTAATTTCTCTATGACGGGGAGTTACACCACGGGTACTTACGCAGATATCAACCGCGACGGGCTGGCAGACGTGCTGGCTGAAGGGACAAGCTACTCGTACATGGTGCAGCTAACTAACAATGGAGATGGTACATACACCTCCAGTACGCTGACCAATATGGGCGCTGCGGTGTGGTATGGCGCGGTGGTTGCCATTGATATTCAGGGAGATGGTTACACCGATTTCGTTATTGGCGATGCGGGGGGGCCTGACTCCAGCACCTTCATGCTCAATAACAAAGGTGTGCTGACCGGTAGTTCTAAGGCCGGGGCATACACCAACTTTGTATCAGGCTCGACGGTAGGTAACTACGTCAGCCTGATTGAAGCGTCCGGTGTGGATTTGAATAACGACGGAAAAGTGGATATTGCCCAGCATACGACCAATGGGGTGAACAACTATGCGCTGTCAACCATGTTTAACCAGGGCAATGGTTCTTTCACATGGGGGCAAAATTTTACCAATACCATGTACAGCGGCTATGGTTCTGGCGCGGCTTCCAGTGCGGTAAGTATGACCTGGGCCGACTTTAATGGTGATGGTTACATGGACCTGTATATGAGCATGTCCCGTACCTCCAGCGGAAGCAGCCAGGGCGGCGTGTTAATGCTGAACGATGGTAGCGGTAACCTTCTTGCCGGTACTGCGGTTGGAACAGCGACCACGGATAAGTTTGTGGGTAACGTCAGCGTGGCGGTGGACTGGAACCTCGACGGTAACATGGACATCATCAAACTGGCGAACAGTGGGCAGTCCTATCTTTACACCAACGATGGACTGGCGGGGACAGCAAGTTTTACAGCTTCAAAGTTCAGTACCGCTACGTCAACCCAGGTATCCGGAGCGGCTCTGCTGGATTACGACTGGGATGGTGCACAAGATCTGCTGATTTTCCGTCAAAACGGTACGGTTTTACTGGAGCGTAATACCAATACGGTTGCGCCAGGAACCGCATTGCATTTGAAGATCGTCGACAGCGAAGGCATTAACGCCTTCTTTGGCAACACTGTCCAACTGTACAACTCGGCAGGTCAGTTGGTCGCCAGCGAAATCATCAATGCTCAGTCCGGGATCGGCATAAATGATTCTTCGTCACTCATCAGTTTTTACGGTTTAGACCCCAGTGAAACTTACCGTGCGGTACTGGTTCGTGCCATTAATGGTGTTTCAAGTAATGCAACCTGGGATGGACTGACGGCAGGAGACGGTAAAGAGAGTTATTCCCTGACGGCTGATGCTGCCACAGGCGGGCACCACGGAACCCTGACAGGTACTGGATACAACGATACCTTTATAGCTGAGGCGGGTACTTATACCTACAACGGTTCTGGTGGCTGGACGACAACCTCTGAACACGACACGTGGAGCAGTACAGGCGGCATGGATGTCGTGGATTATCGCCATGCTACTTCCGGTGTAACCGTCGATCTTGGGCGGTCTACGGCCCAGAGTACCGGGTTCGATACCGCGACGCTGGTTAACATTGAAGGGATTAATGGTTCCAACTACAACGACGTTATTACCGGCAACAGCGGCGATAACCAGTTCGAAGGGCGTGGCGGTAATGACACTTTCAATATCGGCAGCGGCGGTCACGATACGTTGCTTTATAAGCTGATCAACGCTTCGGATGCCACGGGGGGCAATGGCAGTGATGTGGTCAACGGCTTTACCGTCGGTACCTGGGAGGGGACGGCGGATACTGACCGTATTGACCTGCGCGATCTGCTTTCCGATAGCGGCTATACCGGCACGGGATCGGCGAGCTATGTGAATGGCGTGGCGACGTTGGACAGTGGGGCGAGCAATCTCACTGACTATATCCGGGTGGTACAAAATGGGAGCAACACTGAGATTCAGATCGACAGAGATGGTACGGGTAGCCAGTTCGACCCGACCACCGTCGTGACGCTTAATGGTGTGCAAACCGATTTGGCCACGTTGTTGGCAAATCATCAATTGTTATTAGCGTAATCAAATGAGCTGCGAGGGGAGAAACTCTCGCAGCTATTCATTTCTTTACATAAAAATTGATAACAAACAGAAAAATAAAGATTTTTTTCATTTTTATTAGGATTCTGTTCGTATTGATATATCAATTAAATGACATAATTTCGATGCGTGACAATGTTGTTGGATAGGAAGTAGCACTATGAAGACTCATCCGCTTTATGAGCCATGGTTACAAGCCATGCTTATTATTGCGAAACATTACCGGCTTGATTTTTCGTTAGAACATGTCCGGGTGGTGATTAATCACGAAAGCCAGTCACCGCGTCAACTGGTCCTCGAAGATATGGCTCGCCATTTGGGATTAGGATTGAGGAAAGTTTCGGTGAATGCCGAATTACTCGATCCCTGGCGTTTGCCGTTGATTGCTGAGTTTACTGGCGGTCAAATTGCAGTTATCAACCGGATGGATAAAGAGGGGAATGTTAGTCTTCAATTCAGCGGTGATAGCGGTCTCGAAACAGTATTAACGCGAGAGGAGCTTGCGACGCGCCTGCTAGGGGGGTTCGTGCTTCGCCCTCTTGAGTCAACGCCGGACGCACGCGTTGATGACTATATCAAACCTTATGAGAAAAACTGGTTCTGGCAGCTGGCGCTGAAAGACTGGCGCCGTTATGGCGATATCATGCTGGTGGCGATGATCGCGAATGTACTGGCGCTTTCAGGCATGGTGTTTTCTATGCAGGTGTACGATCGCGTAGTACCGTCACAGTCGGAAGCAACTCTATGGGTCCTCTTTGGTGGGGTCATGGTGGCTATTACCTTTGAGTTCATCATGCGTATGCTACGCGTCCATCTTTCAGATGTAATTGGTAAACGCGCAGACCTGCGGATCTCTGAACGCGTATTTGCTCATGCTCTGAGAATTAAAAATGGTGCGCGGTCAAAATCCACGGGCTCTTTCATCGCTCAAATCCGCGAGCTGGAATCAGTGCGAGAGTTGATTACCTCCACGACTATTGCGGCAATTTCCGATCTCCCCTTTTTCCTGTTGTTCGTTTTTATCCTCTGGATGATCGGCGGGCCGCTTGTGCTGGTGGTATTGCTGGCCGTTCCGCTGCTGCTAATCCCTGGACTGCTGGTACAACGTCCATTAGGACGGCTCTCCAGCGAAGGGATGCGCGAGTCGGCGATTCGTAACGCCACATTGGTAGAGGCGGTACAGGGCCTTGAAGATATCAAACTGATGCGTGCTGAGCAGCGTTTTCAAAATCAGTGGAATAACACCAATGATGTCGCCGCTAATGTGGCGATGAAACAGCGTTGGCTAACGGGGTTACTCCTGACCTGGACCCAGGAGGTTCAATCCATCGTTTATGCTGTGGTGCTGCTGATAGGTTGTTATCTGGTGATTAGTGGAGATATGACTACCGGCGCGTTAGTGGGTACCTCTATCCTTGCATCGCGCACAATTGCTCCACTTTCGCAAATTTCCGGCGTGCTTTCACGCTGGCAGTCAGCGAAAGTTGCACGCAAAGGGCTTGATGATCTGATGCAACGGCCAATTGACGATCCGCAATCCGGCAAGAAAGTCCATAAAGCCCATCTGCGTGGAAATTACGTCATGGAAGATGTGAGTTTCTATTACGATGATGAAGAAAAACTTGATGTATTAAATATATCACGTCTCCAAATTCAAGCCGGGGAACGTATTGCCCTGCTGGGACGTAACGGCTCAGGAAAAAGTACGCTTCTGCAACTTCTTGCGGGTATGCAGGAACCCCAGCAAGGTTCCATCTTACTTGACGATATCTCACTCAATCATCTTGATCCTGCTGATTTACGCCGGGACATGCAGCTACTCAGCCAGCAGGCTCGTCTGTTCTTTGGCTCAGTGCGCGACAATATTATAATGGGCAATCCCTTAGCGACTGATGAGGAGATCCATCAGGCGCTGGCGATAACAGGAGCATTGGATTTCGTTCGTAAACAGAAAATGGGTCTGAATTACATTGTAAATGAAGGCGGGGCTGGTCTGTCTGGCGGTCAGCGACAGGCGCTATTGCTCACTCGCGCACTCTTAACATCACCTAATATTTTGCTGCTTGATGAACCGACGGCCTGGCTAGACGAGGTGAGTGAGAAACAGTTTATCGGCAGTCTGAAAGGCTGGTTGGGAAAAACGCGCACACTCATTGTCGCTACACACCGCTTACCTATCCTTGAACTGGTTGACCGCATCATTGTGCTGGATAACGGCCGAATTGTTATGGATGGACCACGAGATAGCATTCTTCGTGAACATGGTATGGCTCCACAAAAAGCGGGCCAACGTACGGTAACAATGAAAAAAGCCACTTCTCAAAAACCGGTAGTTAATGAGGAGGGCGTATGAGCGATTTCAGTCGTTTTAACAGTCGTCTTCAGGAGCCCCATCTTCCTCGCTCGAGTCTGGTGGTATGGAGCGTGGTGTCTATGCTTGTTGTTTTCATCGCATGGGCGGGGTGGTTTCAACTTGATGAAGTTACAACCGGAAGCGGTAAAGTAGTGCCTTCTTCACATGAGCAGGTTATCCAGTCGCTGGAAGGTGGAATCATCCATAAATTGCTTGTTCAGGAAGGCGATATCGTTGAACGCGGGCAGCAGGTTGCGCAACTGGATCGCACAAAAACAGAATCCAGTGTTCTGGAAAGTGAATCCCGGTTAAATGCGGCGCTGGCAACTGCTTCACGTTTGACTGCCGAAGTGAATGGTACAGAACTTACTTTTCCGGCTGAACTGGATGATGATGTCGACCTGGTCAGACAAGAGACAGCACTTTTTACTTCACGCCGCGAAAGTCTGGAAAAGGGGGTTGCTGGATTGCGTCAGGGGATGGCGTTGATTCAAAGAGAGTTGGCTCTCACCCAGCCTTTGGTAAAGCAGGGCGCTGCCAGTAATGTGGAAGTTCTTCGTCTGCAACGGCAAAAGAACGAATTAGATAATAAAGTGACAGAAATGCAGAATCAATACGTTGTGCGCGCACGCGAAGAATTAGCTAAAGCGAATGCCGAAATTGAAGCGCAACGTTCTGTAATGAAAGGCCGTGAGGATTCATTAACCCGACTGACTTTCAATGCACCGGTGAGAAGTATTGTTAAAGATATCGATGTGACGACAGTCGGTGGTGTTATTCCGCCGAATGGAAAACTGATGACTCTGGTTCCACTGGATGACCAAATGGTTATTGAAGCAAAAATCTCTCCCAGAGATGTTGCATTCATTCACCCAGGACAGAAAGCGTTAGTTAAAATTACCGCTTATGATTATTCTATTTATGGTGGTCTGCAGGGTGAAGTGACGATGATTTCACCGGATACAATCCAGGATGATGTAAAACGTGATGTCTATTTTTATCGTGTCTATATCAGAACAAACACTAATCATCTTGAAAATAAGCAGGGTAAAGAGTTTCCTATATTTCCTGGCATGATTGCAACTGTAGATATAAAAACAGGTAGTAAATCGATTCTTGATTATTTGTTAAAGCCATTGAACAAAGCAAAAGAGGCGTTACGCGAAAGATAAAAAAAAGCGATCGACGCAAATCGATCGCTTGTAACTTACCACAAGCTAGCACGAAAGAATGGGGGGTGATTTAACTATTTTTCAGGATGTATATTCAGATAGTGCATGACATAAGCAAAATACAGACCTGCATAGTTTTCGACAAGCTGAATAAATGAAGGATAAATCTCAATCAATCCGTCTGCTCTTTCTCTTAGGTAACCAGTGTCCTGGGCAACCTTTATAATCCTGCTGACATGAATCCGTGACACAAAGAATTCTTTGGCCAGTAGATTTGATGAATAATTAATGACTGCACCACGACTGGTCAGTTTTTCTATAGCTTGCAAGTAAAGATAAAGCATAATCATTCGCCCACCATCTTTTTCAATAAATATCCCGACTTCAGGCAGGATTTTTTTGAAGGTTACTCCGCGAAAAAGATATTGGGATGCGCGTTTGAAAAAATCATACCGTGGCGCTTCATCATCCAGTGAATCTACTGAAATATTATATTCAGGGTAGAGCAGATTCAAAGGCGAAAACGCGCCAGACATATATCTTTTAAGTTCATCGATTCCTTTTTGCGTTGGCGTGATCAGGATTTTCCTTCTGTCTTCCTGGCTACGCCATGTTTTAATTCTGTTCGTTGTTTTTAATAGCGTAATGATTGCAATAACGCTATTAGGACTGGCGATTTGATATCTGGAGCAGAGCTCTTTAATCTCTGATATACATGATGCCTGGTTACCAAAAACAAAACAACACATTGAGAGTGCGATGTTGAATCTTGATTCCTGAAGCATTACTTTGTAGAACAAAGGTTGTTTCTTATAAATTTTATCATTGATTTGATAGTGTTCTCTTATGGCTTCTTTAAATTTAGGGTTAGCTTTTATAAGGTTTCTTCGATGAAGCAATGCCTCTGGGGAAATTTTTGTTTCCATATGGTAGCCCCTATGTTTAATTATTTAAATAACGTTGGTATATTGGTCCTTTCAGATGGTTAGTCGCCACTTATTATACATTGAGAATAATAATAATACTTTTAATATCTAATCATATTCTGATCATAAGGTGATATTTTATACGGGAAACACGAAGTCTGGTATGCCAACTTTCCAAAAATGGGCTGTAGATTATTGGGTTTATTTTGCAGCGAAATAAGATCAGAAATGTACATGGCAAATAATGATAAGTGATGTGATCTTTATTATCTTTTATACTAAGGGTTAAAGGTAATGGCTTTTTTTGATGTTTTTTGTTGATAATTGTGTGGTCCTCTTGTTTTATGTTTGTTATGCTTGAATTAAGTTTTAAAGCATTGCTTTGTTACATTTATTAGAAAAAGGTAACATTTTTATTATTGGGTAGATTCCTGGTCAATTTTTCATTATAACTATTATTATAGGGAATGAATATGATTTGTAATTCATCTTTGCCTTCAATTAAAAAATATAATCACTATTATATCATCTCTTGTTGTAGTTATGCTTGTGAAGGCGCCACAGCACTTTTCATGCATGAGAGTGAGGCACCTAAGAGAATATCCTGTGACCAGGAGTATCTCTCCGGTGATGAATTGCTATTGTTTCCAGAGAGTGGTGAAGTATGCATTTTTGTGTATCTGAATGGTAATATTGATACTATTCTTAGTGCGCTGAAAAAAACAGCGAGTATTATTTGCAACACAAAGTGTAGTTCATCAGTATATATTATTTCTGATTTTCCTCCTGCATGGGTTAGCTTTATTTTAAGCCCGCTGATTAATAATGAAACCCTTTTGTCAAAAGTTTTTTGCACGGATGCTAATTTATCCTGTGAACAGCTCCTGAGTCAGGACTTTATCAGAGTTGAGTCAATTCTCAGTGAAGGGATTAAATATAAAAACAGAAAAATCAAGAGGTTATCTTTAAGGGAGTTGGCTGTCGCCATCCGTTACTACCGAGGAGAGACAGTGAAAAATTTTTCTCAAACTTTGGGACTCCCGGCAAAGTCTGTATACGTCTATAGAAGAAATGGTGTGGCTAAGCTTACAGCGCTTAAGCAATGGCTAAATAATGAACGTGCTAAACAAAGTTTCAAATAATATGAATGCCTGGTGTCACACCATGGTCCTGTTTGTTTTGTCTACAAATTCAGATTCTATCAATTTTTTTATCTGAGATGATAGAGCGCTGGGCTTGTAATCACGATTATATATGCACCAAAAATAATATCAGATAGATATTATTTTTGTGAATCCCCTACGTCCATTACCGGAGCGTAATGATTTTTCACGCTGAGATCCCGTAGGAATAAATCTGACGGCCTGCAGATCATAGAACAATCGCTGGCGTTGCTTCCGTTCACCCGACGACAGATTATTCTTCAAAGTATTCATGTATGAGCCGGCAGAAGCCGGGGCCATCAACGTACCGATCGATAAACTGCATGACATCATCGCCCTGCACTTTACGCGAACGCTGGCAGCGAGATGAACAGGACTCGGAGGCAATAACTTTCCTGACCCAAATGGCACCCAAAGAAAAAGGACCTGCGATTTCTCGCAAGTCCTTGAAGTTTGGTGGCCCCTGCTGGACTTGAACCAGCGACCAAGCGATTATGAGTCCCATATTGTAACGATACAAATCAGCAACTTACTGTTTTTAAAAATTTATTTAGAACGTATAGTGATGAAAAGTGGTACATGGTGTTACGCTCTGCTGCCACTTTGCTGCCAATTTTTACGTGTTTGTAAATATCTTAAGTGTAGGTTAAATGTGGTTTAATTATCACTGCTAAATTTAATGGCACAACTTTATAATTCTTATTTTTTACTTTTAAGTCGAATTTTTAATAAATACTGATTTTTAAGAGTGGTTGCACATTTAAAAATGTGCAACCTATTAATAATATTAAAATGAGGCAGAAAGAAGAAATCTTTGATTGTTCAAATACTCACCAGACTTAATAATTATATCATCAAGAATTGAATCAACCGAAACCATAACTGCTTTTAAATTTTTATTACTTATCCTCCCAGCTTCAATTAATGATTGTTCGCCGTGAGCTATTTTATTCCTTTTGGTTGTGACAGAGAGAAGATGTTCTGGGTTACCGTTTATCTTCTTAATTGGTAAGCCGTATGATTTAAATATTTCTCGAATAATTTTTAAATTTAGATTTCCGGAAAAAACAGTTTTGACATCCATAAATTCCTTTAGTTGTGGAAGGGTATAATCCCCAGATGTTATCTTGTCTGATAGCTTTATTTTTTTTGCCAGTGTCATTTCTTGAGAATTACCGAAATGATATAAAACAATTTTTGATTTAATATCTTTGATAAGATCTTGATACTTATGTCTAGATATCTCCTCATGAAATCTCTCCAGAATAGAGTAAATTGTCGCTTCAATGTTATTATATAATGAAATATAGAAACTAGATTTTAAAATGATGCTAATTTCAACATTTCCATTGGCAGAGGAAATTTCTTCAATATGTGATAAGAATGTATTACTTATTTTGCATCTTATCTCAAAATCGCGACGAACGGAGTTCATTTTGACAACTCCAATAATCTTCTTTTGATGAAGTCAATTCGTGTAAGTAAACTTGCTTGAGAGTGAGTTCTCTGTTGCCCAGCCGTAGCCTTTTTAAAAGATTTGTCGGCTAAACAATATTTAATATCAAGTTTTTCTCTTAAAGATAATGATGGCTTTTCCCGTAATGCTAGTATAGTACCTACGGAAATAGCTTCGAATAATATTCTATAGACATCCGAATCGTTGTCTTTTGCGAAACCATACTTGAAATTATCTATTACAAAGTTGATCATTTGATTGAATTCGGCTAATTTTTTTGATTTCTCTTCAGCACTAAATTCATTTTTTTTACTGATCATGTAGTTGTCAAGCGCATTAGTAAGACTTCTACCAAATGCACTATATTTAGGATACGAATCTGATAATGCGAAGAATCTGAGAATTAGTTCTTCATGTTCTTGTCGATTAGCTACTGTTTTTGATAATTTAATTACTCTTTGGAATTGATCGTTTTTCGCACATTCAGAATATATAAAACTTGTAAATTCACTTCTATATACTCCTTTTCTAGTCTCCATATTTCTTAATATATCACTGCCTTTATTTATTCTTTCAAATAGATCATTTTTAACTTCATCGGTAGCATTTTCAGAAAGGACAAAAACAGAGATAGTAGTATTGTTAAACTTCCTTTTTCTTGAAATATCTAAATCTTTAAAAGACATCCCGTTTAGTTTTGTAATTTTATTTAAGCCAGATAGAGTTAATCCATCGCTGACAAATGCACTTAAAGTTCTAATCCTCTGAGAGCCATCAACAATCTCCAGTCTTCCATTTTTGTTTTCTGCAAGAAAGATAGGAGGGACTGGAAGTCCCAACACGATTGACTCAATCAAACGTGACTGTCTTGTATCACTCCAAACAAACTCACGCTGATAATCAGGGACATAAATTTCATTATCATCACTTTCAATATCTTTAGTGTATTTGTTTACTAAGACCTCTATAGGGTAGTCTTTACTGTCATAAGCTACTTCTTTCTGAAGTTCAAGTATTTGATTCTCAAGATCATTCATAATAATTCCTTTTTCAATTAATGGTTTTTAGTTAACAAACTTTCAATTCTTCTCTGTTTGTCGATACAGTTCAAAATTTTGTTCTATCGTTCATGCTCTGATTTTACCAATCAATAAGTTATATTTAACAGTATGATTTTATTTGTATTTGAAAATCTAGTTTCATGATTAATCTATCCGAAATATTGGGTTAAGAAACTTCGCTTCAGACAAATGGTCAGGTGCAAAATGCGCATATCGCATCGTCACTTTTATATCCGTGTGGCCCAGTATCCGTTGAAGGACGAGAATGTTGCCGCCATTCATCATAAAATGTGAGGCGAAGGTGTGGCGCAAAACATGCGTTAGTTGCCCAGCAGGTGTCTCAATGCCAGCGCGTTGCATAGCTTTTCTAAAGGCTGAATAACATGGTTTAAAGAGCGATTGCGCTTTCCTGCTCGATGGCAGTTCAGCCTGTAATTTTTCTGTTATCGGCACCGCGCGGTTTTTCTTGCCTTTCGTTTTCACGAAAATTATTTGCCCTGCGCGAATCTGGTTTCCTTTCAAGCCTTCCGCTTCACTCCATCGTGCTCCGGTTGATAGGCAAATTTTAACAACTGTTGTCAGATCTTGAGAACGGCTCTTTTCACATTCAGCGAGTAGAGTGCGGATTTCTTCAATGGTGAGATAAGCCATCTCTGATTCACCAATTTTAAACTCGCGCACGTTCTCTAAGGGGTTCGGTGCAGCCCATTCATTAAACCGGCGCAGCTCGTTAAACATGGCTCTGAAATACGCCAGTTCTAAATTAACCGTGCGTGGCGTAACAGTCTTCACTCTGCTGGAGCGGGTGATCTTCCCGCTTAACCGCTGCTCGCGATAGGACGCAAAAATTTTCGCATTAAACTCTGTTGCGAGTGGGTTTCCCATTGCCTCGCATGCAAACGCCATGGTGGTTTGTCGCTTCTCACCATCCGCTAATGTGATGCCGTGCGTGTTGAACCAGAGTTCAACCAAGTCAATTACCCGTCGCTTATCCGCTTTCTCACCCAGCCAGGGCTTATCCTGAGCCTGTTCTTTTACGTACTTCTCATAAGAAAGTGCTTCGCCTTTCGTTGCAAACTGGCGACGGATACGCTTTCCATCGCGTCCGTTGGGGAAAACCTGCGCTTGCCATTTGCCGGAGGGTAATTTACTAACAGCCATTTCTTTCCTTAAAAATATTCAGTGCGAGCGACCACCTTCCCCAGCACTGTGATCTCTTCTGCTTTACATTCAAACGATGCTTTGCCGTTCTCTACGCGGATACGTCCGCCGGGGAAACGATAAAGTTCTTTCACGCTGACAAATCCATCAATCTCAATCAACCAAAGGCCATCGGTGACTTCGGCCTCAGTTTCATCAACTAAGAAGGTCTGTTTCTCAAATCGGATCAGTAATGGCGTGTTAACTTCACAAGGCAGTAGCTGTGCATCATACTCAACCCAATCTGATGATGAAAACTTCCCATTTGTAATGTTTTTTAGTTCGATTTTTGTTGGTGAAATATCCTGATTTGTGATTTTTGAATCCCCACGCCCATAGGTTAACCACTCTAAGGACGTACCCGTCTCCATCGCGCAAATCAGCACCCAGTCGGCAGGAAAATTCCCACGCATTATGCGGTTAGCCATTGTGCTTTGCGATACATCTAAGTGGCGACACAGTGCCTGACGTGATGAAAAACCATATGCTTGAACGATACGCTCAATGGGATCTTTACCACCCACTGGTAAAGATTGGGCTTTACGAATCGTAAAATCTTTCGTTGACCTTTCCAATTTGTGATCCTAATATTCACTCGTCGTATCAAGACGTGCTTAATAGTGATTAATAGAGTTGGCTAGAACTCAACAGAGGATACTGCATCATGACCCGTAAACTTTCAATGCGCCCATCAATTAATCTCGTGATTTCGGAACCGTACATTACTGTCGAAGAGTTCTGCCGTCGCACAGGTTACAAAGAAGGCACCGTTCGCCAGATGTATCGCGAAAATCGTTTGCCTATCAGAAAGAAATTAGGTGTGAACGGACTTATAGAAATCAACATGGTTGCCCTAACTATCGAAGCTGCTGCTGACTGCGAAGTCACAATGCAAGCCTGATAGTTACATTCTGGGATAGAAAAGGACTCTCAACATGTTTGATTTTCGTGTTTCCAAACATCCTCACTTTGATGAAGCCTGCCGCGCTTTCGCACTGCGTCACAATATAGCGAAGCTGGCAGACCGCGCAGGAATGAAGGTCCAGACGCTGCGCAACAAGCTTAACCCTGAGCAGCCCCATCAGCTCACACCGCCGGAGATCTGGCTACTGACTGATATTACCGAAGACTCAACGCTGGTTGACGGTTTTCTGGCTCAAATCCATTGCCTGCCGTGCGTGCCATTGAATGAAGTGGCAAAAGAGAACCTGCCACATTACGTCATGAGTGCAACTGCGGAGATTGGGCGTGTAGCTGCAGGCGCAGTATCCGGTGATGTGAAAACCAGTGCAGGCCGCCGCGATGTGATCAATAGCATCAACTCTGTTACGCGCCTTATGGCACTCACCGCAATTTCATTGCATGCGCGTTTGCAGGCGAATCCGGCGATGGCAAGCGCGGTAGATACCGTGACGGGCCTGGGCGCTTCGTTCGGTCTGATCTGAGGTGGCTATGCTGACTAAAGAACCATCCTTTGCATCTCTGCTCGTTAAGCAAAGTCCTGCAATGCACTGCGGTCATGGCTGGATTATGGGAAAGGATGGCAAGCGCTGGCACCCGTGCTGTTCTCAGGATGCGCTGTTGGCTGAACTGTCCACTAAAAAGCAGGGGAAACCATGGCTATTGAAGGCGATGCTGCGACTGTTCCGCTAAGCGCTGGCCTCCGTCTTAATGGGTTAAACCACATCGCGGAATTAAGGGCGAAAGTGTTTGGCTTAAATATTGATTCAGAACTGGAGCGCTTTATTAGCGATATGCGGGACCAACGGGATATTAACCATGAGCAGAATAAACGCGCACTAGCCGCAATATTCTTTATAGCAAAGATTCCGGCGGAACGTCATAGCGTCAATGTTAGTGAGCTGACGACTGACGAAAAGCGGGAGCTGATTAAAGCAATGAACCATTTCCGTACAGTGGTGAGTTTATTTCCAAATCGGCTAGCCATGCCGAACTAATTCACAACCGAAATTAAAGGCGTAAACCCGCCGGGCATCTTATTGCCCAAATTCAGGAGAAACAACAATGCGAAATATTGAAACCCGAATCACCAAAACAGGACCAGATGATGCTGGCCTTAACCAGATGCTGACTGATGCGCGCATGGAAGAACGCCGTGCACGTGCTGCGGTAATGGCAGCCCGTCTTGATAGCCTGGCTTGCCATATCACGTCACGCCAGCTTAATCACGTTGAAGCGGCGGAGCTGCTGCGTATTGCTGCTGAAAACATTCAGAACGAAGCGCAGGAGATCCACTGATGGCTGATTCAATGGACCTTGTACAGCAGCGCGTTGAAGAAGAACGTCAGCGCCACATCCACACCGCCCGCAACAGAACGCCGGGCGTTTCCCGTGTACTTTGCATTGATTGTGATGCACCGATCCCGCCAGCACGCCGTCGCGCCATTCCAGGCGTGCAGTGCTGTGTCACTTGTCAGGAAATCGCAGAGCTGAAAGGCAAACACTATAACGGAGGTGCAGTATGACTATGCGCATCCATCAGATAAAAATTGCACCTAAGTATTTTAATGCCGTAGTCGCTGGCAGCAAAAAGGCAGAGCTTCGCAAAGATGATCGCGGCTACAAAGTAGGTGATGTCCTTTCTCTCTGCGAATGGAAACACGGTTCATATACTGGTCGGGAATGGGCCGCTGTTATTACCCACACTTTGCCGATTAATGAAGTTGTGGCAGTGGAAGGGCAATGGGTAATTCTTTCTATTCGCTCATTAACGCCGTTTGAGGCTCTCTCCTATGTCATTTCAGGGGGAGCTATATGACCACTATCCTGAAATGGGCGGGAAATAAAACCGCTATCATGCCGGAATTGATTAAGCACCTTCCTGCTGGCTCGCGGCTGGTTGAACCTTTCGCGGGTTCCTGTGCTGTGATGATGGCGACAGACTATCCTCATTATCTTGTCGCGGATATTAATCCTGACCTGATCAGCCTTTACAGCGTCATTAAAAACGGGTCTGAATTACTAATTACTATTGCGAAAGGGTTCTTTGATAAGAATAACACTGCAGAAGATTATTACGGTATACGTAAGGAATTTAACTGTGATCGCTACTGGCCCGCAGAATGGCGCGCAGCTATGTTTCTTTATCTTAATCGCCATTGTTATCGTGGATTATGCCGCTATAACTTAGGCGGTCATTTCAATACCCCTTACGGTAATTATAAAAAACCGTATTTCCATGAAATCGAAATACGTGCATTCGCAGAAAAAGCCCAGCGAGCAACGTTTATCTGTGCCAGCTATGACGAAACATTGGCGATGCTGCAGACTGGTGATGTTGTTTACTGCGATCCTCCATACGACGGTACATTTAGCGGTTATCACACTGCCGGTTTTACTGAGGATGATCAGTATCGTCTGGCGTCTATTCTTGAACGCCGGTCATCGGAAGGGCATCCGGTTATTGTGTCCAATAGTGACACGTCTTTAACCCGTTCTCTTTATCGTAACTTTACCATCCACCGTATCACCGCAAAGCGCAGCATGGGTGTGGCTGCAGGTGATGGTAAATCTGCAGTAGAAATCATCGCGACAAAGTCAGCGTGCTGGTTTGGTGTGGATTTTGCCAGAGGCCCAGACCGTACCGTTGAGGTACGCGTATGAATGCCATCGATCCACGCTGTTTCACTGCCAGCACCATCAATAGCATCAGTATTTCAGGCGGAAAAGATAGCCTTGCACAGTGGCTAAGAGCTATCGAAAACGACGTTCCGCATATTTCTGTCTTTGCTGATACGGGCCATGAACACCCGCAGACGATGGAATATCTGGATTATCTGGAGTCAAAGCTGGGCAAGGTTATCCGCGTTAAAGCTGATTTCACACGTCAGATAGAAGGAAAACGTAAATTCATTGCTGAAAAGTGGCCCGTTTCTCTGGTTCAGGAATGTGGTATGTCGCCGGATGAGGCTGCAGAGCGTATCCATCGGGCACTGGAAATCCTTAAACCAACCGGCAATCCGTTTCTTGACTTATGTATGTGGAAGGGGCGTTTTCCAAGTACGAAAGCAAGGTTTTGCTCACTTGAATTGAAGCATCACCCTGTTCGTGATCAGGTGGTATTACCCGCACTTGAAAATCACGATGAGGTGATTCTCTGGCAAGGTGTGAGGGCACAGGAATCTCCAGAGCGTGCTTTGCTGTCTGAGTGGGAGGAAGACGCTGACGATACACCGGGCCTTCATGTTTATCGTCCGATCCTCAACTGGCGGCATGAAGATGTATTCGCCCTTGCCAGACGCCATGGCATTAAGCCTAACCCACTTTATCTGCAGGGCTGCAGCCGTGTCGGGTGTATGCCATGTATTCACGCCCGCAAGTCCGAGCTTGCAGAAATTTTCCAGCGCTGGCCTGACGAAATCCGCCGTGTGGCTGAATGGGAGAGGATGGTTGCGGAATGTTCACGGCGTGGCAATTCAACATTCTTCCCGTCCACGCATGACCCGCGCCGTGCTGAAAAACGTATTGAAGTCATTACCGTTGATGCTTATGGCATTGAGTCTTATCGCGACTGGGCCTTAACCACTCGTGGCGGTGTGCAGTTCGACCTGCTTGCAGGCATGAATGATAAGGCGGTGTGCAGCAGTGTTTATGCGGGAGTCTGCGAGTGACGGAAATCAGTACAGGCCGTCTTGCCGCCACGTTTGTAACTGAAAATCCCGGTAGCGTTGAGAATGTTGCCGGGCCTTATTCGTGGAATTTGCCCAAACAAGCGGTTAACCCCTATCTGGACCCGGCGGAAGTTGCGCCGGAGTCTGCGCTTTCAAACCTGATCGCTCTTTACGCTGCGGATAACGAGCAGGAGCAGCTGCGCCGTGAGGCGCTGAGTGATGAGGTTTGGGAACGCTATTTCTTCAATGAATCCCGTGATCCTGTCCAGCGTGAAATGGAACAGGATCGGCTGGTTAGTCATGCCAAAATGGCTCGCGAGCAACAGCGAGTTAACCCTGATTTGGTTATCCTGGCTGATGTAAGCGCCATGCCCACCCATATCAGCAAACCCTTGCTGGAGCGGATTAAATACTTCCATAGCCTGGGGCGCCCGAAAGCGTATTCCCGTTACCTGCGCGAAACTATCAGGCCGTGCCTTGAGCGGCTGGAGCGCGTGCGTGATAGCCAGGTGTCTGCCTCATTCCGGTTCATGGCGAGCCATGACGGGCTGGAGGGGCTGCTGGTTCTGCCTGAAATGAGTCAGGATCAGGTCAAACGTCTTTCCACGCTGGTTGCGGCACACATGAGCATGTGTCTTGATGCGGGCTGGGGCGGTCTGTCTGCAAGTGATGATGTAGAACTGGAGGAAATCAGGCAGACATGGGAAAAAGTCGCTGCAGAAACTATGCGACTTGAGGTTATACCCCCTGCATGTGAGAAACTGCGCCGCAAGAAACGCCGCCGTAAACCCGTGCCTTATGAGCTTATCCCGCCCTCGCTGGCACGCATGCTATGCGCAGACTGGTGGTATCGCAAGCTGTGGCAGATGCGCTGCGAATGGCGGGAGGAACAACTGCGCGCGGTCTGCCTGGTCAACAAGAAAGCATCGCCGTATGTCAGCTATGAAGCCGTGATCCACAAACGCGAGCAGCGTCGCAAATCGCTGGAGTTTTTCCAGTCGCACGAACTGGTTAATGCAGACGGCGACACGCTGGATATGGAAGACGTGGTGAATGCCAGCAGCAGCAACCCGGCGCACCGTCGTAATGAAATGATGGCCTGTGTGAAAGGGCTGGAGCTGATCGCGGAAATGCGCGGAGACTGCGCAGTGTTCTATACCATCACCTGCCCGTCACGCTTCCACGCAACCCTCAACAACGGCAGACCAAATCCAAAGTGGACCAGTGCCACTGTCCGCCAGAGCAGTGATTACCTGGTTGATACGTTCGCGGCTTTCCGCAAGGCAATGCACAAAGCCGGGCTGCGCTGGTATGGCGTCCGCGTTGCAGAACCGCACCATGACGGCACCGTGCACTGGCACCTGCTGTGCTTCATGCGCAAAAAAGATCGCCGATCCATTACCGCATTACTGCGTAAGTTTGCCATCCGTGAAGACCGCGAGGAGCTGGGCAACAACACGGGGCCGCGTTTCAAGTCAGAGCTAATCAACCCGCGCAAGGGCACGCCGACCAGCTACATCGCCAAATACATCAGTAAGAACATCGACGGGCGCGGGCTGGCTAAAGAAATCAGCAAAGAAACAGGCAGATCACTGCGCGACAGCGCCGAGCATGTTAGTGCTTGGGCGTCACTGCATCGTGTTCAGCAGTTCCGTTTCTTTGGTATTCCGGGGCGTCAGGCATACCGCGAGCTGCGTTTGCTGGCTGGTCAGGCCGCGAGAGTGCAGGGCGAACGCAAAGCGGGTGCGCCGGTTCTGGATAACCCGCGTCTTGATGCCGTGCTGGCTGCCGCTGATGCGGGTTGCTTTGCCACCTACATCATGAAACAGGGCGGTGTGCTGGTTCCCCGCAAGCATCACCTTGTCAGAACAGCCTACGAACTTAACGACGAGCCGAGCGCCTACGGCGATCACGGTATCCGTATTTATGGCATCTGGTCCCCGATAGCAGAGGGCAAGATTTGCACGCATGCGGTCAAGTGGAAAATGGTTCGCAAGGCCGTTGACGTTAAGGAGGCGATAGCCGACCAGGGCGCTTGCGCCCCTTGGACTCGTGGCAATAACTGTCCCCTTGTTGAAAATCTGAACAAATCAGGGGGTGATTTACCCGATATTAAAACCATGGATGAGAAGGAGCTGCAGGAATATCTCCACAACATGGGCCAGAAGGAACGGCGGGAGCTGACAGCCAGGTTGAGACTGGTAAAACCGAAGCGGAAAAAAGCATACATACAGAGTATTTCGGAGCAGCAGCGCCTGCAGCTTGAGGCAGAACTGACTACCAGGGGGTTTGAAGGTAGTACATCGGAGATTGACCTGCTTCTGCGCGGCGGCAGTATTCCATCTGGTGCCGGTTTACGTATTTTTTACCGTAACCAGCGGCTGCAGGAAGATGACAAATGGCGTCAGTGGTACTAAGACTGCTGTTTAACATTTCGTGCTTTATTGACTGACATCAGTACATCCAATTAACTGACAAAAAAGAGTTTTACATTTTTTCTTTCCTACTATACTGTTTATATAAACAGTGGATATATATACAGTGATTGTGTATCCGTATAATGATAGGAGGGAAGATGCAGGACTATCTTTTGGAGTCATTGAAGCTCCAGCGTATTGATTTTTTTATCAAGCTTGTAGCGGCTAGTGAGTGCAGCGACGAAGAAAAGCGGCTGGCTATCCAGTGGGTGTCCGAACTGACAGACGAGCTGATGGCGAAAATTCGCAGCCATGAATACAGCCGGTCAATGGACGTTACCAGTTAAAGGGAATCCGTATGCGCATTGAAATAATGATCGATAAAGAGCAGAAGATTAGCCAGGCCACACTGGAAGCCCTTGAATCCGAGCTTTACCGTAATTTGCGCCCTCTGTATCCCAAAACAGCAATTCGTATCCGCAAGGGCAGCGCCAATGGTATTGAACTGAGTGGGTTAAAACTGGATGAAGACAAAAATCGAGTGATGGAAATTATGCAGCAGGTCTGGGAGGACGATAGCTGGCTGCATTAAGAAACATTGCAGGCGTCAGAACTTGATTCTGACGCCTGCTAGGTTGAACAACGAATAAGGCGAGGCGTTAGGTGAAGGAACTCCTTATAAGCCATCTATGAATGAAGGGTGACTTTTTTTAACGTATCAAAAACGATTTTCGTAAACTCATTTTCATTTCTAACATCAATATAAGCAAGGCCGCTATTGGTGATCTTGAGCTTACCGGAATACTCTAATGAATTAACAGAGCAAACCAGCCTGTCAATTCGTATTTTTTTACCCTCTAATTCCTCTTTATAATATTTTCTAAGGTCACTGCTGCCAATTATTTGCATTTTAGCCGTGGCGTAATCAGAGACTCTAACCCTTGAAATATCAAGCTGTGTTAAATTTATATTTACACTTGAAGATATTTCATTAAGCCAGTCTATAGGGTTTATGTCAATTTCTTCCAAACTGACACCTAAGCCAAGATTTTTTACCAAAGCCTGCGAGAAAGGCTTTAAAGTTCTGGGGGGGTTAGTAATCTGCATTACAGGAAGAGAGTCTAAAGCCACACTGAAATTTGTAGTGCGATATTCGATTCTTTCAACGGTAGTTTCACTTCCGTCAAAGCTTGATATTTTATCGTGATAAACAATACGCTCGACAAAACGCCCATTTGCAAAGTCATGGCGTATTTTGTCAAAAATGAATCCTTTCCCTTTATCCTCTGTAAAAGAATCAAGGGAAAGACGTCTAACGGCTGTTTCAAACTCAAGCCGTATGTTTAACTTAAGCCATTTAACCTTTTTCATCTTCGTTCACCTCTGACCCTATTATTATATTATAGGCATTTTCAGCGGCGGACTCAATTAATTCACTAATATGTTTTTTCTCTTGTGCCGTTGCCGCGCGAATAGTAACATTGAAACCATCTTCTTTTTGATTGTTTATCCCTTTAATTTGATAAGCAAAGTCACAGCATTTCTCTGAGTCTTTGAAAAATGCTTCGACGTTGATTCTATCTCCAATTCCACTTGTCGGTTTTGAAGACCATGCAATACGCCCGATATAATAACCCTTCTCATGTAATTGAGAAAATATAGCTGAACTATTTACCCCTTCACCATTCAGGACTGCTCTCTTAACAAATCCGGTATCAATAGTTTCTTCCTTGTCTTCATCTTCACTAGCATCAGTACTGCGATTTAATTCGACTTTTGTTACGTCATCAGTCTCATAACCACGTAGGCCATTCATTAATTCTTGAAAGAACTGGCTTCGCAATGTAGGATCAGTTATTGCTAGTAATGATATTTCGAAGCGTTCGATAGGCTCGGATTTGATTTTAGATAGCTCGTTTTGCAAGCTCTCAATAACTTTTTTTGCCTCGGGGTTTTGAGGCATACGTACTTCAACTTTGTCAGTTCCAGGGCGAAGTTCTATTATAACATTCCGCTTGTCGATCTGGCGTAATGCAGTTTTAGACAGGTCTATTTCTTCATATTTGTATTCTACTGTAAGCGAACCATCTTTTTTAGCTACAATATTCAGGCTTTGACCTTTACTAGGGGAGCATGTTTTTTTCAGTGCTTCAGCAGCACTTTTTAACTCAGCCTGATTTGTTGAGGTTTGGAAGCTTACACTAGTAGTACTTTCTCTTGGGTCATATGTTTTGACCAGTTTTTTTATGTGTTCTAATTCATTGAATCCGTGAGGAAGTTTAGATATTTCCTCAATTAGTATTTCCTTGTCGAGTTCTGGTGATAAAAACACACCTCTATTCAACAATAATTCATGTAACTTTGCAGCGGTTATCCTTTTATGATGCAATGCATCATAAATATTTTTGTCAGTTGCGAAGTATAGTTTTTTAGCCATTATCGTTGCTCCATGCCGATTTGTTCAAGATTATATTCAACAACAATTTTGTCCGTTTTGTCGAAGTCAATTTTAAGAAAAAGTCTTTCATCCTCGCCTAAGAGCCAGTCTGTACTGTATTTCTTTTTCGCTCTTTCAAAGTGATGAATGGCATTTTCATTTGGATGAATGTGACAATGGCGTAATACGATTGGTTTACCTTCGGTTAGTATTTGATAAGTTGATAACATATCAAAGAAGTAAACAAATTCGTCTACTGAATCCCCCGGTTGATTGTAATAAACAACATATCCCTCAGGGTTTTTATCTCTGAGCCAACTAAAAGCCTCATGTTTTATTATAATATATGGTGATGTTAATAATTCAATTGTTGCAGGTGTTGTCTGATTAATAGGGTGTTTTATTCTTGTTAGGGAAAGATCTGGGTAATAATATGTGAACTTATCTGGCTGGGGAAGCTTGCCTGAACCAATTAATTTGGTTATGTCAGAAGATATGTTTATCAAATCTGATATTTTATAAGGGTCAAGTAAATGTAGTTTGATGTTTGGAGGGCAATTTATAGATGAGTGATCTAATTTTTTTGTGATATTCTCATAGAAGTCCTTATCATATAAATTATCATGGTTATATAAGAATAACAACCCTCTGACGTTATAACCTAAAGAATCATCATGAACATATTTCAATCGCCATTCTTCACTCACATTTGCACACTCGGTAGCTAAAGCAAGCGATGTTAAAGCTCCCTCGACTATTTTTTTCCCAATAGTACCTTCTGCATAACTTTTGAGGTCTGTGTTGAGATAGACCATTTCCTCCTCATATGGATCAATGTAGAAAAATACAACATCGCTTGGATGCGTTTTCTTGGAATGAGCCTCTTGGCAACAGTCCCAGTTCATGTCCGCTCTAGCGGCACGATCCCATTTGAACACTGAGAAAATATCATCAGAAATCTTACCCGCGACTCGTTGTATAGCCGAAGTCTCTCCACCCATTTCAATCTCGCTCCTTTACAATTGCTGTGGCAATCTACCTGAAAATCCATCTGACTTGATGAGTAATCTAACCATATGGTTCGTATGCGTTTGTTGCATGACTATAGCGCATGAAAATGAATGATCGCAAAAGGATCGTTTTTGCTCAGGCCCGCCAGTTCTGGCGGGCTTTTGCTTATGCCATGCAGGTGCATGAAAACCACTACACAAAGCGGGCAGGCGTGGCGGGGATACGAGCGCGCGCTCATGGTTGAATTTGTGAATTTGTGGTATCAAAGGGCTGGGTTTTCAAGCCGTTGATGTTCAATAGTAAGGCATAAGTTTCACCAGTAGGAGGGGGCTGACATGGTGACGTTAGTGGACGACTGTCCAAGGTGTGGTTCACAAAAAATTTCTTTTGATTTTAATGGATTGAATTGCACTAAAGTTTACACAAACCTAGGTGGAGCAAAAACGTACGAGTACGAGATTTACTGCGTTTGTCGAGAATGTCGTCAAACGACTATGTTTATGTGCTGGCCTTTGGAAAAAAATAAAACGTTAGATGGTTACAATTGGGGGAGTGGGCTTTTTGGGCTAAGGGAAGTTGTTGAAGTGGGCAGACCTGTTTCACCCGCTGACATAGCCGTAGATGAACCACCTGAATTTTTGCCTGAACACATAAACAACGCATATGAGGAAGGGGCAAAATGTCTGGCAATCGGCTGTTATAATGCAGCGGCAACCATGTTTAGACTTTGTCTTGATTACGCGACTAAAGGTCTTGTTCCTGAAGGTGAACAAGGGCCAGCACAGAAAATAAAAAGAAGCCTAGGGTTAAGAATGGAGTGGCTCTTTGATAATCACCTTTTACCTGAAGCTTTAAGAGAACTGGCTGAATGCGTTAAAGATGACGGAAATGATGGCGCTCATGAAGGTATTTTGGATAAAGCTGCTGCTGAGGATCTTGAAGATTTTACCTATCTGTTTTTAGAGCGACTTTACACTGAACCTCAACGCCTTATCGAAGCCAGGACAAGGCGTGAGCAAAGAAGAAACAAATAAATTCGGAATTATTCTTCTGCAAGAATATAGGGCGTAAATTTAACCACTTCTTCGCCCAGCCAGTCGTTCAGCTCTTGTAGCCTTTTTTGCAAGGGCATTAATTCATTGCGTACAAATACGCGACTGGCTTTCTCAACATCCCCAAAGCCACCGACGTTACTTGGCATAATTCCCATCATCTGCGGCGGAACGCGGTGGGCCGCCATCATGTCATCCCGGCTCACGTTCTTGATGTTCAAAAACTCATCCTTTGCCGCCACCTCTGACAGCGGGATGATCTGGATACCGTCCTTTTTACCGTTGGGTGAGTACATAAACAGATTACGGAAGTTGCCCGGCCCTTTGGCGCTTTTCATGGCCTGGCGGATGTTGTTCACGTCTTCCTGGTTCTGCGCGGCGTCGGTCATGTACATGATAAAGCCCGCATGGCTACCGTTGATGTAATACTTGCGGCGGAACAGCGTGGCGGACTCGTTCAGTAAGGCCGAAGGGATGGCGGAAAGGTATTCCGGCAGACCGTAAATCTCTTGGTTTAAATCCGGCTCCATCAGGTGAAAAATGCTGCCTTTGGTGAACTCGTAGGGCTGCGTGGTCATGCCGTATTGCACAAACCAGTAGGTATCCAGATCTACACCACGGCGGGTGTATTTCGCCAGCGACGGCTCCAGCGACAGAATGCCGCCGAGCCGGTTGGTACGTTTCTCAAGATAGGCGTTACCAAACACCAGATAATCCTGCACGAACCGGCTGAACGCCTGCTGGCTGAGCAGCGGGTGGGGGATAAACGTGCTGGTCAGAATGTTGCGTTTTACCGCAATGGGTGAGCTGTGATGCACGGCCGCGCGATAGGTGCGCGCCAGCCCGTCAAAACTCACCGGAGGTTCATACCATCTGTCCATCTGTACGCATTCCACATAGTCCAGCAGTTCGCGGCGGTCTAGTACCGGGATCGGATCGCCAAAGCTGAATGCTTCGGCGTGAGTTGTATTCTTCTGCTGTTCGGCCTCGTGCACTGGTGCGGTGCTGGTCAGGGCGTAGTGTTCACTCATCAAAAAATCTCCACAATGTTGCTGGTATTGGCGGATTCGCCCTGCAGCGGTTCGTTAAACAGTGCGTGCATCGTTGCCCAGGCCAAATCTGCGTGGCTGGTCTCTTCGCTGCGGCTGGCTTCGTAGGTAGGGCGGTTGCCGCTGGCGGTGGTGGCGCGGCGGATAGCCATAAAGGACTGCGCAATGTCGGTGTGCCCTGCGTCAAACTCCAGGCGACGATGGCTGATAATGTCGTAGGCCTTGAGTACCAGGGCGTTTTTGACGTTGGGGTTATAAACGAACTCGCGGACGGCAGGGAAAAACGCTTTCACGTTTTCATAAACGCCGTGGCCCACGCCGGTCGAGTCGATGCCGATATAGGTCACGTTGTACTGCTGAGTTAGTTTTTTGATAGCGTCCGCCTGGGCGCGGAAGTCCATCCCGCGCCACTGATGACGCTCCAGAATACGGAACTTCCCGCCCGGTACAGTGGGAGGCGCCATAACCACGCAGCCTGCGCTGTCACCGTTCTGCGTACCTTTCGCCGGGTCGTATCCGAGCCAGACTTCGCGCCAGCCAAACGGGCGCAGCGCCAGCGCCTGAAAATCTGACCAGACTTCCCAGCTGTCCACCATGCACGCCTGCAGCTCGCTGAGCGGGAATACTGACGCCAGATCGTCGATAAATTCGCACATCAGCAGGTTCTGGTATTCGTCCGGGCTGTACTCCATGCGCAGCTGGTCGAGGTCGAACAGGTTACAGCCGCCTCGCACCGCATCCTCCACGGTGACGATCTGGCGGTACTGTCCGTCAGGGCAGAGCAGGCCGCGCGCAAGGTTGCTGTGGGTCAGGTCAATATCCACCTTGTCCGCTTTGGCACGGCCCCGGTTAAACAGCGCACCGGACCAGAACGGATAGGCGCTGTGGGTCAGGCTGGACGGCGTGGAAAAGTAGGTTTGTCGCCATTTCTTGTGAATGGCCATACCGGAGGCAACTTTGCGCAGCTCCTGGAATTTCGGTATCCAGAAATATTCATCCAGATACAGGTTGCCGTGGTAGCTCTGCGCCGTGCGGGCGTTGGTGCCGAGAAAGTACAGGCACGCGCCGTTGCTGAGCGTCATCGGGTCGCCTTTCAGCTCAACATCCACCTCTTTTGCAAAGTCGATGATGTACTGCTTAAAGACGTGCGCCTGTGCCTTACTGGCTGAAAGGAAAATCTGGTTGCGCCCGGTGGTGATGGCATCAATCAGCGCTTCGCGGGCAAAAAAGTATGTTGCCCCAATCTGGCGTGACTTAAGCAGGTTGCGAATGCGGTGTTTTACGCCTGCCTGCCACCAGTGGCGCTGATATTCAAACATGCCGTTGCGGAAGATTTCTTCCAGCTTTTCGGTCTGTTCATCAGTGAAAACATTCTTTTCGGGTTGGCGGCGTGGCCCTTTGTTACGGTTGGCAACTTTCGGGTTTAAATCAGCTTCGTTCCCGCCATCGTTAAATTTTCCGATCCGGGCATGGCGCTCTGACTGGCGCGCCAGCAGGTCAATTTCCTTGAAGTCTTTCCCTTCTTTCTGCTCCTTCATGATGAGCTGGCAGTAACGTGCGGCGGTGGTGAGCTGCATTTGATCCAGCGGCCCATAGTCGCCCCACTTGTCGCGTTTTTTCCAGCTGTGAACGGTTGCAACTTTTTCGCCCAGCATTTCAGCAATGCGGGCTACGCGGTATCCCTGAAAGTACAGCAGCATGGCCTGCCGACGGGGATCGAGGTCTGCGGGGGTCAGTGTCGTGTTCATGGCCCAAACATACGGCCTTGGGTGGCGGCTTTCCCCGGCTGCGGTTTGTGTGGTTTACCGTACAAATACAGCGCGTTGTCTCACTCCCCCATCACCGCAAACATAAGGCTCCAGTAAGTTATTTCTAACGGAGCACGGCTCATGACAGTGAAAGCAAAGCGTTTCCGTATCGGGGTGGAAGGTGCCACCACTGACGGGCGTGAGATCCAGCGTGAATGGCTGGTACAGATGGCTGCCAGCTACAACCCGACGGTCTATACCGCGCTGATTAACCTTGAGCACATCAAGTCTTATTCCCCGGACAGTGCCTTCAATCGTTACGGCAAAGTGGCTGCGCTGGTTGCAGAAGAAATCCAGGACGGTCCGCTGGCGGGCAAGATGGCACTTTACGCCGATGTTGAACCGACGGACTCCCTGGTGGCACTGGTGAAAAAAGGCCAGAAGCTGTTTACCTCCATGGAGGTCAGCCCGAAGTTTGCTGACACCGGCAAGGCCTATCTTGTGGGGCTGGCGGCAACAGACGATCCGGCGAGTCTCGGCACCGAAATGCTGGCTTTCAGCGCCAGCGCCGCACATAACCCGCTGGCAAACCGTAAGCAGAACCCTGAAAACCTGTTTTCGGAAGCGCTTGAAACGCTGATCGAACTGGAAGAAGCCCAGGACGAAAAGCCGTCCCTCTTTGCCCGAGTCACTGCGCTGTTCACCAAAAAAGAGCAGACCGACGATGCGCGATTCTCTGATGTGCATAAAGCCGTGGAGCTGGTCGCTACTGAGCAGCAGATCCTGAGCGAGCGCACTGATAAATCCCTGTCCGATCAGGACCAGCGCCTTTCTGAGCTGGAGTCCTCCCTGCAGGAGCAGCAGACCGCCTTTGCCGAGTTACAGCAGCAACTGAGCCGCGAAGACAGCCGTAAGGATTACCGCCAGCGCGCGCCGGGCGGTGACGCACCGGCAGGCACCCTGACCAATTGCTGATGGAGCATAAAACCCGATGAAAAAGAAAACCCGCTTTGCCTTTAACGCTTACCTGCAGCAACTGGCGCGCCTGAACGGTGTGGAGGTTGAAGAACTCTCCAGCAAGTTCACCGTGGAGCCGTCCGTGCAGCAGACGCTGGAAGACCAGATCCAGCAGTCCGCCGCTTTCCTGACGCTGATTAACATCACGCCGGTCACTGAGCAGTCGGGACAGTTGCTGGGGCTGGGCGTGGGCAGCACCATTGCCGGAACCACCGATACCACCACCAAAGAGCGCGAACCTACCGATCCGACTCTGATGGAAGACGTGGAATACAAATGCGAGCAGACCAACTTTGATACGGTGCTGACCTACGCAAAACTGGACCTGTGGGCCAAGTTCCAGGACTTCCAGGTGCGTATCCGCAACGCCATCGTCAAGCGTCAGGCGCTGGACCGCATCATGATCGGCTTTAACGGCGTGAAGCGCGCCAAAACGTCCAGTCGTGCTGAAAACCCGCTGCTGCAGGACGTCAATAAAGGCTGGTTACAGAAAATCCGCGAAGACGCGCCGGATCATGTTATGGGCAGCAAAACCGCCGAAGATGGCACCACTACTGCAGAGCCGGTAAAAGTTGGTCCGGGTGGCAAGTACGTAAATCTGGATGCGGTGGTGATGGATGCCGTTAACGAGCTGATCGATGTCGAGTATCAGGATGATGACGAGCTGGTTGTTGTCTGTGGTCGTGAACTGCTGGCTGACAAGTATTTCCCGCTGGTTAACAAAGAGCAGGACAACAGCGAAAAAATCTCTGCCGATCTCATTATCAGCCAGAAACGCATGGGTGGCCTGCAGGCCGTGCGTGCGCCTTTCTTCCCGGCGAATGCCCTGTTGATCACCCGTCTGGATAACCTGTCCATCTACTGGCAGGAAGACACCCGCCGCCGTTCTGTTATCGACAACCCGAAACGTGACCGGATTGAAAACTTTGAATCCGTCAATGAGGCGTATGTGGTCGAGGACTACCGTTGCGCGGCACTGGTGGAAAACATCGAAATCGGTGATTTCAGCGCGGCAGCCGCACAGGAAGGTGGGGAATAACGCATGAGCCTGAGTCCCGCACGGCAACACCGCCTGCGCATTCAGGCCGAACAGGCCGCCCGTGAGGGCGGCAGTGTTCGCCATGCGTCGGGTTATGACCTGATGCTGCTGCAACTGGCAGAAGATCGCCGCAGGCTTAAAGGCATCCAGTCCACGGTGAAAAAGGCGGAAATCAAGGTGGAGCTGCTGCCGAAATATTCTGCCTGGGCAGAGGGCGTGCTGGCTGCCGGAGGCGCGCAGCAGGATGACGTGCTGATGTACGTGATGTTGTGGCGTATCGACGCCGGTGATTATGCCGGTGCGCTGGAAATCGGGCGTCATGCGCTGCGCCATGGCTGGGTGATGCCGCTGGGCAACCGTAACGTGCAGACCGTGCTGGCAGAAGAAATGGCAGACGCGGCGCAAAGCGCTCTGCTTGCTGCTGCCGGTTTTGATGCCGATCTGCTTCTGCAGACGCTGGACCTGACAACCGATCTGGATATGCCGGACCAGTCGCGGGCGCGCCTGCATAAAGCCATCGGCGCTGTACTGAGCGAAAGCAACCCGGCGTCTGCCCTGAATCACCTTACCCATGCGCTGCAGCTTGATCCCCGCTGCGGTGTGAAAAAAGAAAAGCAGCAGCTGGAGCGCAGACTGCGCAATGACAGCCGCTAAAGAACGTGCCCCGCGCACGGGCGGCACGGGATGGCGAAAGGCACTGCCACATCAAAATTCCGTCCACCGCCCACTTATTCAGGAGAAAGCCGCATGAAGTTTGTTGCGCCCGAACAGGCACCGGAACAGGCGGAGGTCATCAAAAATACGCCGTTCTGGCCTGATGTGGACCTGTCGGAATTTCGCAGTGTGATGCGAACTGACGGCACGGTGACGCAGCCGCGTTTAAAGCAGGTTGTGCTGACGGCTATTTCTGAGGTTAACGCTGAGCTGTACGACTTCCGCAACCGCCAGCAGATGCTGGGCTGGCGGACACTTGCTGAGGTTCCTGCAGAAATGCTGGACGGCAAAAGCGAGCGTATCCAGCACTACCACAACGCCGTTTTTTGCTGGGCGCGCGCTGTGCTCAATGAGCGTTATCAGGACTATGACGCCACGGCGTCAGGCGTGAAACGGGGGGAGGAGCTGGCGGAGGCCAGCGGCGATCTGTGGCGTGATGCCCGCTGGGCCATCAGCCGGGTGCAGGATGCACCGCACTGTACGGTGGAGCTTATCTGATGAAAGTGCGTGCGCATCAGTATGACACGGTGGACGCGCTTTGCTGGCGTCATTACGGGCGCACGCAGGGTGTCACTGAGCAGGTTCTGCAGGCGAATCCGGGGCTGGCTGAGTACGGCCCATTTTTACCGCACGGGCTGCAGGTGGAGCTGCCGGACATTACGGCGTCAACCACAGCGCAGACCGTCCAGCTATGGGACTGAATTATGACGCTTGAACGAATCAGCGCCTTTATCACTTACTGCATCGCCGTGCTGCTGGCATGGCTGGGCGATCTGTCGCTCAAGGATGCGTCAACGGTTGGCGGCGTACTGATTGGTGTGCTGATGCTGGCTATCAACTGGTACTACAAACACCAGTCTTTCAGGTTGCTGCGCGATGGCAAAATTTCACGGGGGGAATATGAATCCTTCAATCGTTAAGCGCTGCCTTGTCGGGGTTGTGCTGGCTATCGCCGCCACGCTGCCCGGTTTCCAGTCGCTCAAAACCTCCGTTGAAGGGCTGAAACTGATTGCCGATTACGAGGGATGCCGTCTGCAGCCGTATCAGTGCAGCGCAGGTGTCTGGACTGACGGAATTGGCAATACATCCGGGGTGGTGCCGGGGAAAGCTATCACGGAACGGCAGGCGGCGCAGGGGTTAATAAACAATGTGCTGTTGACTGAAAAAAGGCTGGATGCCTGCCTGACGGTTAAGCCCCCGCAACATGTTTACGATGCGCTGGTGAGTATTGGTTTCAATGTGGGGACCGGCGCGATCTGCAGGTCAACCATGGTGTCATATATCAATCGCCAGCAGTGGTGGCAGGCATGCAACCAGCTACCGCGCTGGATTTACGTTAATGGTGTAAAAAATAAAGGTCTGGAGAACCGCCGCGCGCGGGAACTGGCCTGGTGTCTGAAAGGTACTGGAGCGTGACGCGCGCACTTGTGGTCGTGCTGGCGCTGGTTCTTGTGGCGCTGGGCTGGCAGTCGTGGCGGCTTAATAATGCCAGTCACACCATTGAGACGCAGGGCGAGGCGCTGAAAAGAAAAGCGCAGGAACTGACGAAGAAAAACAGTCAGTTGATCGGCCTGTCCATTCTGACCGAAACCAACAGCCGGGAGCAGACGCGGCTTTATGCGGCAGCGGAACAGACCACCGCACTGCTGCGAAGCCGCCAGCGCCGGATCGAGGAACTGAAACGTGAAAACGAGGATTTGCGCCGCTGGGCTGACGCTCCTTTGCCTGCTGACATTATCAGGTTGCGCGAACGTCCGGCCCTTGCCGGAGGTGCAGCTTACCGTGAATGGCTGTCCCAGAGTGACGCAGTGCCGCCTGGAAAGGTCAGCGCCGCGCAGTAACGGTGATTTGAATACGGCGCTGGATGAAACAGAGGCCGCCTGGGCGGTCTGTGCTGACAAAGTCGACACGATAGTTGCGTGTCAGGAGCGTAACAGTGAACAAACCGCAGTCCTTACGCAGCGCCCTGAATAAAGCGGTAATGTATATCCGCAATAACCCGGATAAGCTGCACCTTTTCGTTGATAACGGCTCACTGGTGGCAACCGGTGCCAGCTCTATGTCATGGGAATACCGCTACACCCTGAACGTGGTGATCGAGGATTTCAGCGGCGACCAGAATCTGCTGATGGCTCCCGTGTTGCTGTGGCTCAGAGAAAACCAGCCGGACGCCATCAGCAACCCGGAGCTGCGCGAAAAACTGCTCACCTTTGAAGTGGATATTCTGCGCAATGATGTATGCGATATCAGTATGAACCTGCAGCTGACGGAGCGTGTGCTGGTCAGCACTGACGGCAGCGTGTCAAGCGTTGAAGCGGTGCCGGAGCCTGACGGATTCGAGGAAATGTGGACGGTGAAACGTGGGTGAGTTGCAGAGGGTGGATGACTGGCTAACGGCATTGCTGGCAAATCTGGAGCCTGCAGCACGCAGCCGTATGATGCGGCAACTGGCGCAACAGCTACGCCGGACGCAGCAGCAGAACATCAGGATGCAGCGTAATCCTGACGGCAGCGGCTATGAGCCGCGCCGGGTGACAGCCCGTAGCAAGAAGGGACGCATCAAACGCCAGATGTTTGCAAAGCTTCGCACCACAAAATACCTGAAAACTGCAGCCAGTGCCGACTCTGCCAGCGTGCAGTTTGAGGGTAAGGTGCAGCGGATTGCTCGTATTCACCACTACGGCCTGCGTGACCGCGTCAGCCGTAAAGGCCCGGAGGTCCGCTACGCTGAGCGCCGCCTGCTGGGTGTGAATGATGAGGTGGAAACCGTTACCCGCGATACGCTATTGCACTGGTTATCGGAGTCATAGCTTCAAACAAGGCATTGACGGATAGCCTCATCAATAGGCAATTTGTTAAAGGTCCACTCTGACTGATCGAAGCCACATACATAAATCTTACAAAGAGGTAATATAGCGTTTATTTCATCACGCTTTTGAATTAAATAATTTTTATTAAATGAGTTTCTAAAACCTAAATACAATTCCTTAATACTTGATTTTTCTATCTCTTGGATTTCTGTTTTACGTCTATGTACATTTCTTACAACTCTAACTTCTTCCTCATAAGACCAGTAAGCTGGTTTATACAGGAATGTTCTTTGTAATGCCTCAAGTATATCTGGGTTATATATGTGTTGAAGGCCTTCATAGAAAAATGAATTAGTAGAGTTTATGAAGGGCGATTTTGGTTTTGTTGAAGCATAAATGACGCTTCCAAACTTCGCAGGAATGACATTAGAACCATTTTCATTTAACCCTGCTGCGTCTGCATCAATTCCAAAAACAAATCCTGCATGGGAGCCGTTTCCTATGTCGAGAGAAATACCTCTTGTTCCTTCTAATTTTTCGCCCCTGGCATAATGTGCCCACATCAGAGGGTTTAAAGGGTTACGGGTAAGTGAAAGAATACCGTAGGACATAGAGGCTGCAACAAACCTCATAGCTTGTTCTGCATCTTCGGATACAGAATCGTAATGCAAGCTCGTTAGCTCAAAGGGATCATTTAGGGACGATGCCTTTGAAAATTTCAAGGTCGAAGTATTCAGTATTATTTCCGCTGTTTTCGAATCTACATATTTATATAAAATCATATTTAAATAACTCAAGTCGTTAGTGCTTTTAAATTTAATAAAATAACAAATAATATTAATGCTTCATTGTAAGAGACTCCATACAAAGACGATAGGTTTTTTGATTTGTTTTGTTGATGCACTCTCACGGAATGAATGCACAACTGACCGAAATCATGCGTCTTATCACCAATCTGATCCGCACCGGCATCGTGACCGAAGTGGACCGGAAGAAATGGCTGTGCCGGGTGAAAGTGGGCGAGCTTGAAACCAACTGGATTAACTGGCTGACGCTGCGCGCCGGTGGTGCCCGTACATGGTGGTGTCCGTCGCCGGATGAGCAGGTGGTGGTGCTGAGCATGGGCGGCAATCTGGAAACCGCTTTTGTGCTGCCCGCCATCTACTCCAATCAATTTCCGCCGCCGTCGGATTCTGTGGACGGCTGCGTGACGGAGTACCCGGACGGGGGCTGGTTTGAGTATGAACCTGCCACCGGACGATGGCATGTCAGGGGCATCAAATCCATGGTGATCGAGGCATCAGACAGCGTTACCTACAAAACCGGTGAGTTTGTGGTGGAGGCTGACACCACGCGCATTAACAGCGAGGTGGTGATCAATGGTGGCGTCGCTCAGGGCGGCGGCGCAATGAGTTCTAACGGGATCGTAGTTGATGACCATGAGCATACTGGTGTTCTGAAAGGCGGCGACAACACGGGGGGACCGGTATGACGTTGTATATCGGTATGAGCAGGAACGACGGGCAGGCCATTGCAGATACAGACCATCTGCGCCAGTCGGTGCGGGATATTCTGCTGACGCCGCAGGGCAGCCGTCTTGCCCGCCGGGAATATGGCTCCCTGCTGTCTGCCCTGATTGACCAGCCGCAGAACCCGGCGCTGCGCCTGCAGATTATGTCTGCGGTCTATGTGGCGCTGAACCGCTGGGAACCGCGCCTTACGCTGGACTCCATCACCATCAACGGCAATTTTGACGGCTCTATGGTGGTTGAGCTTACCGGACACAGCAATAACGGCGCACCGGTTTCCTTTTCCGTATCAACAGGAGCAGACAATGGCAGTCATTGACCTTTCCCGGCTACCGCCGCCGCAGATTGTGGACGTGCCGGACTTTGAGGCATTGCTGGCAGAACGCAAGGCCGCCTTTGTGGCCCTCCATCCGGCTGATGAACAGGAGGCCGTTATGCGCACGTTAGCGCTGGAGTCAGAACCCGTCACCAAACTGCTGCAGGAGAATACTTACCGAGAAATCCTGCTGCGCCAGCGTATTAATGAGGCTGCGCAGGCGGTCATGGTGGCCTATTCCATGGGAAATGACCTTGAGCAACTGGCAGGCAACTGCAACGTGAAGCGCCTGACGGTAGTCCCTGCCGATAATGACGCGGTGCCGCCGGTCGCCGCAGTGATGGAAAGTGATGAAGCATTACGCCAGCGCATTCCTGCAGCATTTGAGGGGCTGTCCGTTGCAGGGCCGACGGGAGCCTATGAGTTCCACGCCAGAAGCGCCGACGGGCGCGTGGCGGATGCCAGCGCAACCAGTCCGGCTCCGGCAGAGGTGGTGATTACCGTACTGAGCCGCGAGGGTGACGGTACGGCAGGGGCAGACCTGCTGGCAGTGGTTGAGCAGGCGCTTAACAGTGAAAAGGTTCGCCCGGTGGCAGACCGCCTGACGGTGCGCAGCGCTGAAATTATTCCGTACAGCGTGGATGCAACGATCTTCCTTTATCCGGGGCCGGAGGCTGAGCCGGTGATGGCAGAAGCAAAAGCCAGCCTGCAGAAGTACATCGCCAGTCAGACGCGGCTGGGACGAGATATCCGCCGCAGTGCCATTTATGCCGCGTTGCACGTAGAGGGCGTCCAGCGTGTGGAGCTGACGTCCCCTCTGGAGGATGTGGTGCTGGATAAGACACAGGCGGCGTCCTGTACTGAATGGAGTGTCACCAACGGGGGTACGGATGAATAGTCTGCTGCCGCCGGGTTCGTCGCCGCTTGAGCGCAGACTGGCGCAGACCTGCAGCGGGATTTCCGATCTGCAGGTATCACTGCGGGATTTGTGGAACCCGGCAACCTGCCCGATCAGATTTCTGCCTTATCTTGCCTGGGCGTTTTCTGTTGACCGCTGGGATGAAAGCTGGACAGAAAGCGTTAAACGCCGCGTTGTGCAGGACGCTTTTTATATCCATCAGCACAAGGGAACAACCAGCGCTGTGCGGCGTGTGGTGGAGCCGTTTGGCTTTCTGATCCGCATCATTGAGTGGTGGCAGACCGGCGAAACGCCGGGGACGTTCCGTCTGGATATTGGCGTGCAGGACCAGGGCATAACAGAAGAAACCTATCTGGAACTGGAGCGCCTGATCGGTGACGCCAAACCATGCAGCCGTCATCTGGTTGGTATGTCCATCAACCTGCAGACAGGCGGCCCGTATTTTGTGGGTGCAGCCACCTACACCGGCGAAGAAATCACGATCTACCCCTATATCAACGAAACCATTATTTCCGGCGGCACCGCTTATGAGGGCGGGGCGGTCCATGTTATTGACACGATGAGAGTGAACCCATGAGCGCAAAATTTTACACCCTGCTGACGGATATCGGCGCGGCGAAACTGGCAAGCGCCGCCGCGCTCGGTGTCCCGTTGAAAATTACCCATATGGCGGTGGGTAGCGGTGGTGGTGTGCTGCCCACACCCAACGCGCAACAGACCGCGTTAGTGGCTGAGGAACGCCGCGCAGCGCTGAATATGCTGTATATCGACCCGCAGAACAGCAGCCAGATTATTGCTGAGCAGGTGATCCCGGAAAATGAGGGCGGGTGGTGGATTCGTGAAGTCGGCCTGTTTGATGAAACCGGTGCGCTGATTGCTGTGGGTAACTGCCCGGAGAGCTACAAGCCGAAGCTGGCGGAGGGCAGCGGACGTACGCAGACCGTGCGTATGGTACTGATTACCAGCAGCACCGATAACATCACCCTGAAAATAGACCCTGCAGTGGTGCTGGCAACTCGCAAATATGTGGATGACAAGGTGTTGGAGCTTAAGGTGTATGTGGATGACCTGATGGCAAAGCATCTTGCTGCTGTTGATCCTCATTCGCAGTATGCACCAAAAGACAGTCCGACACTTACCGGTACGCCAAAAGCGCCGACGGCGGTGGCAGGCAATAATTCCATGCAGCTTGCAAACACGGCCTTTGTGCAGGCTGCTATTCTTGCCCTGATTGGTGGCGCACCGGCAACGCTGGATACGCTGAAAGAAATTGCAGCAGCTATCAATAATGACCCGAATTTCAGTACCACCCTTAACAATGCGCTGGCATTGAAAGCCCCGCTGGCAAGCCCGGCCCTGACCGGAACGCCAACAGCTCCTACTGCCGTTCAGTCAACGAATAATACGCAGATTGCCACTACCGCGTTTGTGAAATCTGCCGTCGCCGGGCTGGTCGGTTCGTCGCCGGAGGCGCTGGACACACTGAATGAACTGGCGGCTGCGCTGGGGAATGATCCTAACTTTGCGACAACAGTGATGAACGCGCTGGCGGGAAAACAGCCACTTGATGACACGCTGACGAATCTCAGCGGGAAAAGCATTTCAGGGCTTCTCGAATACCTTGGTTTGGGA
>NZ_JAOWDO010000060.1:0-2693 GCF_030336535.1 Citrobacter sp. Ce006
CCATCGGCTGACCTGGCGGGCATAAAAGACGGCGATGCCAGCGTGCAGGTGAGCGTGACCAACGTCAACGGCAACAGCGCGTCTGCGGGCCGCGAGTACAGCGTGGATGCGACCGCACCGTCCGTGACCATCAGTACCCTTGCGGCTGACGATATCCTGAACGCCACGGAAGCGCAGTCAGACCTCGCCATCTCCGGCACCAGTACCGCCGAGGCGGGCCAGACGGTGACCGTGAGCCTGAACGGTAAAAACTACACCACCACCGTAGGCGCTAACGGCAACTGGACGCTGAACGTTCCGGCGGCGGACCTGGCGGGATTAACCGACGGCAGCGTGACCGTCACCGCGAGCGTCAGTGACAAGGCGGGGAACCCGGCGTCGGTTGACCACAACCTGACGGTGGACGTGACCGTGCCTGCGGTGACGATCAACACCATCGCGGGCGATGACGTCATTAACGTGGCTGAACACAATCAGGCACAGATTATCAGCGGCTCCGCCACCGGCGCGGCAGCGGGGGATAAAGTCACCGTCACCATTGGCGGCCAGACTTACACCACCGTGCTGGACGCGGCGGGCAACTGGAGCGTGGGCGTTCCGGCGAGCGTGATTGCCGGCCTCAGCGATGGCAGCGTGACCGTCACTGCGTCAGTGACCGACGCGGCGGGCAATACCGGCAGCGGTACGCACAATGTAACCGTTGATACCGGGCTGCCGTCAGTTGGCTTCGACACCCTCAGCGGCGATAACGTGCTGAATGCGGTGGAGAAAGGCCAGGATCTGAGCGTGAGCGGTACCAGCGCCAACCTGGCGGAAGGCACTCTGATCACAGTGACGCTGAACGGTAAACAATACACGGCGACAACCGCTGCAAATGGAAGCTGGAGCCTGACGGTTCCGGCAGCCGATCTGGCGGGCCTGGGTGAAGCTAACTACACCCTGAACGCCGCGGCGACCAACGCGGTGGGTAACAGCGTGAGCAATACCGCAAACCTGCTGGTCGATACCGCGCTGCCAACCGTCACCATCAATACCGTGGCGGGCGATAACGTCATCAACGCGGCGGAAGTGGCTGCGGGGCAGACCCTGAGCGGTACCGTAGCCCATGCGGAAGCGGGCAACACCGTAACCGTGACGATTGGCGGCAACACCTATACCGCGACGGTGCAGGGCGATCTGAGCTGGTCAGTGAATGTGCCGTCTGACGTGCTGACGGCGCTGGGCAACGGCAGTTTGAGCATTTCGGCAACCGTGACCAACGGCCACGGTAACACCGGCTCCGGCGAGCGTGATGTGACTATCGACGCCAACCTCCCGGGTCTGCGTGTCGATACCGTGGCGGGTGATGATGTGGTCAACAGTATTGAACACAATCAGAACCTGATCGTGACCGGTTCCAGCGACGGTCTGACCCCCGGCACCGCGCTGACCGTGAACGTGAACGGGAAAGACTATTCCGCCACAGTACTGGCAGACGGCACCTGGAGCGCAGCGGTTCCGGCGGCAGATGTGGGCGCGTGGCCGGAAGGCACCGTGAAAATCAGCGTCACCGGCGACAGCGCGGCGGGTAACCCCATCACCATCAGCCACGACGTGACCGTCGATCTGGCGAGCGTGGCGATCAGCATCAATGCCATCGCCACCGACGATGTGATCAATGCCGCTGAAAAAGGTGTTGATCTGGTGCTTTCCGGCGCGACGACCAACGTCGAAGCCGGGCAGACCGTGACCGTGAGCCTGAACGGTAAAATCTACACCACCACCGTTGATGACAGTGGCAACTGGACGGCGACCATCCCATCGGCTGACCTGGCGGGCATAAAAGACGGCGATGCCAGCGTGCAGGTGAGCGTGACCAACGTCAACGGCAACAGCGCGTCTGCGGGCCGCGAGTACAGCGTGGATGCGACCGCACCGTCCGTGACCATCAGTACCCTTGCGGCTGACGATATCCTGAACGCCACGGAAGCGCAGTCAGACCTCGCCATCTCCGGCACCAGTACCGCCGAGGCGGGCCAGACGGTGACCGTGAGCCTGAACGGTAAAAACTACACCACCACCGTAGGCGCTAACGGCAACTGGACGCTGAACGTTCCGGCGGCGGACCTGGCGGGATTAACCGACGGCAGCGTGACCGTCACCGCGAGCGTCAGTGACAAGGCGGGGAACCCGGCGTCGGTTGACCACAACCTGACGGTGGACGTGACCGTGCCTGCGGTGACGATCAACACCATCGCGGGCGATGACGTCATTAACGTGGCTGAACACAATCAGGCACAGATTATCAGCGGCTCCGCCACCGGCGCGGCAGCGGGGGATAAAGTCACCGTCACCATTGGCGGCCAGACTTACACCACCGTGCTGGACGCGGCGGGCAACTGGAGCGTGGGCGTTCCGGCGAGCGTGATTGCCGGCCTCAGCGATGGCAGCGTGACCGTCACTGCGTCAGTGACCGACGCGGCGGGCAATACCGGCAGCGGTACGCACAATGTAACCGTTGATACCGGGCTGCCGTCAGTTGGCTTCGACACCCTCAGCGGCGATAACGTGCTGAATGCGGTGGAGAAAGGCCAGGATCTGAGCGTGAGCGGTACCAGCGCCAACCTGGCGGAAGGCACTCTGATCACAGTGACGCTGAACGGTAAACAATACACGGCGACAACCGCTGCAAATGGAAGCTGGAGCCTGACGGT
>NZ_JAOWDO010000061.1:0-32850 GCF_030336535.1 Citrobacter sp. Ce006
AATGACAGAAAAATGACTGAGTGCTGCATTCCACAGCAAAACCCCGCCTTATACCCATTTACACACAGAGTTATCCACAAACCACACGATCGTTTCTGCGATCCTCTCTTTATAACAGCCTCTTTCAACAGAAATAAGAAGGGGTCAAAATCGAAAATTAAAAATTCGCGAGCGTTGCGCAAACGTTTTCGTTACAATGCCCCCGCACAACAAGGATGCCCCGTAAGGGGCGTTAGCTGAGTTTTTAGCCAAGAATTCACCTAACGCTCTCTGTAATAGTCAAATCCAGGGGATTTACCATGCAACAACGTCGTCCAGTCCGCCGCGCTCTGCTCAGTGTTTCTGACAAGGCCGGTATCATCGAATTCGCTCAGGCACTTTCCGCACGCGGTGTGGAGCTGCTGTCAACGGGTGGCACTGCGCGCCTGTTAGCGGAGAAAGGTCTGCCAGTGACCGAAGTTTCCGATTACACCGGCTTCCCGGAAATGATGGATGGACGCGTGAAGACCCTGCATCCCAAAGTCCACGGCGGTATTCTTGGTCGTCGCGGTCAGGACGACGGAATTATGGAACAACACGGTATCGCGCCTATCGATATGGTGGTCGTTAACCTGTACCCGTTCGCCGAGACCGTGGCACGCGTTGGCTGCTCGCTGGAAGATGCAGTAGAGAACATCGATATCGGTGGCCCGACCATGGTACGTTCCGCCGCCAAGAACCATAAAGATGTGGCTATCGTGGTGAAGAGCAGCGACTACGACGCCATTATTAAAGAGATGGATGCTAACGAAGGCTCTCTGACCCTCGACACTCGTTTCGATTTGGCGATTAAAGCCTTCGAACACACCGCCGCCTACGACAGCATGATTGCCAACTACTTCGGCAGCATGGTTCCGGCTTATCACGGCGAAAGCAAAGAGGCCGCTGGCCGTTTCCCGCGTACGCTGAACCTGAATTTCATTAAGAAGCAGGATATGCGCTACGGTGAGAACAGCCACCAGCAGGCTGCCTTCTATATAGAAGAGAATGTGAAAGAAGCGTCCGTTGCCACCGCACAGCAGGTACAGGGCAAAGCGCTTTCCTACAACAATATCGCTGATACCGACGCAGCGCTGGAGTGCGTGAAAGAGTTCAACGAGCCAGCCTGCGTGATCGTCAAGCACGCTAACCCGTGCGGCGTGGCGGTAAGCACTTCTATTCTCGATGCTTACGACCGCGCCTATAAAACCGACCCGACCTCCGCATTCGGCGGCATCATCGCCTTTAACCGCGAGCTGGATGCCGAAACCGCGCAGGCCATCATCTCCCGCCAGTTCGTGGAAGTGATCATCGCCCCATCGGCTACCGAAGACGCACTGAAGATCACCGCCGCGAAACAGAACGTTCGCGTTCTGACCTGCGGCCAGTGGGCACAGCGTGTGCCGGGTCTGGACTTCAAACGCGTTAACGGCGGACTGCTGGTTCAGGACAGGGATCTGGGTATGGTGAGCGAAGGCGAACTGCGCGTAGTGTCCAAACGTCAGCCGACCGAACAAGAGCTGCGCGATGCGCTGTTCTGCTGGAAGGTCGCCAAGTTCGTGAAATCCAACGCCATTGTTTACGCCAAAGAGAACATGACTATCGGCATAGGCGCAGGCCAGATGAGCCGCGTGTACTCCGCCAAAATCGCGGGCATTAAAGCGGCGGACGAAGGTCTGGAAGTGAAAGGTTCAGCCATGGCTTCCGACGCGTTCTTCCCGTTCCGCGATGGTATTGATGCTGCCGCCGCCGTTGGCGTGAGCTGCGTTATTCAGCCTGGTGGCTCTATCCGTGATGATGAAGTCATTGCCGCTGCCGATGAACACGGTATCGCGATGATCTTTACCGACATGCGCCACTTCCGCCATTAATCCACGGAGCAGACGATGAAAGTATTAGTGATTGGCAACGGCGGACGCGAGCACGCGCTGGCCTGGAAAGCGGCGCAGTCGCCGCTGGTCGATACCGTTTTTGTTGCACCGGGTAACGCAGGCACCGCACTGGAACCCGCGCTGCAAAACGTGGCAATCGCGGTAACCGATATTCCGGCACTGCTGAGCTTTGCCCAGAACGAGAAGATCGATCTGACCATCGTTGGTCCGGAAGCGCCGCTGGTGATTGGCGTGGTCGATGCCTTCCGCGCCGCAGGCCTGAAAATTTTCGGCCCAACCGAAGGTGCTGCACAACTGGAAGGCTCCAAAGCCTTCACCAAAGACTTCCTCGCGCGTCATAACATCCCGACCGCGGAATATCAGAATTTCACCGAGATTGAGCCTGCCCTGGCCTATCTGCGTGAGAAAGGCGCGCCGATCGTCATCAAAGCTGACGGTCTGGCTGCCGGTAAAGGCGTTATCGTGGCGATGACGCTGATCGAGGCCGAAGCTGCCGTTCACGACATGCTGGCGGGTAACGCTTTTGGCGATGCAGGACATCGTATCGTTATCGAAGAGTTCCTCGACGGCGAAGAGGCAAGCTTTATCGTGATGGTCGACGGCGAGCACGTGCTGCCGATGGCCACCAGCCAGGACCACAAGCGCGTAGGTAACGGCGATACCGGCCCGAACACTGGCGGCATGGGCGCATACTCACCGGCCCCAGTGGTGACCGATGAAGTCCACCAGCGCACCATGGAACGCATCATTTGGCCAACCGTGAAAGGCATGGCGGCGGAAGGTAACACCTATACCGGTTTCCTGTACGCGGGTCTGATGATCGACAAGCAAGGCAACCCGAAGGTTATCGAGTTCAACTGCCGCTTCGGCGATCCGGAAACCCAGCCGATCATGCTGCGCATGAAGTCGGACCTGGTGGATCTTTGCCTGGCCGCCTGCGACGGCAAGCTGGATGAGAAAACCTCTGAGTGGGATGAACGCGCCTCGCTGGGTGTGGTCATTGCCGCCGGAGGTTATCCGGGCAACTACAACACCGGCGATGAGATCCACGGCCTGCCGCTGGAGTCTTCAACGGAGGGTAAGGTCTTCCACGCTGGCACCAAACTCGCTGACGACGACCGAGTGCTGACCAGCGGCGGCCGTGTGCTGTGCGCCACCGCCCTGGGTCATACCGTGGCTGAAGCGCAGCAACGCGCTTACGCCCTGATGACGGACATCCGCTGGGACGGCAGCTTCAGCCGTAACGACATCGGCTGGCGCGCCATCGAGCGTGAGCAAAACTAACGGCTGAGCTTAGCCAGCAGCGTTTTGCGCGTAATACCTAACTGACGGGCGGCTTCGGTTTTGTTGCCGCCCGTTTTTTCCAGCGCCGCCAGAATCACCTCTTTTTCAACATCCACCAGCGGTTGGATCTCGCCACTGAATTCCGTTTTTATTGGCGTCGCGGCAATCGCCAGCGGCAGCTCGCGCTCGGTAATATACTCGCCCGTCAGCAGCACCACCGCCCGCTCCACCGCGTTCTCCAGTTCACGGATATTGCCCGGCCAGTCATAGTGGATCAGCAGATCCATCGCCTGCGGAGTAAAGCCTTTCACCGCTTTTCGGTTACGCGCGGCAAAACGCTGGAGAAAATGTTCGGCCAGAAGCGGAATATCTTCCCGACGCTGACACAGTGCTGGCATTTCAATGGTGACGACGTTCAGGCGATAGTAGAGATCCTGGCGAAAGCGCCCGGCGCTGACCTCCTCGGCCAGATTACGATGCGTGGCGGCGATCAGCCGGACATCAACCGCAATAGTCTGGTTGCTGCCAACCCGCTGCACTTCGCGCTCCTGGATAGCCCGCAGCAGACGCACCTGCATCAGCGGTGAGATATCGCCAATTTCATCAAGAAATAACGTGCCGCCATCGGCTTCGACAAAACGCCCTTCTCGGCGTTTATCCGCCCCGGTAAACGCGCCTTTCTCGTGGCCAAAAAGTTCGGACTCCAGCAGCGATTCATTAAGCGCCGCGCAGTTGAGCGTCACCAGCGGCTTATCGCAGCGGGCGCTGCTGGCATGTAGCGCCCGGGCCACCAGCTCTTTCCCCGTGCCGGAGTCTCCGTGAATAAGCACCGTTGCATCCGAAGGAGCAACCATCGCAATTTCGTTGAGCAACTGCTGCATCGCCGGACTGCGGCCAATCATGCCAAACTGTACCGCCGACGCCGATGGCAGTTCAGCGCCCGTTTCCCGGGTATGCGCCAGCGCCTTTTCCAGCGTCTCCTGCAGACGGTCAAAATCCAGCGGCTTGATTAAGTAGTCCAGCGCCCCGGTTTTCAGCGCCTCAACGGCAGTCTCCACGCTGGAGAACGCCGTCATGATTAACACTGGAATCGCTGGATTCAGCGTTTTAATCTCTTTCTGCGTTGCGATGCCGTCCATCTCCGCCATGCGCACATCACACAGCACTAAATCAAATACGCGTTCGCGCACCTGTTCCAGCGCCGCTCGCCCGCTATAGGCCAGCGCGACCTCATAACCCCAGCCGCGCAGCAACGCCTGTAAAATGGTGCAGTGGCTGATATCGTCATCGACCACCAGAATATTGATTTTTCCGCGCGTCATCCTTGTTGATCCTGTTGTTTCGCTTTGGTCGGCAGCCAAAGGGTAAAGGTCGCGCCTTTGCCCTCAACGCTTGCCACCTGAATGGTACCACCGTGTTGTTCGACTATGTTCTGCACAACCGCCAGCCCGAGACCGGTTCCGTCAGCTTTAGTCGTGAAGTAAGGCGTAAAAATGGCCTCCAGTTGTTCCGCTGCAATCCCTTTCCCGCTATCGGTCACCACGATCTTAACGCGATCGGCGCTGCTTTCACTCGCTTCAACCGTAATCGTGCCCTGATGCCCAATCGCATGAATGGCGTTCAGATACAGGTTCAACAAAACCTGAGTCAGTCGGTCAGGATCGGCCTGAATCGCGGGTAACGTGGAACTGGCCGAAAACTGTAGCTGGATTTCCCGGCTTGCCGCATCCTGACTCACCAGGTGTAATGAGTGGGTGATGACCTCATTAAGATCCACCTGTTGCAACGTCAGATGCGCAGGTTTCACCAGCTCCAGCAGCTCGCTCACTACCCGATTTAAACGATCCGCCTCTTTCGCCATCACCTGAGCCAGTTCGTGCGACTCGCCCCCTGCGGGGGTTCGTTCGGCAAAATACTTTGCTAAGCCTTTGATGGATGAAAGCGGGTTACGAATCTCATGCGCGACCCCAGCCGCCAGATGCCCAAGCGCCATCAGTTTTTCTTTACGCTTCATCGCGTCCTGCAGCTCTTTGTATGAGCGCTGATAGCGCTGATACCAGAAGAACGTCAGCACGGTGGCCAGCAGCACAGCCGCCAGCGCAAAGAGGACTATCAGAGTGTTACGCCACTCTCTTGCCTGAGTCGCGGCCAGATCGCTGGCATCAAAGGCGATAAATATGGTTTGCGCAGGCGTGATAAGCTTTCCGTCATTGCTGGCGCAGCGCGCCATGCCATGGCGTCCAGGACCATACATCGGCTGAAACTGGCGATAAATTTCCAGGGCCGGCGTTTTTTCGCCGTCCCTCGCTGGAATGTCAATATTTCGCCAGCTTTCTTGTTCCCCGGGACTAAGCTGTTGCAGAACATCCGGTGAATAGAGCGTTTTGCCGACCATTGAGGAATTGCTGTGAGTCATAATGACACCATGCTCATCAACAACGGCAAACCAAAGCACACCGGGTTGTACGGCCATTTCCTCCAGGAGCGTCTGCTGTTGAGCATGATGCATACGCATTCCCATGCCTACGCGCGTACCAGACTCCAGAGCGCGGATCAGCACGCTGCCTTTTTCCAGTAACGTTTGCCGTGCGGCGCCGCTTTCCCGCCCATAGTCCCGAATGGTCATAATCGAAAACCAGCCGACCAAAATCAGGATCGACGCCAGCAAGAGTCGGCTCGCCCACCTGGCCGCCGTGTCCTTATAAAGACGCATACGCTCTCCCTTTACCCACCTGTTCCTTTCATCGTTGCCGGTATACAGCAGAAATCATGCCATTTTTTCTCCTTAAGAACCCTGCCCTCAGACACAAACAGCTGCAAGTAGCGGGTAAAAATGACCCGTTAGCGCGTTCTGGCGAGTCATTTTTACTCGCTTCTCTACAGAGACGACGAGTACAGCGCCCGCAGGGCTGGGATTACCGCTTTGGCACGGAAGATGCAAACAGGTATGTAAGCTAACCAACAGGAGAACGAACCATGAAACGGAACAACAAACTGGCGCTGATTGCACTCTCTCTTATCGCACTGGGCTCGACCCCGGCGCTGGCGCAGAATCACTGGGGATATGGTGACGGAATGCAGCAACGGGGCGGTACGCCAATGACCGCTGAGCAGCAGGCTACCGCGCAGAAAATTTATGATGATTACTACTCACAAACTAGCGCATTGCGCCAACAGCTGACCTCCAAACGTTATGAGTACAACGCGTTGCTAACAGCCAGCTCGCCGGACACGGCAAAAATTAATGCCGTGGCAAAAGAGATGGAGGCGTTGAATCAGTCCCTTGACGAGCAACGCGTTAAACGCGATGTCGCAATGGCGCAGGCAGGCGTACCTCGCGGAGCGGGAATGGGTTACGGCGGATGCGGCGGTGGCGGTAACCATCGCGGCGGCGGCCATATGGGAATGGGCCACTGGTAACAGTATTGCCTGATGGCAAATTATCAGAAGGTTTTCTCTTTCGGTTGCCAGTGACAGAAGTCTTCGTTGGCGACCAGCAGGAGCTGTGATCCTTCGGGCGCTTCCAGCCATGCCACGCTCACCTCTACGGATGAATGGCTCTGGCGGCGCTCAATATGGTTTATCGCCCACGATTCAAGATCGGGCTTCAGCGTCTCACCTTCACAGGTTGTGACCGTGTTATTCGCATGCCAGCGTCCCTGACGCAATATCACCCGTCCCTGACGCAACGCATCGCTGGTCTGGCGGATTTGATCGGCACGGTAGCGGTAAAGCGCGATTTGATCGCTGGAAAGCTGCTGCTTAAGACCGTCGACCTCACGCTGCATGAAACTCAGTTCACCCCGGTCATCAAAGCGTATACGAACATGTTCCGGCGGTTTACTGTACACGTTGAGTTCTATCAGAGAGAGCGAGTCACCCTGCCAGCGGTATTCACTGGTGGTGGTATCGCCTTTACGCCACGGACTAATTACCGAGAGCAAGTGAACATCGTCGCTGGAATCTTTACGCCAAATGCGTACTGCCCCCTGATCGCCAACATAGCCGCTGGCTGTGAACGGAGGAAGTTCAGAATGGCGACTGCAGGCAGACAGCAACAGAACACCTGAAAGCCACAGCGAATGACGCCAGATGGACAAAAGGGGCGAAACCGCCCCTTCGATAAAACTGTTCACTGCCACGCGAATTACTTAACCGCGTCTTTCAGTGCTTTACCAGAAACAAATGCCGGTACGTTAGCTGCGGCAATTTTGATTTCTTTACCGGTCTGCGGGTTGCGGCCAGTGCGCTCAGCACGGTGGTTCACTTTGAAGGTACCGAAACCAACCAGTTGTACAGCATCGCCTTCTTTCAGAGACTCAGTAATAGCAGCCAGAGTGGATTCCAGAGCAGCTTTAGCCTGTGTTTTAGACAGTTCTGCTTTGTCTGCAATTACATCAATCAGTTGAGTCTTGTTCATAAGTTATCCTTACAATGTGTTTATCGCTTGCTAAGCATCGAGTGCGACGGAAATGCCAGAAAAGCACTCTCCTGCATACACGCACCGATAGCCACTTTTTTTCGCCCCCCAAATGTAGACCAGACCGGGGGCGGATGGGAAGCCTTCAGGCACGACAAATCAGGCGTTAAATCACGTTTTGTGGTGTCATTGCTGAAAATTTATACCAATATTGCTCTCACCAGCCTCGCGCAGGTCTGCACGAAGCCCTTTTATCAGCTCAATATCGCGTTCTTCACAGTCGGCTAAAAGTCGGAAAATTTCCCACTGAATATCCCATTCTTGTTCAACAGCCGGGTTCTCTTTGAGCTCTTCATCGGTCATTTCGCGACCAGCCTGGGTCATTTCCAGCATCGCAACCGTCGTAATCGAAGCCTTACTAACTTCAATGGCATGCTCCAGCGTTTCACCGCTAAGACGCGAATGCATCAGTTCGCTTAATGCCACACAGGCATCAATCGCCGGATAAACGCCGTACAGATCGTAATCATCTGCAGAAGGAATGGCCTCTTCAAACTTTTCCAGTTGGCTATCGAAATTGATTTTCGCGTCTTTAACCGTCAGCGCTTCCCAAATCAGATCCAGAATTCGGCGGTAAATCTGTCCATCGCCAAATTCAGTTTGCTTGCAGAACATGGTGTAGTTTGGGTACATGCGTTCGCACAGGCAGGCCATAAATGTGACGTGCTGCCAGCTTTCCAGCTTCTCCAGACGCAGGTGAATCGGATTTTGTAACATGATGAGTTCTCAAATACGGAAATTAGCGGCAGTTTACCTGATATGGGGCGTTTTTGCTGCAAGCCGCGTAAAAGCCGGGCGTTCGGATGCCACCGCATCTGCCCAGCGTGTTGGTTCCGGCAGACGATAGCCGTTCATACAGCGTTGCACCCACGCCAGCGCGCTGTCCATACTCACGCGGTGCCCCGTAGAGATAAACAGCGGATTACAGCGTGCTTTGCTGCGCCAGACCCATGCCAGCTGTTCGCCTTTATCCAGCAACGGGGCTAATGCTCCGGGTTCGGCGGCAAGCGGCTCAAACTTGCCGCACAGCCGCTTTTTCGCCACGCCGATCGTCGGGACATCCACCAGCAGGCCAAAATGGCTGGCCACACCCAGACGGCGCGGATGAGAGATACCATGACCGTCAACAAATAGCAGATCGGGCTTGTACGAGAGCAACTGCCAGGCGGCCATCAGCGCGGGGGTTTCGCGAAAGGAGAGAAAGCCAGGAATGTAGGGCATAGTGGTGGCGATTCGCGCCACCTTGTATTCAACCAGTTCCAGCGAGGGGTATTTCAGTAAGACCATCGCGGCTCGCGTCACTTCGCCGCCCTGCTCAAACCCAACGTCCGCCCCGCCGATCAGATCCGGCGGATCGTTCTTCAGGCGATCCTCGCGGATCACCGAAGAGGCCAGTTCAAGCTGCTGCGCGCGCAGCGACGCGAGATCCATAATAACTCCTTAGCGGTGGTATTGTTCGGACAGGCGATGCACCGCCTCCACAAACACCCCAGCATGTTCCGGCGGCACGTCCTGATGAATGCCGTGGCCCAGGTTAAAGACATGACCTTCACCGTGACCGAATCCGGCCAGAATCGTCGCAACCTCTTCTTCGATGCGGGCTGGCGGCGCATACAGCATGGACGGATCCATATTGCCCTGTAGCGCCACTTTATGACCAACACGACGACGCGCATCGGCAATATCGGTAGTCCAGTCGAGACCTAACGCATCACAGCCGGTTTCCGCCATCGCTTCCAGCCACTGACCGCCACCTTTGGTGAACAGCGTCACCGGTACGCGACGACCTTCGTTCTCACGCAGCAGGCCATCGACGATTTTGTGCATGTAGTACAGGGAGAACTGCTGATAGTCGCGACCGGTCAGTACGCCGCCCCAGGTATCGAAAATCATCACCGACTGCGCGCCCGCTTTGATCTGCGCGTTCAGGTACAGGGTGACGCTCTTCGCCAGCTTATCAAGCAGCAGATGCAGCGCTTTTGGATCGGCGTACATCATCTTTTTAATCACGGTGAAGGCCTTGCTGCTGCCGCCTTCGACCATATAGGTCGCCAGCGTCCACGGACTACCGGAGAAGCCGATCAGCGGTACTTCGCCTTTCAGTTCACGGCGAATAGTGCGCACCGCATTCATCACGTAACCCAAGCCATCTTCCGGGTCCGGGATCGGCAGTTTGTCGACATCAGCCTTGCTGGCGATCGGCGAGGTGAAGCGTGGGCCTTCTCCGGCTTCAAAGTACAGCCCAAGTCCCATCGCATCGGGAATCGTCAGGATATCCGAGAAGAGGATCGCGGCATCAAGTTTATAGCGACGTAGCGGCTGCAGCGTGACTTCGCAGGCCAGCTCGGCATTTTTGCACAGCGCCATAAAATCGCCCGCCTCGGCGCGCGTGGCTTTATATTCCGGTAGATAGCGGCCTGCCTGGCGCATCATCCATACCGGAGTGACATCAACGGGCTGGCGCAGCAGCGCACGCAGATAACGATCGTTCTTCAGTTCGGTCATTTTTGCAGTTCCTTATTGCGTCAGTCCATCAGTGTATCACCACTCGTTCTTTACTCGTACTCAGCCCGACACATTGCCACAGTGTCTTCAATCAATCGACGCGCGACGGTGCCTGGCGGGGGTAAAAGCGGTAAGTCGTCATAGCGATACCAGTTCGCTTCCAGCAGCTCTTTCGGGTCAATAACAATTTCGCCGCTATCATACTCCGCCATAAATGCGGTCATCAAAGACTGCGGGAACGGCCATGGCTGAGAAGTGACGTAGCGCAGATTTTTCACCTTAATGCCGCTCTCTTCCATGACTTCACGCGCCACCGCCTGTTCCAGGGTCTCGCCCACTTCGACAAAACCTGCCAGCACGGTATGCACACCGTTACGATGGCGAACATGCTGGGCGAGCAGGATAGAGTCATCACGGCGAATGGCGACGATAATGCAGGGGGCAATTTGCGGGTAGTAGCGTTCGCGACAGTGGCTACACAGCATCGCCCATTCCGTTTTACTCGGGTGCATGGGATGACCACAGTAACCGCAGAATTTATGCGAACGGTAAAACTCGGCCAGCTGTACGCCGCGTCCGGCCAGTTGAAACAAACCAACATCCTGGTCAATGATCTGGCGTACCGACCCCATATCGTGTCGACGCTGCTGCTGCACCAGCCAGACTGTCTCCCCTTCCCATTCGCCTATTGGCATGGCGCGCTGCCCGGTCAGATCAAAACGGGCTGCGTCGCCGTAAGGCAGTTCGCCATGAGGCAACCATAACTTTTGCTCATGACTGACAATCCACCAGCCGCTATCAAATTTTTCAATTATACGATCCATATCTCTTGCGCAACCTTTGCTTCACAGGCATGTTGTTTACATTATTTTTACATTTACGGGTGAGCAGTTCCTTAACACCATCTTGCGGAGTCAATCATGCTAAACCAGCTGGAAAGCCTGACGGAGCACGTCGGAGGAAGTAATAAACTGGTTGATCGCTGGCTACATGTACGTAAGCACCTGCTCGTGGCTTACTACAATCTGGTTGGCATTAAGCCTGGCAAAGAATCGTACATGCGACTCAATGAAAAAGCGCTGGATGATTTTTGTCAGAGCCTGGTCGATTACCTCTCCACCGGACACTTCAGTATTTATGAACGTATTCTCCATAAATTGGAAGGGAACGGGCAGCTTTTAAAAGCCACAAAAATTTGGCCGCTGCTGGAAGCCAATACGCAGCTGATCATGAACTACTATGATACCAGTCTGGAAACGGCGATTGATCATGATAACTTCCTTGAATTCCAACAGGTTTTATCAGATCTCGGCGAGGCGCTGGAAGCCCGTTTCGTGCTGGAAGATAAGCTGATCATGTTGGTATTTGACGCGATGCACGAGAGTAGTACTCTCAAACGTCATGCTTGAGATTTGCGGCATTAACGCGTAGCTTACATTCATTACCTCTTTACTGAGGTTACTTCTTGTCGGAGTGCTTATTTTCCACAACAGCATGAGTGGAAAAGGCTGAGACCGTTAATTCGGGATCCGCGGAACCTGATCAGGTTAAAACCTGCGAAGGGAACAAGAGTCAATCTGCAATAGCATCGCCTCCGGGCGAGCTTCTCTCTTGCTTCATCCGTCGTCTGACAAGCCATATCCTTACTTTTATCTGGAATGAGCTATGTCTGCCACTACTAAACCTTCACGCCGCGAACAGCGCGCTCAAGCCCAACATTTTATCGATACCCTGGAAGGGACCGCCTTTCCAAACTCAAAACGCATTTATATCACTGGTTCGCAGCCGGATATCCGCATTCCGATGCGCGAAATTCAGCTCAGCCCGACGCTGATTGGCGGTAGCAAAGACAACCCGCAGTTCGAAGAGAACGAAGCCGTGCCGGTGTACGACACCTCCGGGCCGTATGGCGATCCTGACGTGGCGATAAACGTCCAGCAGGGTCTGGCAAAACTGCGCCAGCCGTGGATTGTCGCGCGTAACGATAGCGAAGAATTAGACGTCCGTAGTTCCGCTTATACCAAAGAACGTCTGGCCGATGATGGTCTGGACGAGCTACGTTTCACTGGCCTGCTGACGCCAAAGCGCGCCAAAGCCGGTAAGCGAGTCACCCAACTGCATTACGCGCGCCAGGGGATAGTCACCCCGGAGATGGAATTTATCGCCATCCGCGAAAACATGGGCCGCGAGCGCATTCGTAGTGAAGTGCTGCGCCACCAGCATCCGGGGATGAGCTTTGGCGCGCGCCTGCCGGAAAACATTACGCCGGAATTCGTGCGTGATGAAGTCGCCGCGGGCCGCGCGATTATTCCTGCCAATATCAACCACCCGGAATCCGAGCCGATGATCATCGGTCGTAACTTCCTGGTAAAGGTTAACGCGAACATCGGCAACTCTGCCGTCACCTCCTCTATCGAAGAAGAGGTAGAAAAACTGGTGTGGTCAACGCGCTGGGGCGCAGACACAGTGATGGATCTCTCCACCGGCCGCTATATCCACGAAACCCGTGAGTGGATTTTGCGTAACAGTCCGGTACCGATCGGTACTGTACCGATCTACCAGGCGCTGGAGAAGGTCAACGGGATCGCCGAAGATCTCACCTGGGAAGCCTTCCGCGACACGCTGCTGGAGCAGGCTGAACAGGGCGTCGACTACTTCACCATTCACGCGGGCGTGCTGCTGCGCTACGTGCCAATGACCGCCAAACGCCTGACCGGCATTGTCTCACGCGGCGGTTCAATTATGGCGAAATGGTGCCTTTCTCATCACAAAGAGAACTTCCTGTTCGAACATTTCCGCGAGATTTGCGAAATCTGCGCCGCCTACGACGTCTCCTTGTCGCTGGGTGACGGCCTGCGCCCGGGTTCAATTCAGGATGCGAACGACGAAGCGCAGTTCTCCGAACTGCATACGCTGGGCGAGCTGACCAAAATCGCCTGGGAATACGACGTGCAGGTGATGATTGAAGGCCCGGGTCATGTACCCATGCATATGATCCAGCGCAACATGACCGAAGAGTTGGAGAGCTGCCACGAAGCACCGTTCTACACCTTAGGGCCATTAACCACTGACATCGCGCCGGGCTATGACCACTTCACTTCCGGGATCGGTGCGGCGATGATCGGCTGGTTTGGCTGCGCGATGCTATGCTACGTCACACCGAAAGAGCACCTCGGCCTGCCGAACAAGGAAGATGTGAAGCAAGGGCTGATTACCTACAAGATTGCCGCCCACGCCGCTGACTTAGCGAAAGGCCATCCGGGCGCGCAGATCCGCGATAACGCGATGTCGAAAGCGCGCTTCGAATTCCGCTGGGAAGACCAGTTTAACCTCGCGCTCGACCCGTTCACCGCCCGCGCCTACCACGATGAAACCCTGCCACAGGAATCCGGCAAGGTTGCCCACTTCTGCTCCATGTGCGGACCGAAGTTCTGCTCGATGAAAATCAGCCAGGAGGTTCGCGACTACGCTGCGGCACAAACGATTGAAGTCGGCATGGCGGATATGTCGGAAAACTTCCGTGCCAAAGGCGGCGAAATCTACCTCAAAAAAGAGGAGGCGTAATGTACCAGCCTGATTTCCCAACCGTGCCGTTCCGCCTCGGGCTTTACCCAGTGGTGGACAGCGTGCAATGGATTGAACGCCTGCTGCAGGCAGGCGTGCGCACGATCCAACTGCGCATTAAAGATAAGCGTGATGAAGAGGTCGAAGCCGACGTCATGGCCGCCATTGAGCTGGGGCGTCGCTATGACGCCCGGCTTTTCATCAACGATTACTGGCGTCTGGCAATTAAGCACCGCGCTTACGGTGTGCATCTGGGCCAGGAAGATCTTGAAACCACTGACCTGAAAGCGATTCAAACGGCGGGACTACGCCTGGGGGTGTCCACTCACGATGATATGGAGATAGACGTCGCGCTCGCCGCTAAACCTTCTTATATCGCGCTGGGTCATGTCTTCCCCACGCAAACCAAGCAGATGCCTTCCGCCCCGCAGGGGCTGACACAGTTGGCAAGTCATATTGAACGACTGGCGGATTACCCGACCGTCGCCATTGGCGGTATCAGCCTTGAGCGTGCCCCGGCAGTGCTGGCGACCGGTGTCGGGAGCATTGCCGTGGTCAGCGCGATTACTCAGGCGGCTGACTGGCGTGAAGCCACGGGCCAGCTACTGGATATCGCAGGAGTGGGCGATGAATGACCGCGACTTTATGCGCTACAGCCGCCAGATCCTGCTCGGCGATATCGCCATCGAAGGCCAACAAAAGCTGCTCGATAGCCATGTGCTGATTATCGGTTTAGGCGGGTTAGGTTCGCCTGCCGCGCTGTATCTGGCGGGAGCAGGCATCGGCAAACTGACGCTGGTAGACGATGACGATATTCATCTGAGCAATCTGCAGCGCCAGATCCTGTTTACCACTGATGATATCGCGCGTTCAAAATCTCAGGTTGCCCAGCAGCGCCTGACGCGGCTCAACCCGGATATCGAACTGGTATCGCTCCAGCAGCGACTGAAAGGCGATGCGCTCCGGCATGCGGTAGCACGTGCCGATGTGGTGCTCGACTGTACCGATAACATGGCCACGCGCCAGGAAATTAATGCCGCCTGCGTAACGCTCAACACACCGCTCATCACCGCCAGCGCCGTCGGCTTTGGCGGCCAACTGATGGTGCTCACGCCACCGTGGGAACAAGGCTGTTATCGCTGCCTGTGGCCAGATGATGTAGAGCCTGAACGCAACTGCCGTACCGCCGGTATCGTCGGACCGGTTGTTGGCGTGATGGGCACCTTACAGGCGCTGGAAACGATTAAATTACTCAGCGGTATTGAGACGCCCAGCGGAGAGCTACGCTTGTTTGACGGCAAAACCAGCCAGTGGCGCAGCCTCGCGCTACGACGTGCCAGCGGCTGCCCGGTATGCGGGGGGCAACATGCAGATTCAGTTCAATGATGAGCCGATGCAGTGCGCCGAAGGACAGACCGTCAGCAGCCTGCTCGCTACGCTTAATCAGCTTAAACCGGGCGCGGCGCTGGCGCTCAATCAGCAGATCCTGCCGCGCGAGCAGTGGGAGCAGCAAATCGTGCAGGAAGGCGACCAGATCCTGCTTTTTCAGGTTATTGCAGGGGGTTGATATGTTACGTATTGCCGACAAAACGTTTGATTCACATCTGTTCACCGGTACCGGAAAATTTGCGTCATCGCAGCTAATGGTCGAGGCGATTCGCGCCTCCGGCAGCCAACTGGTGACGCTGGCAATGAAGCGCGTGGATTTACGTCAGCACAACGACGCTATCCTGGCGCCGCTCATTGAAGCGGGCGTTACGCTGCTGCCCAATACATCCGGGGCGAAAACCGCTGAAGAGGCGATTTTTGCCGCCCAACTGGCGCGCGAAGCGCTGGGCACCCACTGGCTGAAATTAGAAATCCACCCGGACGCCCGCTGGCTATTGCCGGACCCGATCGAAACGTTGAAAGCCGCAGAAGCACTGGTGAAACAGGGCTTCGTGGTACTGCCTTACTGTGGCGCAGATCCGGTGCTGTGCAAACGGCTGGAAGAGGTTGGCTGTTCGGCGGTAATGCCGCTCGGCGCGCCCATCGGTTCTAATCAGGGGCTGGAAACCAAAGCGATGCTGGAGATTATTATCCAACAGGCGACCGTGCCGGTAGTGGTTGATGCGGGCATCGGCGTCCCCAGCCACGCCACGCAGGCGCTGGAAATAGGCGCCGACGCGGTGCTGGTCAATACGGCGATTGCCGTGGCGGATGACCCAGTGATGATGGCGACAGCGTTCCGTCTGGCGGTTGAAGCAGGCTTGCTGGCTCGCCAGGCGGTACCCGGAAGCAAAAGTTCACAAGCAAGCGCCACCAGCCCATTAACCGGATTCCTGGAGGCTTTCTCATGAAAACGTTCAGCGACCGCTGGCGACAGCTGGACTGGGACGACATCCGCCTGCGCATCAACGGTAAAACCGCCGCTGACGTGGAGCGCGCCCTCAACGCTTCACAGCTTAGCCGCGATGATTTGATGGCACTGCTTTCTCCCGCCGCTGCCGATTATCTGGAGCCGCTGGCGCAGCGGGCGCAGAAGCTCACCCGTCAGCGTTTCGGCAACACCGTTAGTTTTTACGTCCCGCTCTATCTTTCTAATCTTTGCGCCAACGACTGCACCTACTGCGGTTTTTCGATGAGCAACCGTATCAAACGCAAAACGCTGGACGAAGATGAGATACAACGGGAGTGTGCGGCTATCCGTGATCTGGGTTTTGAGCATCTGCTGCTGGTCACCGGTGAACATCAGGCAAAAGTGGGGATGGATTATTTTCGTCACCATTTACCCGCTATTCGCCGCCAGTTTGCCTCATTACAGATGGAGGTACAGCCGTTGTCAGAAGCTGAATATGCGGAGCTGAAGACACTGGGGCTGGATGGCGTGATGGTGTATCAGGAGAGTTATCATGAAGCGATTTACGCCCACCACCATCTGAAGGGGAAAAAGCAGGATTTCTTCTGGCGACTGGAAACGCCGGATAGGCTGGGCCGCGCCGGGATCGACAAAATCGGTCTTGGCGCGTTAATTGGTTTGTCCGACAGCTGGCGTGTTGATTGCTATATGGTGGCTGAACATCTGTTGTGGATGCAGCAGCATTACTGGCAGAGCCGCTACTCCATCTCCTTCCCTCGCCTGCGTCCATGCACCGGAGGCGTTGAGCCAGCATCGATCATGGATGAGCGACAGTTGGTCCAGACCATTTGCGCGTTTCGTTTACTGGCACCAGAAATTGAGCTGTCGCTTTCAACCCGAGAATCGCCATGGTTTCGTGACCATGTGATCCCGCTGGCGATCAACAATGTCAGCGCCTTCTCAAAAACCCAGCCCGGTGGTTATGCCGATAACCATCCTGAACTGGAACAGTTCTCCCCACATGACGCTCGTCGCCCGGAAGCCGTTGCTGAAGCACTCATGGCGCAGGGATTACAGCCCGTGTGGAAAGACTGGGACAGCTATCTGGGACGCGCTGCCCAGATGCCCTAAGTCCAACGCTATTCAGGACGGGGAAGCATAAACAAAAAAACCCGCTTTCGCGGGTTTTTTCTTCACTGGCACTTAACTGCTCAGGCTCTGGCCTTCATCGCTATCGTAAGCGTTCGTGAAATTATCGGCGTTTACAGCGCGACAACGTTAACAGCAGACGGGCCTTTGGCGCCATTCTCCACGGAGAACTCCACCTTTTGACCTTCGTCTAACGTTTTATAATCGTTACTCTGGATAGCAGAGAAATGCACAAACACGTCCTTGCTACCGTCCTGAGGAGTGATAAAGCCGAAGCCTTTCTCAGAGTTAAACCATTTTACTAAACCAGTCATTTTGTTAGACATAGATACTTCCTTTCATTTTTTTGAGCCGCTTACGCAGCGAAGATGGCCTGTTTTGCAGAAATTAACTTATGGGGCACTTAGGGAGGAGGCTCATGAAGAAGAGTATCTGAGGATAACGCTTGAACTGAGAACTGCTTTACTAAAACTGCTTGCATAAGGTCTGTGTTCCAAACCGATGCCGCTATAGTAGACCTACTTCTAATCATTAAGCAAGCATTAATTTTTTTAATACCCACTGAGTGGTGAAATGTTAAACCATCGCGGCTGAGCATCCCGGATAACCGCTTGATCTACAATGAACAAAAGCCCCGACTATTGCAGTCAGGGCTTTAAGTTACTACACACTTCAGATTTAACATTAATAAACTTAACGATTTAATACTGCTGATGGTACTGCTTTAAAATGTACACGTTTACCACAGATAATATTGGATATTGATACTAACTAAAACCTTCCTCTATTTACCGTTAAACACATTCCACCCGCTTGATAATAGAACTCAAGGCTGGTGACCTAAACAAGTACACTTCCCCTCGCGACATATACTCTTTGATGCGTTGCCTTATTTCCCTTGCGATAACCAGAAAAAAAGATATCGCAAACATTTACTATTAAATCATGGCGTTACATCGTCGCGTTTAACTGACTTTTTGCGATTAGTTAAATCAACTACGTGGCCTGAAAGCATTGTCGAAGTGAAAAAATAGTGTTTTCAGCATCGACTATCCCATACAAAAATACTTCGTGGCCTTTATCGCAACCCCCAATAAAGCTCTACTAACACTTACTACGTTAACAGCAAACTACAATTTCTCCGCTGTTAAGTATTAACATACGGGTTTAAAAAATGCTGTCAATACTGTTTTTTATAACATGTCTTTATTGACAGTAATTATATATTCCCGCATGTGATAAGCGAGTCAAAAAGCCGACGGCCCCGGTCCAGATCGTAGGGTTTTGCCTCTTTTTGTAACCGGTTTCAGAAAAAGTGGTTTTCTTTGTGATGCCTTGCACACAATCGTTGCAAAGCAGTTGTTGCTACAGCTGGCTCGCGATAATTATCAACCCACACATGTTGCTCGAGACTGCTTATGAAAAACATCGTTTTATGCTGTGCCGCCGGAATGTCCACCAGTATGCTGGTGCAAAAGATGAAAGATGCCGCCCAGAAAAAAGGTGTCGACGTCACTATCAAAGCGGTCCCGGTGGCTGAATTTGCAGAGAATATCGCCACTGCGGATATCGTGTTGCTCGGTCCACAGGTTAAGTATGAGCAGGCCAAGCTGCAGGCGCTCGCCGATCCGCTAGGTAAAAAGGTCGCCGTCATCGATATGATGGATTACGGCATGATGAAAGGCGATGCTGTACTGGACAAAGCGCTGAAACTACTGGAGTGATGGCATGGAAGAGTTAGAAACGATCATCATGGAATTATTGGTAAACGCCGGCGCTGCGCGCAGTCAGGCCCTGACGGCGCTACAACTGGCGCGTAAAGGTGATTTCCCGGGTGCAGAACAAGCGATGACGGAATCACGCGAGTACGTTAAACAAGCGCATAAAATCCAGACCCAACTGATCGGAATTGACGAAGGTACCGGCAAGCTACCGGTTAATCTCATCACCGTCCATTCGCAGGATCACCTGATGAACGCGATGGTGATTCAGGATTTGGCGGGAGATATGATTGAGCTTTATCGGCGTTTACCGCCGGTAAATTAATGACATTGCCGGATGGATTCGTCGCCTCCCAGGCCCGACAAGCACATCGCCATCAGGCATAACATAGACATAAAAAAACCCGCCGAAGCGGGTTTTTTATTAGGGTCAGCAACGATTAATCGTTGTCAGAACCGCCCAGGCCTGCATTCAGCAGTTCTGCCAGGCTGGCAGACGCATCTTCAGCAGTCACCTGCGGAGCAGCCGGCAGTTCGCCCGCTGCGCGACGGCGCATACGATCCTGGTGGTACGCATAACCGGTACCTGCCGGGATCAGACGACCCACGATTACGTTCTCTTTCAGACCGCGCAGTTCATCACGTTTACCTGCAACAGCGGCTTCGGTCAGGACACGCGTGGTTTCCTGGAACGATGCTGCAGAGATGAAGGACTCGGTTGCCAGAGACGCTTTGGTGATACCCAGCAGATCGCGGGAGAACGTTGCACCCACTTTGCCGTTCGCTTCCAGATCGCGGTTGGCAATCTTGACGCGGGAGTATTCAACCTGCTCGCCTTCCAGGAAGTCGGAGCTACCAGCGTTTTCGATGGTGGCTTTACGCAGCATCTGACGAACGATAACTTCGATGTGTTTATCGTTAATCTTAACGCCCTGCAGACGGTATACGTCCTGAACTTCGTTAACGATGTAACGAGTTACAGCATGCACACCACGCAGACGCAGGATGTCGTGCGGTGCTTCCGGACCGTCGGAAACAACGTCACCACGTTCTACACGTTCACCTTCGAACACGTTGAGCTGACGCCATTTCGGAATCATCTCTTCGTACGGTTCGCTACCGTCTACCGGGGTGATAACCAGACGACGTTTACCTTTGGTTTCTTTACCGAAGGAAATGATGCCGCTGATTTCAGCCAGGATTGCCGGCTCTTTCGGACGACGAGCTTCGAACAGGTCCGCAACGCGCGGCAGACCACCGGTGATATCCTTGGTACCGCCTGATTCCTGCGGAACACGCGCCAGGGTGTCACCAGAGCTGATCTGTACGCCATCTTCCAGCTGAACAATTGCTTTACCCGGCAGGAAGTACTGAGCAGGCATATCGGTGCCTGGGATCAGAACGTCGTTGCCCTGAGCATCAACAATTTTCAGTGCCGGACGCAGGTCTTTACCACCCGCAGTACGCTCTGCAGAATCCAGAACCACCAGAGAAGACAGACCGGTCAGCTCGTCGGTCTGACGAGTAATGGTCTGGCCGTCGATCATGTCAGTGAAGCGGACGAAACCACTCACTTCGGTGATAACCGGCATGGTGTGCGGATCCCAGTTCGCTACGGTTTCGCCGCCAGCAACCTGTTCGCCATCACCTTTCGCCATAACGGAGCCGTAAGGCACTTTATAGCTTTCTTTGGTACGACCGAATTCGTCGATCAGTTTCAGTTCGGTGTTACGTGAGGTGATAACCAGTTTACCGCTGGAGTTCACAACCGACTTCGCATTGCTCAGACGGATGCTACCTTTGTTTTTCACCTGGATGCTGGATTCAGCAGCCGCACGAGATGCCGCACCACCGATGTGGAACGTACGCATCGTCAGCTGTGTACCCGGTTCACCGATGGACTGTGCCGCGATAACGCCGATTGCTTCACCTTTGTTGATGATGTGGCCACGCGCCAGGTCACGACCGTAGCAGTGCGCACATACACCAAAGTCGGTGTCACAGGATACAACGGAACGGACTTTAACGGAGTCAACGGAGTTCTCTTCCAGCAGGTCACACCACTGTTCGTGCAGCAGCGTGTTGCGTGGAACCAGAATATCCGCGGTGCCCGGCTTCAGAACGTCTTCAGCAGTCACACGACCCAATACGCGATCGCGCAGCGGTTCTTTAACGTCACCACCCTCGATAACCGGGGTCATGGTGATGCCTTCCAGAGTGCCACAATCGTCTTCAGTCACCACCAGATCCTGCGCGACGTCAACCAGACGACGAGTCAGATAACCGGAGTTCGCTGTTTTCAGTGCGGTATCCGCCAGACCTTTACGCGCACCGTGAGTAGAGATGAAGTACTGGAGTACGTTCAGACCTTCACGGAAGTTCGCGGTGATCGGCGTTTCGATGATGGAGCCATCTGGCTTCGCCATCAGACCACGCATACCGGCCAGCTGACGAATCTGTGCTGCGGAACCACGCGCACCGGAGTCGGCCATCATGTAGATGCTGTTGAAGGAAACCTGCTGCTCTTCTACGCCGTCACGGTTAATAACGGTTTCAGTTTGCAGGTTATCCATCATCGCTTTGGATACACGATCGTTCGCCGCAGCCCAGATATCGATAACTTTGTTATAGCGTTCGCCTGCGGTTACCAGACCAGACTGGAACTGCTCCTGGATCTCAGCAACTTCAGCTTCTGCTTCAGAGATGATCTCGTGTTTCTTCTCTGGGATGACCATGTCATCAATACCAACAGATGCACCTGAACGCGCTGCATAAGCAAAGCCGGTGTACATTGTCTGGTCAGCGAAGATAACGGTCGGCTTCAGGCCCAGAATGCGGTAACAGGTGTTCAGCATTTTGGAGATTGCTTTCTTGCCCAGCGCCTGGTTGACGATGGAGAAAGGCAGACCTTTCGGTACGATCATCCACAGAATGGCGCGACCAACGGTCGTGTCTTTCAGGCTGGTGTGCGCAACGAATTCGCCGTTTTCATCTTTTTCATATTCAGTGATACGCACTTTGACGCGCGCATGCAGAGAGGCCAGACCTGCGCGATAGATACGCTCAGCTTCTTTCGGGCCAGTCAGCACCATGCCTTCGCCTTTGGCGTTAACACAGTCACGGGTCATGTAGTACAGACCCAATACAACGTCCTGAGACGGAACGATGATAGGTTCGCCGTTCGCCGGAGACAGGATGTTGTTGGTAGACATCATCAGCGCACGCGCTTCGAGCTGGGCTTCCAGCGTCAGCGGTACGTGAACAGCCATCTGGTCACCATCGAAGTCGGCGTTATATGCCGCACAAACCAGCGGGTGCAGCTGGATAGCTTTACCTTCGATCAGTACTGGTTCAAATGCCTGGATACCCAGACGGTGCAGTGTTGGTGCACGGTTCAGCAGTACCGGGTGTTCGCGGATAACTTCGTCCAGGATATCCCAAACGACAGCTTCTTCACGCTCAACCATTTTCTTAGCGGCTTTGATGGTGGTGGCGAGGCCACGCAGTTCCAGCTTGCCGTAGATGAACGGTTTGAACAGTTCCAGTGCCATTTTCTTCGGCAGACCGCACTGATGCAGACGCAGGTATGGACCTACGGTGATTACAGAACGACCGGAGTAGTCAACACGCTTACCGAGCAGGTTCTGACGGAAACGACCCTGTTTACCTTTGATCATGTCGGCCAAAGATTTCAGAGGACGTTTGTTAGAACCGGTGATCGCACGACCGCGACGACCGTTATCCAGCAGGGCGTCAACCGCTTCCTGCAGCATACGTTTTTCGTTGCGTACGATGATGTCCGGCGCAGCCAGATCCAACAGACGTTTCAGACGGTTGTTACGGTTGATAACGCGACGATACAGATCGTTCAGATCCGATGTTGCGAAACGACCACCATCCAACGGAACCAGCGGACGCAGATCTGGCGGCAGAACCGGCAGAACGGTCAGGATCATCCACTCTGGCTTGTTGCCAGACTGTACGAAGGCTTCCAGCAGTTTGATACGCTTGGTCAGCTTCTTACGCTTGGTTTCGGAGTTGGTTTCGTTCAGCTCTTCGCGCAGAGTTTCACACTCTTGCTCCAGATCCATGCTCTTCAGCAGGGCCTGAATGGCTTCCGCACCCATCTTCGCGTCGAATTCGTCACCGAACTCTTCCAGCGCGTCCAGATACTGCTCTTCAGTCAGGATCTGTTGACGTTCCAGGTTAGTCATACCGCCTTCGATAACAACATAAGATTCGAAGTACAGTACACGTTCGATATCGCGCAGCGGCATATCGAGCAGCAAACCGATACGGGACGGCAGAGATTTCAGGAACCAGATGTGAGCGGTCGGAGACGCCAGCTCGATGTGGCCCATACGCTCACGGCGTACTTTGGTCTGGGTCACTTCAACGCCGCACTTCTCACAGATCACACCACGGTGTTTCAGGCGCTTGTACTTACCGCACAGGCACTCATAGTCTTTTACCGGCCCAAAGATACGGGCGCAGAAAAGGCCGTCACGTTCAGGTTTGAACGTACGGTAGTTGATGGTTTCCGGCTTCTTAACTTCACCGAAAGACCATGAACGGATCATGTCTGGCGAAGCCAGAGCAATTTTGATCGCATCAAACTCTTCGGTTTTAGTCTGCGCTTTCAGAAACTTTAATAAATCTTTCACGGATTTGCTCCCGTCGGAGTTAGCACAATCTGGCGCTGGCTGTTACGCCAGCACCAGTGACCTGTTTGATCGAGAGTTACTCGTCTTCCAGCTCGATGTTGATACCCAGCGAACGAATCTCTTTCAACAGTACGTTGAAGGATTCTGGCATGCCTGGTTCCATCTGATGGTTGCCGTCCACGATGTTTTTATACATCTTAGTACGACCGTTCACGTCATCAGACTTAACGGTGAGCATTTCCTGCAGGGTGTATGCCGCGCCGTATGCTTCAAGCGCCCATACTTCCATCTCCCCGAAGCGCTGACCACCGAACTGCGCCTTACCACCCAGCGGCTGCTGAGTAACCAGGCTGTAAGAACCGGTAGAACGCGCATGCATCTTGTCATCAACCAGGTGGTTCAGTTTCAGCATGTACATGTAGCCAACGGTAACCTGGCGCTCGAACTGCTCACCGGTACGACCGTCGAACAGTGTGATCTGACCGGAAGTCGGCAGGCCACCCAGCTGTAACAGTTCCTTGATTTCAGACTCTTTCGCACCGTCGAATACCGGCGTTGCGATCGGCATACCTTTTTTCAGGTTTTCAGCCAGACGCAGAACTTCTTCATCGCTGAAGGTATTCAGGTCAACTTTCTGACGAACATCTGAGCCCAGATCGTAAGCACGCTGGATGAATTCGCGCAGTTTCGCGACTTCTTGCTGCTGTTTCAGCATGGCGTTGATCTTATCGCCGATACCTTTAGCAGCCATACCCAGGTGGGTTTCAAGGATCTGACCGATGTTCATACGCGATGGTACGCCCAGCGGGTTCAGAACGATATCTACCGGCGTACCGTTAGCATCGTGTGGCATATCTTCGATCGGGTTGATCTTAGAGATTACACCCTTGTTACCGTGACGACCTGCCATCTTATCACCAGGCTGGATCCGACGTTTAACCGCCAGATAAACCTTAACAATCTTCAGCACGCCCGGTGCCAGATCGTCGCCCTGAGTGATTTTACGGCGTTTCGCTTCGAGTTTTTTCTCGAACTCGTGTTTCAGTTCGTCGTACTGCTCAGCCAGTTGTTCCAGCTGATTCTGTTTCTCTTCGTCGGTCAGGCCGAGTTCTAACCAGCGGTCACGCGGCAGTTTGTCGAGCTTCTCAGCTTCAACACCACCGGAAACCAGCACAGCGTAGATACGGCTGAACAGGCCAGCTTCGAGGATCTGCAGTTCTTCAGACAGGTCTTTTTTCGCCTGCTTCAGCTGCATCTCTTCGATTTCCAGCGCACGTTTGTCTTTTTCTACGCCATCGCGAGTAAAGACCTGAACGTCGATAATCGTACCGGAAACACCGTTTGGCACGCGCAGAGAAGAGTCTTTAACGTCAGACGCTTTCTCACCGAAGATCGCACGCAGCAGCTTCTCTTCTGGCGTCAGCTGGGTTTCACCTTTCGGCGTTACCTTACCAACCAGAATGTCGCCACCGGTCACTTCCGCACCGATATAAACGATACCGGATTCATCCAGTTTGGAGAGCGCAGCTTCACCCACGTTCGGGATGTCAGCGGTGATCTCTTCTGGCCCCAGCTTGGTGTCACGGGACACACATGCCAGTTCCTGAATGTGGATGGTGGTGAAACGGTCTTCCTGGACAACACGCTCGGATACGAGGATGGAGTCTTCGAAGTTGTAACCATTCCATGGCATGAATGCCACGCGCATGTTCTGACCCAGCGCCAGTTCACCAAGGTCGGTGGACGGACCGTCAGCCAGCACATCACCACGTTCAACCGGCTCGCCCAGAGATACGCAAGGCATCTGGTTGATACAGGTGTTCTGGTTAGAACGGGTGTATTTGGTCAGGTTATAAATGTCGATACCTGCTTCGCCCGGGTACATCTCGTCTTCGTTAACTTTGATAACGATACGGGAAGCATCCACGTACTGAACAGTACCGCCACGTTTAGCAACTGCAGTAACACCGGAGTCAACGGCAACAGCACGTTCCATACCGGTACCAACCAGCGGCTTATCAGCACGCAGAGTCGGAACCGCCTGACGTTGCATGTTCGCACCCATCAATGCACGGTTGGCGTCATCGTGTTCCAGGAACGGGATCAGGGACGCACCGACGGATACCACCTGCTGGGTGGATACGTCCATGTAGTCAACCTGGTCGCGGCTGAACAAGCTGGATTCGCCTTTGCTACGGCAGGTAACCAAATCTTCTACAAAGTGGCCTTCGTCATCCAGGTTGGAGTTCGCCTGAGCGATAACGTAGTTGCCTTCTTCGATAGCAGACAGGTAATGAATTTCGTCAGTTACAACACCGTCGGTCACTTTACGGTACGGAGTCTCGAGGAAGCCGTATTCGTTAGTCTGTGCGTACACGGACAGGGAGTTGATCAGACCGATGTTCGGACCTTCAGGCGTTTCGATTGGACATACGCGACCGTAGTGAGTCGGGTGTACGTCTCGAACTTCGAAGCCTGCGCGCTCACGGGTCAGACCGCCCGGGCCGAGTGCAGAGATACGACGTTTGTGCGTAATCTCAGACAGCGGGTTGTTCTGGTCCATAAACTGAGACAGCTGGCTGGAACCAAAGAACTCTTTCACTGCTGCAGAAATCGGCTTGGCGTTGATCATATCCTGAGGCATCAGGGTATCCAGATCGCCCAGAGACAGACGCTCTTTCACCGCACGCTCAACACGTACCAGGCCAACGCGGAACTGGTTTTCCGCCATTTCGCCTACGGAACGGATACGACGGTTGCCGAGGTGGTCGATATCATCGACTTCGCCCTTACCGTTACGGATATCGATGAGCTTCTTCATCACTTCGATGATGTCGTCTTTGCTCAGGATACCGGAACCTTCGATTTCGTCGCGCAGCAGAGAACGGTTGAACTTCATACGACCAACCGCAGACAGGTCATAGCGGTCTTCGGAGAAGAACAGGTTCTCGAACAGGCTTTCAGCAGCTTCACGAGTCGGCGGCTCACCAGGGCGCATCATGCGGTAGATTTCTACCAGCGCGCTCAGACGATCGTTGGTTGGGTCGACGCGTACAGTTTCTGAAATGTACGGACCGTGGTCCAGATCGTTAGTGAACAGCGTTTCGATACGCTTGTGACCAGACTGGCTCAGCTTAGCCAGCAGATCCAGGCTCAGCTCCATGTTAGCTGCGCAGATCAGCTCGCCGGTAGATTCGTCAACGTAGTCTTTAGCCGCAACTTTGCCAGCAATGTATTCAACCGGAACTTCGATATGTTTGATATCGTCTTTTTCCAGTTGGCGAATGTGGCGCGCAGTGATGCGACGGCCTTTTTCGACGTAGACTTTGCCGTTAGCTTCAATGTCAAAGGAGGCGGTTTCACCACGCAGGCGTTCCGGCACCAGTTCCATCTGCAGCTTGTTGTCACGAATTTCGAAAACAACTTTCTCAAAGAACAGGTCAAGGATCTGCTCAGTGGTGTAGTTCAGCGCACGCAGAATAATGGTCGCAGGCAGTTTGCGGCGACGGTCAATACGTACGAACAGGTTGTCCTTCGGATCGAATTCGAAGTCCAGCCAGGAACCACGGTAAGGAATGATGCGCGCGTTATACAGCACTTTACCCGAAGAGTGGGTTTTACCTTTGTCGGAGTCAAAGAAGACGCCAGGACTACGGTGCAGCTGAGAAACGATAACACGCTCAGTACCGTTGATAACAAAGGTACCGTTGTCGGTCATGAGCGGAATTTCGCCCATGTAGACTTCTTGTTCTTTAATGTCTTTTACGGTGCCTTCCGGCGCTTCGCGCTCGTAGATCACCAGACGCAGTTTTACGCGCAGCGGTGCGGAATAGGTCACGCCACGGATCTGACATTCCTGAACGTCAAACACCGGTTCGCCAAGACGGTAGCTGACGTATTGCAGCTCGGAATTACCGCTGTAGCTCTGAATCGGGAAAACGGAACGGAAAGCTGCTTCCAGACCATACTGCCCTTCAGGATCTTGCTCGATGAACTTCTGAAACGAGTCAAGCTGGATAGAAAGGAGATAAGGTATGTCCAACACTTGCGGACGTTTACCAAAATCCTTACGAATACGTTTTTTCTCGGTATAGGAGTAAACCATTAGGGTTCCTCAGCTCGCTGACAAGTCGACCCATCTGTCCGACGAAGGGACAGTTTGTGCAACACTATTTTGTTGACCGGAAAATCGAATACTTTCCGCAATGCCTGTTGCTATCACGCTTAAACCATTTCATTGCGATTTACACAGAACTGACGCTCTGTCGCAGTATATTAAGACGTCGATAGAAACAAGCATTGAAAGGCACAGCAGTAGTCAAACAGTGTGAAATGCTACTGGCGCCTTACAGCGCAAAAAGGCTGGTGACTAAAAAGTCACCAGCCATCAGCCTAATTTCTTAGGCTGCAACCAGAAAAGTTGGCTTATTTAACTTCAACTTCAGCGCCAGCTTCTTCCAGAGATTTTTTCAGTGCTTCTGCGTCGTCTTTGCTCACGCCTTCTTTCAGCGCAGCCGGTGCAGATTCTACCAGGTCTTTAGCTTCTTTCAGACCCAGGCCAGTTGCGCCACGTACTGCTTTGATAACAGCAACTTTGTTAGCGCCAGCAGCTTTCAGAATTACGTCGAATTCAGTTTTTTCTTCAGCAGCTTCAGCCGGGCCTGCAGCTACAGCTACAGCAGCAGCAGCAGAAACACCGAATTTTTCTTCCATTGCAGAAATCAGTTCTACAACGTCCATTACGGACATAGCGGATACTGCTTCAATGATTTGATCTTTAGTGATAGACATTTAAATTGTTCCTGAAAATCAGAATAAGTTTATACGTAAGCAGATGCTTGAGAAAGATAACTGCGATTAAGCAGCTTCTTTCGCATCGCGTACAGCAGCCAGAGTACGAACCAGTTTGCCAGCCGAAGCTTCTTTCATGGTTGCCATCAGGCGTGCAATTGCTTCTTCGTAGGTCGGCAGAGTTGCCAGGCGATCGATATTCGATGCCGTAATCAACTCACCTTCAAAGGCTGCGGCTTTGACCTCAAATTTTGCATTCGCTTTCGCGAACTCTTTGAACAGACGAGCAGCAGCGCCCGGGTGTTCCATAGAGTATGCAATCAGGGTCGGACCAACAAACGTGTCTTTCAGGCACTCGAACTGAGTACCTTCAACGACGCGGCGCAGCAGGGTGTTACGAACAACACGCATGTATACGCCAGCTTCACGACCTGCTTTACGCAGTTCAGTCATTTTATCTACAGTTACGCCACGGGAATCCGCAACTACTGCAGACAGCGCGCCTTTGGCTACTTCGCTGACTTCAGCAACAATCGCTTGTTTGTCTTGAAGATTTAAAGCCATTAGCTTTGCTCCTGGATGTTTGCCGGAACTCATGTTCCGGAACTCACTTCACTCCCCCCAACGGAGAGAGCGTCTAAATACGGTGAGCAGAAACAAGCCAGAGTATCAGAAATAATCTTAGCGTTCTGTCACCGTCTACGCAGGGCATTAAGTTTCTTACGAAACACCTGCGGTCTTCGACGGAGGCCTGGATAGGCCAGGCTCCAACGAACAAATCTTGTCTATCTGTCGCTATTCAATCTGTGCCGGCGTTGACTGCCTTCGTTCACACCAGCCACATAGTTGACTATGCTCCTGGCGATTCACTCAGTGTCGCCTTGCCACAGCCTGAATATCTCGGATATACGTCTGCAATTAGCAGAAACGTGGGGGTAAGATTGTAGACAAAATCACCGCCCACGTAAAGGCGAATATTAGTTCGCCACAGTCGCAGTCAGACCGGACTGATCAACGGCAACACCAGCACCCATGGTGGTGGAGATGCTAACTTTCTTGATGTACACGCCTTTTGCCTGAGTCGGTTTTGCTTTTTTCAGCGCAACCAGCAGAGCTTCCAGGTTTTCTTTCAGTTTGTCAGCGTCAAAATCCACTTTACCGATGGTGGTGTGGATGATGCCGTTTTTGTCGTTACGGTAACGAACCTGACCAGCTTTAGCGTTCTTAACAGCTTCAGCAACGTTAGGAGTTACAGTACCAACTTTCGGGTTTGGCATCAGGCCGCGCGGACCCAGAACCTGACCCAGCTGGCCAACAACGCGCATTGCATCCGGGGAAGCAATAACAACGTCAAAGTTCATTTCGCCTTTCTTGATCTGTTCAGCCAGATCTTCCATACCTACCAGCTCAGCGCCTGCAGCTTTAGCAGCTTCAGCGTTTGCGCCCTGGGTAAATACGGCTACGCGAACGGAACGGCCAGTACCGTGCGGCAGTACAGTTGCACCACGTACGTTCTGGTCAGATTTACGAGCGTCGATGCCGAGGTTAACAGCAACGTCCACGCTTTCTACGAATTTAGCAGTGGCCAGCTCTTTCAGCAGAGCGATAGCTTCGTTGATGTCGTACTGCTTAGTAGCATCAACTTTGTCACGGATCACGGACATGCGCTTGGTCAGTTTAGCCATTTCTTAGTCCTCCACTACCAGGCCCATGGAACGTGCAGTACCTTCAATGGAGCGAGTCATCGCTTCAATGTCGGAACCAGTCATGTCGGCAGCTTTGGTCTGCGCGATTTCCTGCAGCTGAGCGCGGGAAATTTTACCCACTTTGTCTTTGTTCGGCTTGCCGGAACCAGACTTGATACCAGCCGCTTTCTTCAGCAGAACTGCTGCCGGAGGCGTTTTGGTAACGAAAGTGAAAGAACGGTCAGCGTAAACGGTGATAACAACCGGGATCGGCAGACCTTTTTCCATGGAATCAGTTTTAGCGTTGAACGCTTTGCAGAATTCCATGATGTTCACGCCTTGTTGACCCAGTGCAGGACCTACCGGCGGACTCGGGTTAGCCATACCAGCTGCAACCTGCAGCTTGACATAGGCTTGGACTTTCTTAGCCATTCTAAATTCCTCTGATTGGGTTATAGCGCCTCAAGGAGGCTCCCCGTGATTAAATTCGTTTTACGGATAGGATCCATAAAAACAAAAGGCGCGAAATTGTATTCCAATCTCGCGCCTTGTGCAACGATTAAATCGTCGCTTTTTTGATCGGCGTATTAGGCTTTTTCAACCTGAGCGAAGTCCAGTTCAACCGGAGTCGCACGACCGAAGATAGATACGGAAACTTTCAGACGAGACTTCTCGTAGTCCACTTCTTCAACCACGCCATTAAAGTCGGCGAACGGACCGTCGCTAACACGAACCATTTCACCTGGCTCAAACATCGTTTTCGGACGCGGCTTATCGCCAACCTGCTGCAGACGGTTCATGATCGCATCAACTTCTTTGTCGCTGATCGGCGCCGGACGGTCAGAAGTACCGCCGATAAAGCCCATCACACGCGGCACGCTGCGCACCAGGTGCCAGCTTGCGTCATTCATCACCATCTGGACCAGTACATAGCCCGGGAAGAATTTACGTTCGCTCTTGCGACGCTGGCCACCACGGATTTCGACCACTTCTTCAGTCGGAACCATGACTTCGCCAAACAGCTCTTCCATATTTTGTAACTTGATATATTCGCGCAGCGACGTGGCTACGCGGCCTTCAAAACCGGAAAACGCCTGAACGACGTACCAGCGCTTTTTAGGGGCTTCAGACATCTTAGAACCTCAGGCCAGTGATAAAGGATACCAGGCGAACCAGAATACCATCCAGTCCCCACAGGATCAGTGACATTACTGCGGTAACCGCAGCCACAATTAATGTGGTGTGCAATGTTTCCTGGCGAGTTGGCCAAATGACCTTACGGACTTCGGTTCTCGCTTCACGGGCAAAAGCAACGGTCGCTTTACCTTTTGTTGTCAACAGCGCGACACCACCCGCTGCGGCAATCAGAATCACTACGGCCAGCGCACGCAGCGGCAGCATCATGTCACGATAGAGGTAGTTGCCAACGATAGCTACAAGCAGCAATACAGCGACAACAACCCACTTCATCGCTTCCAGGCCGCGCCCGCTTCCTTGAGCTTCGGTATTCGCACTCATAAACCAACCTGTCAGAAGTATTCTACAAACATTTTCACCCCGCGTAAGCGAGGCGATCCAAACCGAAATGCTCTGGTGCGTTTCGGACTAAACGCCCTCTTCAGAGCCTGTCTCAGCAATGATTATGACAAAAAAAATCACTGATGAGCCAGGTTCTGGTGTGAAAGCGTGCAAAAAGGGCATCAAATGATGCCCTTTTATTGCGCATTGCGTCAAATGTTATTCGGCAATTAGCTCATTACTTTGGCAACAACGCCCGCACCAACAGTACGGCCGCCTTCACGGATTGCGAAACGCAGACCGTCGTCCATCGCGATTGGGTGGATCAGGGTAACAACCATTTTGATGTTGTCGCCCGGCATTACCATCTCAACGCCTTCCGGCAGTTCGATGGTACCAGTCACGTCAGTAGTACGGAAGTAGAACTGCGGACGGTAGCCTTTGAAGAACGGAGTATGACGGCCGCCTTCGTCTTTGGACAGAATGTACACTTCAGATTCGAACTTGGTGTGCGGCTTGATAGAGCCCGGCTTAGCCAGTACCTGACCACGTTCGATTTCTTCACGTTTGATACCACGCAGCAGAACACCAACGTTCTCACCAGCACGGCCTTCGTCCAGCAGTTTGCGGAACATTTCAACGCCAGTACAGGTAGACTTAGCAGTCTCTTTGATACCAACGATTTCAACTTCTTCACCAACTTTGATGATACCGCGCTCTACACGACCGGTAACAACGGTACCACGACCGGAGATGGAGAATACGTCTTCGATAGGCAGCAGGAACGGCTTGTCAATCGCACGCTCTGGTTCTGGGATGTAAGAATCCAGGAAGCCAGCCAGTTCGATGATTTTCGCTTCCCACTCTGCTTCGCCTTCCAGCGCTTTCAGAGCAGAACCACGAACGATCGGCGTGTCGTCGCCCGGGAAATCGTACTGAGACAGAAGTTCACGAACTTCCATTTCTACCAGTTCCAGCAGCTCTTCGTCATCAACCATGTCGCATTTGTTCAGGAACACGATGATGTACGGAACGCCTACCTGACGACCCAGCAGGATGTGCTCACGAGTCTGCGGCATCGGGCCGTCAGTCGCAGCAACAACCAGGATCGCGCCGTCCATCTGCGCAGCACCGGTGATCATGTTTTTAACATAGTCGGCGTGGCCCGGGCAGTCTACGTGTGCGTAGTGGCGAGTCGGGGTGTCATATTCAACGTGAGAAGTGTTGATGGTGATACCACG
>NZ_JAOWDO010000062.1:0-27142 GCF_030336535.1 Citrobacter sp. Ce006
CGTGGTATCACCATCAACACTTCTCACGTTGAATATGACACCCCGACTCGCCACTACGCACACGTAGACTGCCCGGGCCACGCCGACTATGTTAAAAACATGATCACCGGTGCTGCGCAGATGGACGGCGCGATCCTGGTTGTTGCTGCGACTGACGGCCCGATGCCGCAGACTCGTGAGCACATCCTGCTGGGTCGTCAGGTAGGCGTTCCGTACATCATCGTGTTCCTGAACAAATGCGACATGGTTGATGACGAAGAGCTGCTGGAACTGGTAGAAATGGAAGTTCGTGAACTTCTGTCTCAGTACGATTTCCCGGGCGACGACACGCCGATCGTTCGTGGTTCTGCTCTGAAAGCGCTGGAAGGCGAAGCAGAGTGGGAAGCGAAAATCATCGAACTGGCTGGCTTCCTGGATTCTTACATCCCAGAACCAGAGCGTGCGATTGACAAGCCGTTCCTGCTGCCTATCGAAGACGTATTCTCCATCTCCGGTCGTGGTACCGTTGTTACCGGTCGTGTAGAGCGCGGTATCATCAAAGTTGGTGAAGAAGTTGAAATCGTTGGTATCAAAGAGACTGCTAAGTCTACCTGTACTGGCGTTGAAATGTTCCGCAAACTGCTGGACGAAGGCCGTGCTGGTGAGAACGTTGGTGTTCTGCTGCGTGGTATCAAACGTGAAGAAATCGAACGTGGTCAGGTACTGGCTAAGCCGGGCTCTATCAAGCCGCACACCAAGTTCGAATCTGAAGTGTACATTCTGTCCAAAGACGAAGGCGGCCGTCATACTCCGTTCTTCAAAGGCTACCGTCCGCAGTTCTACTTCCGTACTACTGACGTGACTGGTACCATCGAACTGCCGGAAGGCGTTGAGATGGTAATGCCGGGCGACAACATCAAAATGGTTGTTACCCTGATCCACCCAATCGCGATGGACGACGGTCTGCGTTTCGCAATCCGTGAAGGCGGCCGTACTGTTGGTGCGGGCGTTGTTGCTAAAGTAATGAGCTAATTATTAGTTAATTAGCTTTGAGCTTAAAAAGGGCGCTTCGGCGCCCTTTTTGCTGCCTACTATTTAGCGATTGTCATATTTATTCGCATTTTTTATTCATTCTCCCGCCGCGTAAATAGCGTTGTGCTATTGTAATCATAACTATTCTCATTTACACTTTGCGCAGAAATTGAACGGGAGCGATCATGTACGTTTGTTTGTGTAATGCGATAAGTGATAAAAAAATACGTCAGGCTGTTCGCCAGTTTCATCCTCAGTCCTTTCAACAATTACGTAAATTTATTCCTGTTGGAAATCAATGTGGTAAGTGTATTCGTGCCGCCCGCGAAGTCATGCAGGATGAATTAACGCAAATGCCAGAATTTAAAGAGATCGCCTAAGTCACACTCTTTTTTTTGACATCCCTGTAGCCCCATCTACGCTCTAATAGTGGAAGCGGAGGGACTATAAAATGAAAGGTGATGTTAAAATCATAAATTATCTCAATAAACTATTGGGAAATGAGCTTGTCGCAATCAACCAGTATTTTCTCCATGCCCGTATGTTTAAAAACTGGGGACTGACTCGCCTCAATGATGTTGAGTACCATGAATCTATCGATGAGATGAAGCACGCTGATAAATACATTGAGCGTATTTTATTTTTAGAAGGGCTCCCAAACTTACAGGACCTCGGTAAGTTGGGTATAGGCGAAGACGTTGAAGAGATGCTGCAATCCGATCTTCGACTGGAACTCGATGGTGCTAAAGACTTACGTGAAGCCATTGCCTATGCCGATAGCGTTCATGACTATGTCAGCCGGGATATGATGATCGAGATCCTGACTGAAGAAGAAGGGCATATTGACTGGCTCGAAACAGAGCTGGACCTGATTGCAAAACTTGGCTTGCAAAACTATCTGCAATCGCAAATTAAAGTCAGCGACTAACTGCCCTGTATCATACTTACCAGGCCAATGACAAAACCCGCAGCCGCCAGATATGGCCCAAATGGCAGCGGGTTTTTTAGTACCTGTCTCCCGCACCGGACGCAGGAAATCCCGGTGAGGCAACAGGCCATGCCTGCGGCAAGTAAAACCAACAGTGGTAATGATTCCCAGCGATGCCATGCGCCTAGCGCGGCAAGAAATTTGACATCACCAAAGCCTAACCCTTCCTGACGGCATATCAGACGATACCCCCAGTAGAACAAAGCAAATACCCCATACCCCGCTACGGCACCCCAAAGCGCGTCGGATAACTGCGCCGGTCTGCAGCACTGATGATAAATAAGACCGCCCCACAAAAGAGGGCAGGTAAATTTGTCGGGCAGCAGTCCGGTACGTAGGTCATGGACTAAGAGCAACCCTGATAGCGAAACATAAATCAGCAGAAAGGGAAAATCGATGTACATGGGCAAGCCTCATCTGGCAAAGCGTTTACCCTCGGGTAAACCCGGCGGCTCTACAAGTCCGGGATGTGGGTTATGTTTGCTCTCTTCCAGGGAAAACGCGTTGCACCACAGGACATACAATCAGAGTGGAAGGGGACCCGCATTTGTGAACGAGTGATTAATTTCTACGCGGCACTTGCTTAAGACTGAGATTTACGTATAATGCGCGGGCTTGTCTAATATTGACAGCGGTTCGATATGAGCCACCGGTACTGCGAAAGCAATACCAGACAATGTTCCCAATCGGGGAACTCTGTAAGAACGGTTACACTCTCCCATCAATCGTAATGGGTTTGAGGAGTAACTATTTCGTCTATAAAATAATTGGAGCTCTGGTCTCATGCAGAACCAAAGAATCCGTATCCGTTTGAAAGCGTTTGATCATCGTCTGATCGATCAATCAACCGCGGAAATCGTCGAGACTGCCAAGCGCACTGGTGCGCAGGTTCGTGGTCCGATCCCGCTGCCGACCCGCAAAGAGCGTTTCACCGTTCTGATCTCCCCGCACGTCAACAAAGACGCGCGTGATCAGTACGAGATCCGTACTCACAAGCGTCTGGTTGACATCGTTGAGCCAACTGAAAAAACCGTTGATGCTCTGATGCGTCTGGACCTGGCTGCCGGTGTAGACGTGCAGATCAGCCTGGGTTAATCAGGTCATCGAGCGATTGAGAGGTTGATACAATGATTGGTTTAGTCGGTAAAAAAGTGGGTATGACCCGCATCTTCACTGAAGATGGCGTATCTATCCCAGTAACCGTTATCGAAGTTGAAGCAAACCGCGTTACTCAGGTTAAAGATCTGGCTAACGATGGTTATCGCGCTGTTCAGGTTACCACCGGTGCTAAAAAAGCTAACCGCGTAACTAAGCCGGAAGCTGGCCACTTTGCTAAAGCTGGCGTAGAAGCTGGCCGCGGCCTGTGGGAGTTCCGTCTGGCAGATGGTGAAGAATACACCGTTGGTCAGAACATTAGCGTTGAACTGTTTGCTGACGTTAAAAAAGTTGACGTAACCGGTACCTCTAAAGGTAAAGGTTTCGCTGGTACCGTTAAGCGCTGGAACTTCCGTACCCAGGACGCTACTCACGGTAACTCCTTGTCTCACCGCGTTCCGGGTTCTATCGGTCAGAACCAGACTCCGGGCAAAGTGTTCAAAGGCAAGAAAATGGCAGGTCAGCTGGGCAACGAACGTGTAACCGTTCAGAGCCTGGACGTAGTACGTGTTGACGCTGAGCGCAACCTGCTGCTGGTTAAAGGTGGTGTTCCGGGTGCGACCGGTTGCGACCTGATCGTTAAACCAGCTGTGAAGGCGTAAGGGGATAGCAATGGAATTAGTATTGAAAGACGCGCAGAGCGCGCTGACTGTTTCCGAAACTACCTTCGGTCGTGATTTCAACGAAGCGCTGGTTCACCAGGTTGTTGTTGCTTATGCAGCTGGTGCTCGTCAGGGTACTCGTGCTCAGAAGACTCGTGCTGAAGTAACTGGTTCAGGCAAAAAGCCGTGGCGCCAGAAAGGTACCGGCCGTGCGCGTTCAGGTTCTATCAAGAGCCCGATCTGGCGTTCAGGTGGCGTGACCTTCGCTGCTCGTCCACAGGACCACAGTCAAAAAGTTAACAAAAAGATGTACCGCGGCGCGCTGAAAAGCATTCTGTCCGAACTGGTACGTCAGGATCGTCTGATCGTTGTCGAATCATTCTCTGTAGAAGCGCCTAAAACTAAGCTGCTGGCACAGAAACTGAAAGACATGGCTCTGGAAGATGTGCTGATCATCACCGGTGAGCTGGACGAAAACCTGTTCCTGGCTGCGCGCAACCTGCACAAGGTTGACGTACGCGATGCAACTGGTATCGACCCGGTTAGCCTGATCGCCTTCGACAAAGTCGTAATGACTGCTGATGCTGTTAAGCAAGTTGAGGAGATGCTGGCATGATTCGTGAAGAACGTCTGCTGAAAGTGCTGCGCGCACCGCACGTTTCTGAAAAAGCGTCTACTGCGATGGAAAAAACTAACACCATCGTTCTCAAAGTTGCTAAAGACGCGACCAAAGCAGAAATCAAAGCTGCTGTGCAGAAACTGTTTGAAGTCGAAGTCGAAGTCGTTAACACCCTGGTAGTTAAAGGGAAAGTTAAACGTCACGGACAGCGTATCGGTCGTCGTAGCGACTGGAAAAAAGCTTACGTCACCCTGAAGGAAGGCCAGAATCTGGACTTCGTCGGCGGCGCTGAGTAAGTCGGAGGAGTAATACAATGGCAGTTGTTAAATGTAAACCGACATCTCCGGGTCGTCGCCACGTTGTTAAAGTGGTCAACCCAGAGCTGCACAAGGGCAAACCTTTTGCTCCGCTGGTTGAAAAAAACAGCAAATCCGGTGGTCGTAACAACAATGGCCGCATCACCACTCGTCACATCGGTGGTGGTCACAAGCAGGCTTATCGTATTGTTGACTTCAAACGCAACAAAGACGGTATCCCGGCAGTTGTTGAACGTCTTGAGTACGATCCGAACCGCTCCGCGAACATCGCGCTGGTTCTGTACAAAGACGGTGAACGCCGTTACATCCTGGCCCCTAAAGGCCTGAAAGCTGGCGACCAGATTCAATCTGGCGTTGATGCTGCAATCAAAGCAGGTAACACCCTGCCGATGCGCAATATCCCGGTTGGTTCTACCGTTCATAACGTAGAAATGAAACCAGGTAAAGGCGGTCAGCTGGCACGTTCCGCTGGTACTTACGTTCAGATCGTTGCTCGTGATGGTGCTTATGTCACCCTGCGTCTGCGTTCTGGTGAAATGCGTAAAGTAGAAGCAGACTGCCGTGCAACTCTGGGCGAAGTTGGCAATGCTGAGCATATGCTGCGCGTTCTGGGTAAAGCAGGTGCTGCACGCTGGCGTGGTGTTCGTCCTACCGTTCGCGGTACTGCGATGAACCCAGTCGATCACCCACATGGTGGTGGTGAAGGTCGTAACTTTGGTAAGCACCCGGTAACTCCGTGGGGCGTTCAGACCAAAGGTAAGAAGACCCGCAGCAACAAGCGTACTGATAAATTCATCGTACGTCGCCGTAGCAAATAATTTTAGAGGATAAGCCATGCCACGTTCTCTCAAGAAAGGTCCTTTTATTGACCTGCACTTGCTGAAGAAGGTAGAGAAAGCGGTGGAAAGCGGAGACAAGAAGCCCCTGCGCACTTGGTCCCGTCGTTCAACGATCTTTCCTAACATGATCGGTTTGACCATCGCTGTCCATAATGGTCGTCAGCACGTTCCGGTATTTGTTTCCGACGAAATGGTCGGTCACAAACTGGGTGAATTCGCACCGACTCGTACTTATCGCGGCCACGCTGCTGATAAAAAAGCGAAGAAGAAATAAGGTAGGAGGAAGAGATGGAAACTTTAGCTCAACATCGCCATGCTCGTTCTTCTGCTCAGAAGGTTCGCCTTGTTGCAGACCTGATTCGCGGTAAGAAAGTGTCGCAGGCTCTGGATATTCTGACCTACACCAATAAGAAAGCGGCTGTACTGGTTAAGAAAGTCCTGGAATCTGCCATTGCTAACGCTGAACACAACGATGGCGCTGACATTGACGATCTGAAAGTTACGAAAATTTTCGTAGACGAAGGCCCGAGCATGAAGCGCATTATGCCGCGTGCAAAAGGTCGTGCAGATCGCATCCTGAAGCGCACCAGCCACATTACTGTGGTTGTGTCCGATCGCTGAGACTCTGGAGACTAGCAATGGGTCAGAAAGTACATCCTAATGGTATTCGCCTGGGTATTGTAAAACCATGGAACTCAACCTGGTTTGCGAACACCAAAGAATTCGCTGACAACCTGGACAGCGATTTTAAAGTACGTCAGTACCTGACTAAGGAACTGGCTAAAGCGTCTGTATCTCGTATCGTTATCGAGCGTCCGGCTAAGAGCATCCGTGTGACCATTCACACCGCTCGCCCGGGTATCGTTATCGGTAAGAAAGGCGAAGACGTAGAAAAACTGCGCAAAGTCGTAGCGGATATTGCTGGCGTTCCTGCTCAGATCAATATCGCCGAAGTGCGTAAGCCTGAACTGGACGCAAAATTGGTTGCTGACAGCATCACTTCTCAGCTGGAACGTCGCGTTATGTTCCGTCGTGCTATGAAGCGTGCTGTACAGAACGCAATGCGTCTGGGCGCTAAAGGTATCAAAGTTGAAGTTAGCGGCCGTCTGGGCGGCGCGGAAATCGCACGTACCGAATGGTACCGCGAAGGTCGCGTACCTCTGCACACTCTGCGTGCTGACATCGACTACAACACCTCTGAAGCGCACACCACTTACGGTGTAATCGGCGTTAAAGTGTGGATCTTCAAAGGCGAGATCCTGGGTGGTATGGCTGCTGTTGAACAACCGGAAAAACCGGCTGCGCAACCTAAAAAGCAGCAGCGTAAAGGCCGTAAATAAGGAGCGTCGCTGATGTTACAACCAAAGCGTACAAAATTCCGTAAAATGCACAAAGGCCGTAACCGCGGTCTGGCTGCTGGCGCGGATGTTAGCTTCGGCAGCTTCGGTCTGAAAGCTGTTGGCCGTGGTCGTCTGACTGCCCGTCAGATCGAAGCAGCACGTCGTGCTATGACCCGTGCAGTTAAGCGTCAAGGTAAGATCTGGATCCGTGTATTCCCGGACAAACCGATCACTGAAAAGCCGCTGGCAGTGCGTATGGGTAAAGGTAAAGGTAACGTGGAGTATTGGGTTGCCTTGATTCAGCCGGGTAAAGTCCTGTATGAAATGGACGGCGTACCGGAAGAGCTGGCCCGTGAAGCATTCAAGCTGGCAGCAGCGAAACTGCCGATTAAAACCACCTTTGTAACTAAGACGGTGATGTAATGAAAGCAAAAGAGCTGCGTGAGAAGAGTGTTGAAGAGCTGAACACCGAGCTGCTGAATCTGCTGCGTGAGCAGTTCAACCTGCGTATGCAGGCTGCAAGTGGCCAGCTGCAACAGTCTCACCTGTTGAAGCAAGTGCGTCGTGACGTCGCACGCGTTAAGACTTTACTGACTGAGAAGGCGGGTGCGTAATGACCGATAAAATCCGTACTCTGCAAGGTCGCGTTGTTAGCGATAAAATGGAGAAATCCATCGTTGTTGCTATCGAACGTTTTGTGAAACACCCGATCTACGGTAAATTCATTAAGCGTACGACCAAACTGCACGTACATGACGAGAACAACGAATGCGGTACTGGTGACGTGGTTGAAATCCGCGAATGCCGTCCGCTGTCCAAGACTAAGTCCTGGACGCTGGTTCGCGTTGTAGAGAAAGCCGTTCTGTAATACAGTAGGCATTCTCAACGAATAAACGGCTCAGCGATGAGCCGTTTATTTTTTCTACCCATATCGTTGAAGCGGTGTTATAATGCCGCGCCCCCGATATGGGGCTTTTTTAACGACCTGATTTTCGGGTCTCAGTAGTAGTTGACATTAGCGGAGCACTAAAATGATCCAAGAACAGACTATGCTGAACGTCGCCGACAACTCCGGTGCACGTCGCGTAATGTGTATCAAGGTTCTGGGTGGCTCGCACCGTCGCTACGCAGGCGTCGGCGATATCATCAAGATCACCATCAAGGAAGCAATTCCGCGTGGTAAGGTCAAAAAAGGTGATGTGCTGAAGGCGGTAGTGGTGCGCACCAAGAAGGGTGTTCGTCGCCCGGACGGTTCTGTCATTCGCTTCGATGGTAATGCATGCGTTATTTTAAACAATAACAGCGAGCAACCTATCGGTACGCGTATTTTTGGGCCGGTAACTCGTGAACTTCGTAACGAGAAGTTCATGAAAATTATCTCTCTGGCACCAGAAGTACTCTAAGGAGCGAATCATGGCAGCGAAGATCCGTCGTGATGACGAAGTTATCGTGTTAACCGGTAAAGATAAAGGTAAACGCGGTAAAGTTAAGAATGTCCTGTCTTCCGGCAAGGTCATTGTTGAAGGTATCAACCTGGTTAAGAAACATCAGAAGCCGGTTCCGGCCCTGAACCAACCAGGCGGCATTGTAGAGAAAGAAGCAGCTATTCAGATCTCTAACCTTGCTATCTTCAACGCGGCAACCGGCAAGGCTGACCGTGTAGGCTTTAGATTCGAAGACGGCAAAAAAGTCCGTTTCTTTAAATCTAACAGCGAAACTATCAAGTAATTTGGAGTAGTACGATGGCGAAACTGCATGATTACTACAAAGACGAAGTAGTCGCTAAACTCATGACTGAGTTTAACTACAATTCTGTCATGCAAGTCCCTCGGGTCGAGAAGATCACCCTGAACATGGGTGTTGGTGAAGCGATCGCTGACAAGAAACTGCTGGATAACGCAGCAGCTGACCTGACAGCAATCTCCGGTCAAAAACCGCTGATCACCAAAGCACGCAAATCAGTTGCAGGCTTCAAAATCCGTCAGGGCTATCCGATCGGCTGTAAAGTAACTCTGCGTGGCGAACGCATGTGGGAGTTCTTTGAGCGCCTGATCACTATTGCTGTTCCACGTATCCGTGACTTCCGTGGCTTGTCCGCTAAGTCTTTCGACGGTCGTGGTAACTACAGCATGGGTGTCCGTGAGCAGATCATCTTCCCAGAAATCGACTACGATAAAGTCGACCGCGTGCGTGGTTTGGATATTACCATTACCACTACTGCGAAATCTGACGAAGAAGGCCGTGCTCTGCTGGCTGCCTTTGACTTCCCGTTCCGCAAGTAAGGTAGGGTTACTGAATGGCTAAGCAATCAATGAAAGCACGCGAAGTAAAGCGCGTAGCTTTAGCTGATAAGTACTTCGCAAAACGCGCTGAACTGAAAGCTATTATCTCTGATGTGAACGCGACCGACGAAGATCGTTGGAACGCAGTTCTCAAGCTGCAGTCTCTGCCGCGTGATTCCAGCCCGTCCCGTCAGCGTAACCGCTGCCGTCAAACAGGTCGTCCGCATGGCTATGTGGGCAAGTTCGGGTTGAGCCGTATCAAACTGCGTGAAGCCGCCATGCGCGGTGAAGTACCAGGCTTGAAAAAGGCTAGCTGGTAATTACCAATTGAATCACGGGAGTAAAGACAGATGAGCATGCAAGATCCGATCGCGGATATGCTGACCCGTATCCGTAACGGTCAGGCCGCGAATAAAGCTGCGGTCACCATGCCTTCCTCCAAGCTGAAAGTGGCAATTGCCAACGTGCTGAAGGAAGAAGGTTTTATTGAAGATTTTAAAGTTGAAGGCGACACCAAGCCGGAACTGGAACTTACTCTTAAGTATTTCCAGGGTAAAGCTGTTGTAGAAAGCATTCAGCGTGTCAGTCGCCCAGGTCTGCGCATTTATAAGCGTAAAGACGAGCTGCCGAAAGTTATGGCTGGCATGGGTATCGCAGTTGTTTCTACCTCTAAAGGTGTTATGACTGATCGTGCAGCGCGCCAGGCTGGTCTTGGTGGCGAAATTATCTGCTACGTAGCCTAATCGGAGGAAAAAATGTCTCGTGTTGCTAAAGCACCGGTCGTTATTCCTGCCGGCGTTGATGTAAAAATCAACGGTCAGGTTATTACGATCAAAGGTAAAAACGGCGAGCTGACTCGTACTCTCAACGATGCTGTTGCAGTAAATCATGCAGATAATGCACTGACCTTCGGTCCGCGTGATGGTTACGCAGATGGATGGGCTCAGGCTGGTACCGCGCGTGCCCTGCTGAATGCAATGGTTGTCGGTGTTACCGAAGGCTTCACTAAGAAGCTACAGCTGGTTGGTGTAGGTTATCGTGCAGCGGTTAAAGGGAATGTAGTAAACCTGGCTTTAGGTTTCTCTCACCCAGTTGACCATCAGCTGCCTGCGGGTATCACTGCAGAATGTCCGTCTCAGACTGAAATCGTGCTGAAAGGCGCTGATAAACAGCTGATCGGTCAGGTTGCAGCAGATCTGCGCGCCTACCGTCGTCCTGAGCCTTATAAAGGCAAGGGTGTTCGTTACGCCGACGAAGTCGTGCGTACCAAAGAGGCTAAGAAGAAGTAAGGTAACACTATGGATAAGAAATCTGCTCGTATCCGTCGTGCGACCCGCGCACGCCGCAAGCTCCAGGAGCTGGGTGCAACTCGCCTGGTGGTACATCGTACCCCGCGTCATATTTACGCACAGGTAATTGCACCGAACGGTTCTGAAGTTCTGGTAGCTGCTTCTACTGTAGAAAAAGCTATCGCTGAACAATTGAAGTACACCGGTAACAAAGACGCTGCTGCAGCTGTAGGTAAAGCTGTTGCTGAACGCGCTCTGGAAAAAGGCATCAAAGATGTTTCTTTTGACCGTTCCGGGTTCCAATATCATGGTCGTGTCCAGGCACTGGCAGATGCTGCCCGTGAAGCTGGCCTTCAGTTCTAAGGTAGAGGTGTAAGATGGCTCACATCGAAAAACAAGCTGGCGAACTGCAGGAAAAGCTGATCGCGGTTAACCGCGTATCTAAAACCGTAAAAGGTGGTCGTATTTTCTCCTTCACAGCTCTGACTGTAGTTGGTGATGGTAACGGTCGCGTTGGTTTTGGTTACGGTAAAGCGCGTGAAGTTCCAGCAGCGATCCAGAAAGCGATGGAAAAAGCCCGTCGCAATATGATTAACGTCGCGCTGAACCACGGCACCCTGCAGCACCCGGTTAAGGGTACTCACACGGGTTCTCGTGTATTCATGCAGCCGGCTTCCGAAGGTACCGGTATCATCGCCGGTGGTGCAATGCGCGCCGTTCTGGAAGTCGCTGGAGTTCGTAACGTTCTGGCTAAAGCGTATGGTTCCACCAACCCGATTAACGTGGTTCGTGCAACTATCGATGGTCTGGAAAATATGAAATCTCCGGAAATGGTCGCTGCCAAGCGTGGTAAATCCGTTGAAGAAATTCTGGGGAAATAAACCATGGCAAAGACTATTAAAATTACTCAAACCCGCAGTGCAATCGGTCGTCTGCCGAAACACAAGGCAACGCTGCTTGGCCTGGGTCTGCGTCGTATTGGTCACACCGTAGAGCGCGAGGATACTCCTGCTGTTCGTGGTATGGTCAACGCGGTTTCCTTCATGGTTAAAGTTGAGGAGTAAGAGATGCGTTTAAATACTCTGTCTCCGGCCGAAGGCTCTAAAAAAGCGGCTCGCCGCCTGGGTCGTGGTATCGGTTCTGGCCTCGGTAAAACCGGTGGTCGTGGTCACAAAGGTCAGAAGTCTCGTTCTGGCGGTGGCGTACGTCGCGGTTTCGAGGGTGGTCAGATGCCTCTGTACCGTCGTCTGCCGAAATTCGGCTTCACTTCACGTAAAGCAGCGATTACAGCCGAAGTTCGTCTGTCTGACCTGGCTAAAGTTGAAGGCGGTGTTGTAGACCTGAACACGCTGAAAGCAGCTAACATTATCGGTATCCAGATCGAGTTCGCGAAAGTGATCCTGGCTGGTGAAGTCACTACTCCGGTAACTGTTCGTGGCCTGCGTGTTACTAAAGGCGCTCGTGCTGCTATCGAAGCTGCTGGCGGTAAAATCGAGGAATAAGTAGCAGATGGCTAAACAACCGGGATTAGATTTTCAAAGTGCCAAAGGTGGCTTAGGCGAGCTGAAACGCAGACTGCTGTTTGTAATCGGCGCGCTGATTGTGTTCCGTATTGGCTCTTTCATTCCGATCCCTGGTATTGATGCCGCTGTACTTGCCAAACTGCTTGAGCAACAGCGAGGCACCATCATTGAAATGTTTAACATGTTCTCTGGTGGTGCTCTCAGCCGTGCTTCTATCTTTGCTCTGGGGATCATGCCGTATATTTCGGCGTCGATCATTATCCAGCTGCTGACGGTGGTTCATCCAACGCTGGCAGAAATTAAGAAAGAAGGGGAGTCTGGTCGTCGTAAGATCAGCCAGTACACCCGCTACGGTACTCTGGTGCTGGCAATATTCCAGTCGATCGGTATTGCTACCGGTCTGCCGAATATGCCTGGTATGCAGGGCCTGGTGATGAACCCAGGCTTTGCATTCTATTTCACCGCTGTTGTAAGTCTGGTTACAGGGACAATGTTCCTGATGTGGTTGGGCGAACAGATTACTGAACGTGGTATCGGCAACGGTATCTCAATCATTATCTTCGCCGGTATTGTCGCGGGACTCCCGCCAGCCATTGCCCATACTATCGAGCAAGCGCGTCAAGGCGACCTGCACTTCCTCGTGTTGCTGTTGGTTGCAGTATTAGTATTCGCAGTGACGTTCTTTGTTGTATTTGTTGAGCGTGGTCAACGCCGCATTGTGGTAAACTACGCGAAACGTCAGCAAGGTCGTCGTGTCTATGCTGCACAGAGCACACATTTACCGCTGAAAGTGAATATGGCGGGGGTAATCCCGGCAATCTTCGCTTCCAGTATTATTCTGTTCCCGGCAACCATCGCGTCATGGTTCGGGGGCGGGACTGGTTGGAACTGGCTGACAACAATTTCGCTGTATTTGCAGCCTGGGCAACCGCTTTATGTGTTACTCTATGCGTCTGCAATCATATTCTTCTGTTTCTTCTACACGGCGTTGGTTTTCAACCCGCGTGAAACAGCAGATAACCTGAAGAAGTCCGGTGCATTTGTACCAGGAATTCGTCCGGGAGAGCAAACGGCGAAGTATATCGATAAAGTAATGACCCGCCTGACTTTGGTTGGTGCGCTCTACATTACCTTTATCTGCCTGATCCCGGAGTTCATGCGTGATGCAATGAAAGTACCGTTCTACTTCGGTGGGACCTCACTGCTTATCGTTGTTGTCGTGATTATGGACTTTATGGCTCAAGTGCAAACTCTGATGATGTCAAGTCAGTACGAGTCTGCATTGAAGAAGGCGAATCTGAAAGGCTACGGCCGTTAACAGTCGCCCGAGAAGTTACGGAGAGTAAAAATGAAAGTTCGTGCTTCCGTCAAGAAATTATGCCGTAACTGCAAAATCGTTAAGCGTGATGGTGTCATCCGTGTGATTTGCAGTGCCGAGCCGAAGCATAAACAGCGCCAAGGCTGATTTATTCGCATATTTTTCTTGCAAAGTTGGGTTGAGCTGGCTAGATTAGCCAGCCAATCTTTTGTATGTCTGTGCGTTTCCATTTGAGTATCCTGAAAACGGGCTTTTCAGCATGGTGCGTACATATTAAATAGTAGGAGTGCATAGTGGCCCGTATAGCAGGCATTAACATTCCTGATCAGAAACATGCTGTGATCGCATTAACTTCGATCTACGGCGTCGGCAAGACCCGTTCTAAAGCCATTCTGGCTGCCGCGGGTATCGCTGAAGATGTTAAGATCAGTGAGCTGTCTGAAGAACAAATCGACACGCTGCGTGACGAAGTTGCCAAATTTGTCGTTGAAGGTGATCTGCGCCGTGAAGTTAGCATGAGCATCAAGCGCCTTATGGACCTTGGTTGCTATCGCGGTTTGCGTCATCGTCGTGGTCTCCCGGTTCGCGGTCAGCGTACCAAGACCAACGCACGTACCCGTAAGGGTCCGCGCAAACCGATCAAGAAATAATCGGGGTGATTGAATAATGGCAAAGGCACCAATTCGTGCACGTAAACGTGTAAGAAAACAAGTCTCTGACGGCGTGGCTCATATCCATGCTTCTTTTAACAACACCATCGTTACCATTACTGATCGTCAGGGTAACGCACTGGGTTGGGCAACAGCCGGTGGTTCCGGTTTCCGTGGTTCTCGCAAATCCACTCCGTTTGCAGCTCAGGTTGCAGCAGAGCGTTGCGCTGAAGCCGTAAAAGAATACGGTATCAAGAATCTGGAAGTTATGGTCAAAGGACCGGGTCCAGGTCGCGAATCTACTGTTCGTGCTCTGAACGCCGCTGGTTTCCGCATCACTAATATTACTGATGTGACTCCGATCCCTCATAACGGTTGTCGTCCGCCGAAAAAACGTCGCGTATAACGCTGTCGTTTCTAGGATTGTTGGAGAAAGAAAATGGCAAGATATTTGGGTCCTAAGCTCAAGCTGAGCCGTCGTGAGGGCACTGACTTATTCCTTAAGTCTGGCGTTCGCGCGATCGATACCAAGTGTAAAATTGAACAAGCTCCTGGCCAGCACGGTGCGCGTAAACCGCGTCTGTCTGACTATGGTGTGCAGTTGCGTGAAAAGCAAAAAGTTCGCCGTATCTACGGTGTGCTGGAGCGTCAGTTCCGTAACTACTACAAAGAAGCAGCACGTCTGAAAGGCAACACCGGTGAAAACCTGTTGGGTCTGCTGGAAGGTCGTCTGGACAACGTTGTATACCGTATGGGCTTCGGTGCCACTCGTGCAGAAGCACGTCAGCTGGTCAGCCATAAAGCAATTATGGTAAACGGTCGTGTTGTTAACATCGCTTCTTATCAGGTTAGTCCGAATGACGTTGTTAGCATTCGTGAGAAAGCGAAGAAGCAGTCTCGCGTGAAAGCCGCTCTGGAGCTGGCTGAGCAGCGTGAAAAGCCAACCTGGCTGGAAGTTGATGCTGGCAAGATGGAAGGTACGTTCAAGCGTAAGCCGGAGCGTTCTGATCTGTCTGCGGACATTAACGAACACCTGATCGTCGAGCTTTACTCCAAGTAAAGCTTAGTACCAAAGAGAGGACACAATGCAGGGTTCTGTGACAGAGTTTCTAAAACCGCGCCTGGTAGATATCGAGCAAGTGAGTTCGACGCACGCCAAGGTGACCCTTGAGCCTTTAGAGCGTGGCTTTGGCCATACTTTGGGTAACGCACTGCGCCGTATTCTGCTCTCATCGATGCCGGGTTGCGCGGTGACCGAGGTTGAGATTGATGGTGTACTACATGAGTACAGCACCAAAGAAGGCGTTCAGGAAGATATCCTGGAAATCCTGCTCAACCTGAAAGGGCTGGCGGTGAGAGTTCAGGGTAAAGATGATGTTATTCTTACCTTGAATAAATCTGGCATTGGCCCTGTGACTGCAGCCGACATTACCCATGATGGTGATGTCGAAATCGTCAAGCCACAGCACGTGATCTGCCACCTGACCGATGAGAACGCATCTATTAGCATGCGTATCAAAGTTCAGCGCGGTCGTGGTTATGTGCCGGCTTCTACCCGAATTCATTCGGAAGAAGATGAGCGCCCAATCGGCCGTCTGCTGGTCGACGCATGCTACAGCCCTGTAGAGCGTATTGCCTACAATGTTGAAGCAGCGCGTGTAGAACAGCGTACCGACCTGGACAAGCTGGTCATCGAAATGGAAACCAACGGCACAATCGATCCTGAAGAGGCGATTCGTCGTGCGGCAACCATTCTGGCTGAACAACTTGAAGCTTTCGTTGACTTACGTGATGTACGTCAGCCGGAAGTTAAAGAAGAGAAACCAGAATTCGATCCGATCCTGCTGCGCCCTGTTGACGATCTGGAATTGACTGTCCGCTCTGCTAACTGCCTCAAAGCAGAAGCTATCCACTATATCGGTGATCTGGTACAGCGTACTGAGGTTGAGCTTCTTAAGACGCCTAACCTTGGTAAAAAATCTCTTACCGAGATTAAAGACGTGCTGGCTTCCCGTGGACTGTCTCTGGGTATGCGCCTGGAAAACTGGCCACCGGCAAGCATCGCTGACGAGTAACCGGATCACAGGTTAAGGTTTTACTGAGAAGGATAAGGTCATGCGCCATCGTAAGAGTGGTCGTCAACTGAACCGCAACAGCAGCCATCGCCAGGCTATGTTCCGCAATATGGCAGGTTCACTGGTTCGTCATGAAATCATCAAGACGACTCTGCCGAAAGCGAAAGAGCTGCGTCGCGTAGTTGAGCCGCTGATTACTCTTGCCAAGACTGATAGCGTAGCTAATCGTCGTCTGGCATTCGCCCGTACTCGTGATAACGAGATCGTGGCAAAACTGTTTAACGAACTGGGCCCGCGTTTCGCGAGCCGCGCCGGTGGTTACACTCGCATTCTGAAGTGTGGTTTCCGTGCAGGCGACAACGCGCCGATGGCATACATCGAGCTGGTTGATCGTTCAGAGAAAACAGAAGCTGCTGCAGAGTAATCTGTAGTAACGTAAAAAAACCCGCCTCGGCGGGTTTTTTTATATCCGTCATATCCCCAATTACCTACAATATCTGTACTCTTTTTGTTCATCCCCTGGAGTGTTGTATGTGGTTACTGGACCAGTGGGCAGAGCGCCATATTATTGAAGCACAGTCTAAAGGTGAATTTGATGGTTTACCTGGTACAGGTGAGCCGCTGATCCTTGACGATGATTCTCATGTCCCGCCTGAACTTCGTGCCGGATTCCGTCTATTAAAGAATGCTGGATGTCTTCCTCCTGAGCTTGAGCAGCGCAGAGAGGCAATACAGTTGCTTGAAATACTCGCAGGGATCCGCAAAGATGATCCCAGTTATCCGGAGCTGAGTCGAAGACTGTCACTACTGGAACTCAAACTTCGGCAGGCTGGACTCAGTACCGAGTTTTTACGCGGCGAATATGCAGATAAGCTGCTACAGAAGATCAACGACGATTAGCGGAGAGAGCATGTACCGTATTGGTGAATTAGCGAAACTGGCTGACGTAACGCCTGATACTATCCGTTACTATGAAAAGCAGCAGATGATGGAACATGAAATACGTACAGAAGGCGGGTTTCGCCTCTATACGGAAAGCGATCTTCAGCGTCTGAAGTTTATTCGTTATGCCCGTCAGCTTGGGTTTACTCTGGAATCGATCCGCGAGCTGCTGTCGATCCGCATTGATCCCGAACATCATACCTGCCAGGAATCAAAAGGGATCGTCCAGGAAAGATTGCAGGAGGTCGAAGCACGAATAGCGGAGCTTCAGGCGATGCAACGGTCGCTGCAGAGATTGAATGACGCGTGTTGTGGAAAAGCACACAGCAGCGTGTACTGCTCTATCCTTGAAGCACTTGAGCAGGGCGCCAGCGGCTCAGCATCAGGCTGTTGATTTATTGAACGGTCAGGTCTACACTCGCGGCGTAAATTACTACAAACTGGAGATATTATGAGTCGTTATCAGCACACCAAAGGGCAGATAAAGGACAACGCTATTGAGGCGCTTTTGCACGATCCACTTTTCAGACAGCGCGTCGAGAAAAATAAGAAAGGGAAAGGAAGTTATCTACGTAAAGGTAAACATGGCAATCGGGGTAACTGGGAGGCCAGTGGCAAGAAAGTCATTCACTTTTTTACCACTGGCCTTCTTGCTTCACTGAGTGCTTAAGAGCGGTTATTCTGTTCTTTCAACAGGTCACGAATTTCACTCAGCAATACTTCTTCTTTCGATGGAGCTGGCGGTGCTGCCGGCTCTTCCGCTTTTTTACGGTTCAGTTTGTTGATCAGTTTGATTGCCATAAAGATAGCAAACGCAACGATAATGAAATCGAAGACGTTCTGAATAAATACACCGTAATGCATGACGACAGCCGGGATATCTCCCTGCGCATCACGTAACGTTACAGCAAACTGTTTAAAATCAATTCCACCAATTAACAGCCCCAGCGGCGGCATAATGATATCGGCAACCAGTGATGAAACAATCTTACCGAATGCCGCACCAATGATGACACCCACTGCCAAATCGACAACATTCCCGCGCATCGCGAATTCGCGAAACTCTTTAATAATGCTCATTTTATTCTCCCTATGCAGCTGACGTTTATAAGTTTAACAAATGTTTAGGCAATTTCCATTTATGTATTGCCTAAAGGAAAATTTATTAGACCATGAAAAATAAAGGGAAATAAAAAGGACGCTGTATTAGCGCCCAAATTATTACAGGAAGAAAGGACTTGGCTGGAATAATCGCTCGACGTCGGTAATAAACTTTTTATCTGTCAGGAACATAATTACGTGATCGCCCTGCTCAATGCGCAGGTTATCATTGGCAATCATCACATCGTTACCACGCACAACGGCGCCAATGATGGTTCCTGGTGGAAGTTTAATTTCATCAATTGAACGCCCCACAACCCGCGACGTCGTTTCATCACCGTGTGCGACGGCTTCAATGGCTTCCGCGACGCCGCGGCGTAGTGAAGACACACCGACAATATCAGCTTTACGCACGTGACTGAGCAGCGCGGAGATGGTCGCCTGCTGCGGTGATATCGCAATATCGATCACACTGCCCTGCACCAGATCGACGTATGCTCTGCGTTGGATCAACACCATTACTTTCTTGGCGCCCATCCGTTTGGCAAGCATCGCCGACATGATATTCGCTTCATCATCGTTGGTCACCGCGATGAACAGATCAACCTGATCGATATGTTCTTCTGCCAGCAGCTCTTGATCCGAGGCATCACCAAAAAAGACGATCGTATTTTGCAGTTTCTCCGCAAGCTCCGATGCGCGTTGTTGATTACGTTCGATCAGTTTGACGCTGTAATCTTTTTCCAGACGACGTGCCAGACCAGCGCCGATATTACCGCCACCCACTAACATAATGCGTTTGTACGGTTTTTCCAGACGCTGTAATTCGCTCATTACGGCGCGAATATGCTGCGATGCTGCGATAAAGAAGACTTCATCACCCGCTTCAACAATGGTAGAACCTTGCGGGCGGATCGGTCGGTCATGACGGAAAATCGCCGCCACGCGGGTGTCAATGTGCGGCATATGCTCACGCATTGTCGACAGTGCGTTACCAATCAGCGGCCCACCGTAATAGGCTTTCACCACAGCAAGGCTGACTTTACCCTCGGCAAAATTTACTACCTGCAATGCACCCGGATATTCAATCAGCCGATAAATGCTATCGATAACCAGTTGCTCAGGCGCAATCAGGTGATCGATAGGTACCGCATCGGATTGAAACAGCTTGTCGGCATCACGAACGTAATCCGGTGAACGAATTCGGGCGATGCGATTAGGCGTATTAAACAGTGAATAAGCTACCTGGCAGGCAACCATATTTGTTTCATCTGAGCTGGTTACGGCAACCAGCATATCGGCATCATCGGCCCCAGCTTCACGCAAAACGCGGGGATGCGAACCATGCCCTTGCACGACGCGGAGATCAAACTTGTCCTGCAAGCTACGCAGGCGCTCACCATTGGTATCGACTACCGTGATATCGTTGTTCTCTCCGACCAGGTTTTCAGCCAGCGTACCGCCAACTTGACCTGCGCCCAGAATGATAATTTTCATCAGTCGCGACCCGTTATCTCATCACTTTTTGATTAGCTTAGCGTAAAAGAAGCCATCGCCATCTTCCGCACCCGGTAAATTCTGACGCCCGGGTTTTTCCGGTATACCGGTTTCGCTTAATACCGCATCTGGCGTGCGTGCCAGGAAGGCGGCAATTTGCTGCTGATTTTCTTCTGGCAGGATAGAGCACGTTGCATAAACCAGCGTGCCGCCAGGTTTAAGGTGTGACCAGGTTGCATTCAGGATTTCAGCCTGTAATTGGGCAAGTTCGGCAATATCCCGGTCGCGGCGCAGCCATTTGATATCCGGATGGCGACGTATCACCCCGGTGGCAGAACATGGAGCGTCCAGCAAAATACGGTCAAACTGTTGTTCACCGCACCACTGCTGTGGATAGCGGCCATCACCCTGTTTTACGGTTGCCTTCATGCCCAGGCGTTTCAGATTGTCGTAAACGCGTGACAGGCGTTTTTCATCGACATCGACGGCCATGACGTTAGCTTGCGGAGCAACTTCCAGAATGTGAGTGGTTTTCCCTCCCGGCGCGCAGCACAGGTCGAGGATCTGTTCACCGTTCTCTGGCAACAGATAAGTTACACATCCTTGAGCGGAAGCGTCCTGGACGGTTACCCAGCCTTCACTAAAACCAGGGAGAGCGTGTACAGGGGCCGGCGTTTCCAGACGTACTGCATCCGGGTAGTCCGGATGCGGGAACCCGGTTAATCCCGCTTCGGTAAGCAGGTCCAGCCAGGCATCGCGCGTATGGTGAATACGATTGACACGAAGCCACATCGGCGGTCGCTGGTTATTGGCTTCAAGAATGGCTTCCCATTGCTGCGGATACGCGCTCTTAATACGTTTCACCAGCCAGGATGGGTGTAAAAAACGTAATTCGCTTTGCGCGAACTCGGCCAACAGTTCATCCTGACGGCGTTGAAACTGGCGCAACACGCCGTTGATCAGCCCTTTGAGCTGCGGACGCTTTATGACAACTGCGCCTTCTACGGTCTCAGCCAGCGCAGCGTGCGGTGGAATACGGGTATGCAGCAGCTGGTAGAAGCCCACCATGATCAGATAGTGAACGGTGCGCTGTTTGCCCGTCATTGGACGTTCCATCAACTGCTGGATCATCCACTCCAGTTGGGAGAGTGTGCGCAATACGCCGAAGCAAAGCTCCTGCAGCAGCGCTTTGTCTTTATCGGCAACTTTTTGCTGCATGGCAGGCAGCACGTTGCTTAATGATTGCCCTTTTTCGACAACCTGTTCGACGGCCTGGGCCGCCATACTGCGTAAATTAAGATGTTTTTTCATAAGCGCAAAAATAAAAATGCCCGGAGATACCGGGCTTAAAGAGATGAACCGTCAGATCAGACGGTTACCGGGTATAAACCATTCCCGGCGCGAATTAAGCAGATCCTGCGCGCTCATGGCTTTTTTACCGGCAGGCTGCAAAGAGACGAGATTCAGGATGCCGTCGCCTGTTGCGACCTGAATACCCTGCTTTGTCGCCTCAAGAATAGTGCCTGGCGCGGCCTGGGTGTTTGCTGTAATAACCGAAGCTTGCCAGACTTTCACTGGCTGACCGTCGATTTCAAGCCAGCTCATGGGCCATGGGTTAAAGGCGCGGACGCAACGTTCCAACTGAGCAGCCGAAAGTGACCAGTCGATGCGGGCCTCTTCTTTGCTGAGTTTTTCTGCATGCGTAACCAGTGATTCATCTTGTGCCACTGGTTTTATCGTGCCGGCAGCCAGCTGTTTTAGCGTTTCAATCAGCCCCTGAGGCCCCAAATCTGCCAGCTTGTCGTATAGCGAGCCGCTGGTATCCTCTGCCGTAATCGGGCAGGACAGCTTAAGCAGCATATCACCGGTGTCGAGGCCAACATCCATCTGCATGATAGTCACACCGGTTTCGGCATCGCCAGCCCACAGTGAGCGCTGGATCGGTGCCGCGCCACGCCAGCGTGGCAGCAGTGAACCGTGAACGTTAATACAACCCAGACGCGGCATTTCCAGTACGGCTTTTGGTAGAATCAGGCCATATGCCACCACTACCATCACGTCTGCGCGTAAATCAGCAACCAACTGCTGGTTTTCCTGAGGGCGAAGAGAGACAGGTTGGAAAACCGGTATCCCTTTTTCTTCTGCCAGTACTTTTACCGGGCTGGGCATTAGTTTTTTACCGCGTCCCGCTGGGCGGTCCGGTTGGGTAAACACGCCAACGACGTTATGTCCAGAAGACAACAGCGCGTCGAGATGACGCGCTGCAAAGTCAGGTGTACCCGCAAAAATAATACGTAGTGAGTCTGACACGTTGATTCTTGTCCTTAAGCTCGGGCGTTCAGGCGGTCGAGTTTTTCAACTTTCTGACGAATGCGTTGTTGCTTCAACGGAGACAGATAATCGATAAACAGTTTACCGACCAGGTGATCCATTTCATGTTGAATGCAGATAGCCAGCAGGCCATCGGCTTCCAGTTCAAAAGATTTGCCGTTGCGATCGAGCGCACGAATTTTTACTTTCTCTGCGCGTGGTACTAACGCACGCTGTTCAGGAATTGACAGGCAGCCTTCTTCAATGCCGGTTTCGCCGTCTTTCTCCAGCAGCTCTGGGTTAATAAGTACCAACTGCTCGTCGCGATTTTCAGAGACATCAATAACAATGATGCGCTGATGAATATCGACCTGTGTTGCTGCCAGACCGATACCTTCTTCGGCGTACATCGTTTCGAACATATCATCAACGATACGCTGAATTTCTGCATTCACTTCTTCGACCGGTTTTGCGACTTTGCGAAGGCGCTCGTCCGGAATATGTAACACTTGCAAAACTGACATAGTTATCCAGAGTTGTGTTCAGGAGTTGAAAAGATTATTACCTCTATTCTAGACAAAACCCCCTCTGATTGACAGCATCAGTGACCAATCGCAAAGATTGCCAGGACTGCTTGTGGCAGGGGAACAGGGATGACCCAAATCGAAATTTGGCTACGTTTAGCGCAAGTGAATGAACTGTATGGTGATGAGATGGTGCGCATTGCCCACTGGCTTAATACTCAACCGTGCATTAACAATGCGGTACTCCTGCAGGCAGGATTCTCTCCCCGTCAGGCCCGACGGTTTTTAACTTTTTCACAGCAGACGCTGGAAAAAACGCTGCGCTGGCTTGAGCAGCCAAACCACCATTTTGTGGTTGCCGACAGCGATCATTACCCGCCATTGCTCCGTGCGATTGAGGATTATCCTGGGGTGCTTTTTGTCGTAGGAAACCCCGCATGCCTCCGCTCGTTCCAGGTGGCCGTTGTCGGCAGCAGACAGCACTCCTGGTATGGCGAACGCTGGGGACGGTTGTTTTGTGAAAAGCTTGCAGCATGCGGCGTGACGATCACCAGCGGTCTGGCCCGGGGGATTGATGGCGTGGCGCACAATGCTGCGATAAACCGTCAGGGCACGAGTATAGCAGTGCTGGGTAACGGGCTTGAGACCATTCACCCACGACAGCATGTCCGTCTGGCTGAACGGCTGATTGATGCTGGAGGCGCACTGGTGTCTGAGTTCCCATTAGATACGCTACCTTTACCGCGCAATTTTCCCCGACGAAATCGCATTATTAGTGGTCTAAGTAAAGGTGTCCTGGTTGTTGAAGCTGCCCAGCGTAGCGGGTCACTGGTCACTGCGCGCTGCGCGCTGGAACAAGGACGGGAGGTTTTTGCTTTGCCTGGACCGATAGGGAGTCCGGGAAGCGAAGGCCCACATTGGCTTATTCAGCAGGGAGCCATGCTTGTGACCGCACCAGAGGAAATTCTGGAAAATTTGCAATATGGGCTGCATTGGCTGCCAGATGAACCTGAAAAATCAATTTATTCGCCAGATCACGAAGAGGTGGCATTGCCATTTCCGGAGCTCCTGGCTAACGTAGGAGATGAGGTAACACCTGTTGACGTCGTCGCTGAACGTGCCGGCCAACCTGTGCCAGAGGTAGTGGCTCAACTGCTCGAACTGGAGTTAGCAGGATGGATCGCAGCTGTACCCGGCGGCTATGTCCGATTGAGGAGGGCATGCCATGTTCGACGTACTAATGTATTTGTTTGAGACATATATCCATAACGAAGCTGAGCTGCGTGTGGATCAGGACAAACTGGAACGGGATCTTACCGACGCTGGTTTTGATCGTGAAGACATTTACAACGCGTTACTTTGGCTGGAAAAGCTAGCTGATTATCAGGATGGTCTTGCTGAACCTATGCAGCTGGCATCTGACCCTCTTTCTATACGTATTTATACTGCAGAAGAGTGCGATCGACTGGATGCAAGCTGTAGAGGGTTCCTGCTATTCCTGGAGCAGATTCAGGTGCTAAACCTCGAAACGCGAGAAATGGTTATTGAGCGTGTACTCGCGCTGGATACGGCAGAGTTCGATCTGGAAGACCTGAAGTGGGTGATCCTGATGGTGCTATTCAACATTCCAGGTTGTGAAAATGCCTATCAGCAAATGGAAGAATTACTCTTTGAAGTGAATGAAGGTATGCTGCATTAATCAATCTTCATTCAGTATGAGTTGTTATGGCTAAATCAGCACTGTTCACGGTGCGTAAAAACGAGCCCTGCCCACAATGCGGGGCTGAACTGGTTATTCGTTCCGGGAAACACGGTCCGTTTCTCGGTTGTTCACACTATCCAGAATGCGATTACATCCGTCCGCTAAAATCTTCAGCGGACGGACATATTGTCAAAGTTCTGGAGGGTAAGCTTTGCCCTGCATGTGGCGCTGAACTGGTTCTGAGACAGGGAAGATTCGGTATGTTCATTGGATGCAGTGATTATCCGACGTGTGAACACACTGAACTTATCGACAAGCCTGATGAAACAGCAATTGTCTGTCCTCAATGCCAGACTGGCCACCTTGTCCAGCGGCGTTCCCGTTATGGCAAAACCTTTTACTCCTGCGATCGCTATCCGGAGTGCCAGTTTGTCATTAACTTCAAACCGTTAGCCGGAGAGTGTCCTGAGTGCCATTATCCGCTACTCATAGAAAAGAAAACCGCGCAGGGTGTGAAACATTTCTGTGCCAGTAAACAATGTGGAAAGCCGATCCCGGCGGAATAAAAAAGTGAATAATAACCTGCCCACAGGCCCTATCGCTGCGGCGATAGTGGTTCTGAAACAAGAAAAAGTCATCGCCTATCCAACAGAAGCTGTATTTGGCGTCGGCTGCGATCCCGACAGCGAAACGGCTGTTACCCGTCTGTTGGAGCTAAAACAACGCCCGGTCGATAAAGGCTTAATTTTGATTGCGGCAAACTTTGACCAGCTTAAGCCTTACATTGACGATAGCACGCTTACTGATGCCCAACGTGAGGCGGTGTTCGCCCGCTGGCCTGGTCCTGTCACCTTCGTATTCCCGGCGCCTGCGACAACGCCCCGTTGGTTGACCGGTCGTTTTGATTCGCTGGCCGTGCGTGTCACCGATCACCCGCTGGTGGTTGCATTGTGCCAGGCTTATGGCAAACCGTTAGTCTCCACCAGTGCTAATTTGAGTGGCTTACCGCCTTGCAGAACGGTAGAGGAAGTCCGCGCGCAGTTTGGTACAGACTTTCCCGTAGTTGAAGGGGAGACCGGAGGGCGTTTGAATCCTTCGGAGATCCGTGATGCTCTGACGGGTGAACAGTTTCGACAGGGGTAATATGAAAGAAGCCTATGCTGTTTTTGGTAATCCGATAGCGCACAGTAAATCGCCCTTTATTCATCAGCAATTTGCAGAGCAGTTGAAGATTGATCATTCCTATGGACGTGTACTGGCGCCCATCAATGATTTTGTGAATACGCTGAACGCTTTTTTTGCTGAGGGCGGGAAGGGGGCAAATGTCACCGTACCTTTTAAAGAAGAGGCGTTTGCACGTGCCGATGAACTAACGGAGCGGGCATCTCTTGCTGGAGCGGTTAATACCCTTAAACGATTAGAGGATGGGCGTTTATTGGGAGACAACACGGATGGCATTGGCTTATTAAGCGATCTTGAACGTTTATCTTTCATTCGTCCTGGAGCGCGAGTTCTACTGATCGGGGCTGGTGGCGCATCCCGTGGGGTTTTATTACCTCTTCTTTCTATGGATTGCGCGGTGACTATCGTTAACCGTACAGCTTCGCGCGCTGAAGAACTGGCTCAACTCTTCTCTCATACCGGCAGCGTGCAGGCAGTGGGTATGGACGAGCTTGATAATTACAGTTTTGATTTGATCATTAACGCGACGTCTAGCGGAATTAGCGGTGAGGTACCCGCTATTCCGACATCACTTATCCACTCCTCTGTCTATTGTTATGACATGTTTTATCAGCAGGGGAATACACCGTTCCTTTCCTGGTGTGCTGAGCATGGGGCGAAACAGTATGCCGATGGCTTGGGGATGCTGGTGGGTCAGGCCGCGCACGCCGTTTTACTCTGGCATGGGGTTTTGCCGCAGATTGAACCCGTCATTAAAAGCATGCAACAGGAATTGTCGGCATGAATCAGGCGATCCAGTTTCCCGATCGAGAAGAATGGCGCACGGATGTCAGCGCCGTGGTTTTTCCGGCGATGGTTCATGGTATGCAGCTAACATGTGCTATTTCAGGAGAAAGGTTGGCGTCCCGCTTTGGTGGCAGCACGCCTGAACAGTGGCTGGAAACTTTTCAACAGTATCGCTGGGACCTGGAGGAAGAGGCCGAAGCATTGATCCAGGATCAGCAGGAAGATTCTCAGGGTTGGGTTTGGTTACTCTGACTTAAATACTCATCTTTCCATTTAACATAGTTGTTAGCTGAGTATTTTAAGCCTGCTTTCTCTTCATCGCTTAATGGGCGGATTTGTTTTACCGGGCTTCCCAGGTACAGATATCCACTCTCCAGGCGTTTGTTTTGCGGAACCAGACTTCCAGCCCCAATCATAACGTCGTCTTCTACCACTACGCCGTCCAATACAATCGATCCCATACCGACCAATACGCGGTTGCCAATGATGCAGCCGTGTAGCATGACTTTATGACCGACCGTCACATCCTCACCCACGATCAATGGATTACCCTGCGGATTCGATGTGGATTGATGCGTGACATGTAAAACGCTGCCATCCTGAATGTTCGTACGGGCGCCGATTTGTACATAATTCACGTCGCCACGAATCGCAACCAATGGCCAAATCCCAACATCATCAGCCAAACGAGTATCACCAATGACGACGCTGCTGGGGTCGATCATCACGCGTTTTCCGATCTGTGGGAAAAGATCCTTATAAGGACGTAATACATCAGACATGTTTACCTCAACGAAAATAGAGCGGTAATGAAGACTTTGGTTGGATTATTGAGACTGTGCAAGTGATTTAGCTATCAAAAATCAGCCAAATTGCGCAGGAATGTAGCGAAAGGGGTGAAAAACAAGCATTCAGCAAAAAAGATCCAAAAAACACTTGTGCTAAAAAATGGGATCCCTATAATGCGCCTCCATCGACACGGCAGATGTGAATCACTTCACGCAAACAGCCGGTTCGGTTGAAGAGAAAAACCTGAAAATGAGGGTTGACTCTGAAAGAGGAAAGCGTAATATACGCCACCTCGCGACAG
>NZ_JAOWDO010000063.1:0-5269 GCF_030336535.1 Citrobacter sp. Ce006
GCAACAACGCCCGCACCAACAGTACGGCCGCCTTCACGGATTGCGAAACGCAGACCGTCGTCCATCGCGATTGGGTGGATCAGGGTAACAACCATTTTGATGTTGTCGCCCGGCATTACCATCTCAACGCCTTCCGGCAGTTCGATGGTACCAGTCACGTCAGTAGTACGGAAGTAGAACTGCGGACGGTAGCCTTTGAAGAACGGAGTATGACGGCCGCCTTCGTCTTTGGACAGAATGTACACTTCAGATTCGAACTTGGTGTGCGGCTTGATAGAGCCCGGCTTAGCCAGTACCTGACCACGTTCGATTTCTTCACGTTTGATACCACGCAGCAGAACACCAACGTTCTCACCAGCACGGCCTTCGTCCAGCAGTTTGCGGAACATTTCAACGCCAGTACAGGTAGACTTAGCAGTCTCTTTGATACCAACGATTTCAACTTCTTCACCAACTTTGATGATACCGCGCTCTACACGACCGGTAACAACGGTACCACGACCGGAGATGGAGAATACGTCTTCGATAGGCAGCAGGAACGGCTTGTCAATCGCACGCTCTGGTTCTGGGATGTAAGAATCCAGGAAGCCAGCCAGTTCGATGATTTTCGCTTCCCACTCTGCTTCGCCTTCCAGCGCTTTCAGAGCAGAACCACGAACGATCGGCGTGTCGTCGCCCGGGAAATCGTACTGAGACAGAAGTTCACGAACTTCCATTTCTACCAGTTCCAGCAGCTCTTCGTCATCAACCATGTCGCATTTGTTCAGGAACACGATGATGTACGGAACGCCTACCTGACGACCCAGCAGGATGTGCTCACGAGTCTGCGGCATCGGGCCGTCAGTCGCAGCAACAACCAGGATCGCGCCGTCCATCTGCGCAGCACCGGTGATCATGTTTTTAACATAGTCGGCGTGGCCCGGGCAGTCTACGTGTGCGTAGTGGCGAGTCGGGGTGTCATATTCAACGTGAGAAGTGTTGATGGTGATACCACGTGCTTTTTCTTCCGGCGCGTTATCGATCTGATCGAATGCGCGAGCAGCACCGCCGTAGGTTTTAGCCAGTACGGTAGTGATTGCAGCGGTCAGCGTTGTTTTACCATGGTCAACGTGGCCGATAGTACCGACGTTAACGTGCGGTTTAGTACGTTCAAATTTTTCTTTAGACATCGATTGTCCCTCTAAGACACGGATAAATCGGTGATATCACCACATCAACCAGGCAATATGCCTGAGCTGTTGAATGCTTTTAAAAGTAAACAGAGAGAAACGGGAAGGAGAAGTGAAGTGGTGCTGATACCCAGAGTCGAACTGGGGACCTCACCCTTACCAAGGGTGCGCTCTACCAACTGAGCCATATCAGCACGTCTGGAGCGGGCAGCGGGAATCGAACCCGCATCATCAGCTTGGAAGGCTGAGGTAATAGCCATTATACGATGCCCGCATCCTGAAACTCGGCTACCCAGTTCTTTCTGTAACAAAAAAGAGATTTCTCTCTTTTCTGTTCGAGCTGATTAATTTTTTAACCAACTCAGGCGGCGATAACGCTGCCAGAAAGTGGTGGTGGGGGAAGGATTCGAACCTTCGAAGTCTGTGACGGCAGATTTACAGTCTGCTCCCTTTGGCCGCTCGGGAACCCCACCGGACTTGATGGTGCCGACTACCGGAATCGAACTGGTGACCTACTGATTACAAGTCAGTTGCTCTACCTACTGAGCTAAGTCGGCATCAAGTAGCGCGCATTTTATGGAGACATGCGCACTCATGCAACTAAAAAATTGCATAAAATGTTCTATCGCTCACATTTTGCACTATGCGACCGATAAATAATCTATTTCCTCTTTAGATTGGACAAATTTCCAACGCCAGGCGCGTTCCCTGAGGGGCATTTTGCTCCGGCACGCAGTAATCAATAGAGAGAAAGTGCATCTTTATACATCTGGAATAGCCGTCACATTGCGTTTCAGGGGAAGATTTTTTCTTATTATTCCCTCCCATCTGGTGTTACCCTCCTGCCCATTGTCCAAATTAACTGAAATGTGCGTGCCATTGCGTACCGGGGATGATTTCGTTTTTTACCGCAGACCTGATATAGCAATGACAGCCAGACCATGCGTATGAGTATAAAAGAGCAAGCGTTAACGTCGCCTTACCTACAGTTTGATCGCAACCAGTGGGCTGCGCTTCGTGATTCCGTGCCGATGACCCTGACCGAGGAAGAGATTGCTCGTCTGAAAGGCATTAACGAAGACTTATCGCTGGAAGAAGTTGCCGAGATTTATTTGCCTCTATCGCGTTTGCTAAATTTTTACATCAGTTCGAACCTGCGACGTCAGGCTGTGCTGGAACAATTTTTAGGCACCAACGGCGAGCGTATTCCTTATATTATTAGCATTGCTGGTAGCGTCGCTGTCGGCAAAAGTACGACTGCGCGTGTATTGCAGGCGCTGCTGAGTCGCTGGCCCGAGCATCGTAAGGTTGAGCTGATTACTACCGATGGTTTTCTTCATCCGAACCAGGTGTTGAAAGAACGGGGGCTCATGAAGAAGAAAGGCTTCCCTCAGTCCTATGATATGCACCGTCTGGTTAAATTCGTTTCCGATCTGAAGTCTGGCGTCCCCAACGTTACGGCGCCGGTCTATTCTCATCTGATCTATGATGTGATCCCTGACGGTGACAAAACCGTTGCCCAGCCCGACATATTAATCCTCGAAGGGCTCAATGTATTACAAAGCGGGATGGACTATCCTCACGATCCACATCATGTATTTGTTTCTGACTTTGTCGACTTTTCTATTTATGTTGATGCGCCAGAAGAATTACTCCAGACGTGGTATATCAACCGCTTCCTGAAATTCCGCGAAGGGGCATTTACCAACCCAGACTCTTATTTCCATAACTATGCGAAATTGTCGGAAGACGAGGCAATCAACACCGCCACATCGCTTTGGAAAGAAATTAACTGGCTGAATTTAAAGCAGAATATTTTACCAACGCGTGAAAGAGCCAGCTTGATTATGACCAAAAGCGCCAATCATGCCGTTGAGCAAGTCAGGCTGCGTAAATAAATAAAAAAGGGGAGCCTCAGCTCCCCTTCTTATTATTCAGCACTTCTCAGCGATATTTCCCCACCCATCCAGGGTTTTATCACGCCATTTTGTTCAAGCAGTAATGCGCCTTGCGCATCTATTCCACGAGATATACCAAATATTTCTTTATCGCCAATAATGAGTTTTACCGGACGGTCGATAAAGTTGTCCAGCTTCTTCCAGCGGGACAGATACGGCGCCAGGCCCTCATGCTCAAACAGTATCAGGGCAGCGCGCAGCTCGCGGATCAACCGGGCAGCCAGAGTATTGCGGTCAATGTTAATACCCGCTTCCTGCAGGTTAATCCAGCCTTGATTAACCACATTCTCTTCTACCCGACGCATAGACATATTAATACCCGCGCCAATAACAATTTGCGCGGCATCGCCTGTCTTACCAGTGAGTTCAACCAGAATCCCTGCCAGTTTACGGTCGAGTAAATAGAGATCGTTGGGCCATTTTACACGGACTTTATCCGCACCCAGATCGCGCAAAACCTCAGCCATGACAATACCAATCACCAGGCTCAGGCCAATCGCGGCTGCCGGTCCTTGTTCCAGTCGCCAGAACATTGAAAGGTACAGATTGGCGCCAAAGGGAGAAAACCATTTACGTCCACGACGACCACGACCTGCATGCTGATACTCAGCGACGCAGGCATCCCCTGACTGCAGTTGACCAATTCGGTCCATCAGGTACTGATTGGTTGAATCGATAACTGGCAGGACCGTTATATTCCCGCCATCCAGTTGAGAATAAATACGCGATGAATCTAAAAGCTGGATAGGCTCAGGTAAGCTGTATCCTTTACCAGGGACCGTAAAGACATCAACCCCCCAGTCACGTAGCGTCTGGACATGTTTATTAATTGCCGCACGGCTCATTCCCAGCTTTTCGCCGAGTTGCTCACCGGAGTGAAATTCGCCATCGGCCAATAATGAAATAAGCGTCAGGGGGACGGTATTATCCTTCATGCAACGATCTCCACGGCATTCACTTCACCCTGCGGACCAATAAACCGGACTTCTGGCTCGAGCCAGACATTGAATTTCTCACCGACTTTTTGGCGTACGTGATGTGCAAGTTGCACCACATCCTGACTCGTCGCATGCTCTGCATTGATCAGCACGAGTGCCTGCTGCTGATGTACCGCTGCGCCACCAATGCGCATACCTTTTAGCTGGCACTGATCGATAAGCCAGCCAGCTGCCAGTTTCACAGAACCATCGGCCTGCGGGTAATGAGGCGCTGTAGGGAATTTTGCCAGGAGCTCCTGCGCAATATCTGCGGTGACAACCGGGTTTTTAAAGAAGCTTCCTGCATTACCGTTCACTTTTGGATCGGGCAGCTTTGTCGTGCGCATATGGCAAACAGAGTCAAAAACCTGCTGAGGTGTCACGGTGGCAGGATCCAGACGCGTCAGGTCACCGTAAGTCAAAACCGGCTGCCACTGTTTAGGCAAGCGCAGACCAACGGCGACAATAGCGAAACGATCCTGGTACTCATGCTTGAAGATGCTGTCACGGTAACCAAATCGACATTCTGCAGCGTTAACGCGCAGATGTTTGCCGGTCGAAAGCTCTACGCAGTCTACGTATTCACAGACGCGCTGCAGCTCTACGCCATAGGCACCAATATTCTGGATTGGCGATGAACCCACGCAGCCGGGGATAAGCGCCAAATTTTCCAGGCCAGGCATGTTGTGCTCCAACGCATAGCGCACCAACTGATGCCAGTTTTCACCCGCGCCTACGTGTAAATGCCACGCATCAGGTTGTTCAGTAATCTCTATCCCCTTGATACGGTTGACGATCACCGTTCCATGGAAGGTATCAAGAAACAGGACGTTACTCCCCTCGCCCAGGATCAGTACTGGATGATGTGATGCCTTGGCTGATTGCCAGGCATTCAATAATTGTTGCTCATTTTCGGCGCAGACAAGTTCGTTGGCTTGTTGATCGATGCCGAAGGTATTCCAGGCTTTAAGGGAGTGATTCATAGACGCTTTCCTGATGCAAAATCGCGCTTAGTTTACCGCATATGCCGCAGGATGGCTTGTGTTATGGAGGCATGTTGCTTTGCACCCGATGGCGCCGCGATGTGCCTGATGCGCTGCGCTTATCAGGCCTGCAAAATACGTTCAGTCCGGCGGGTTTCACTCCGTACAGACGCAAAAAAGCC
>NZ_JAOWDO010000064.1:0-28378 GCF_030336535.1 Citrobacter sp. Ce006
CACCAGCAACGAAATAGCAATGAACTGATAGCGCAGGTTCACTGGTCTATCCCCCAGCACGTCAGCGCGCTTTCCTGGTCTCGTCGTTCTACCTGCCCATAGCAGCCATTTTTCTGGCCTTTGGTCAGACGACAATCGCGGCCACCGTCTTTAATCCACCAGCGAATAGCATCACATGCGCCTTTACGGTTGCCAGCATTGATGCGCTTATAGAACGTAGACGGGAAGCATTTTCCGGGGCCGATGTTGTATGGGCAAAATGACGCGATACCCGCTTTCTGTGGTTCGGTCAGTGGTACTTTGATATTTCGGTCAACCCACGCCAGTGCCTTATCACGCTCAATGGCGTTTACCTGAGCGCATTTCTCAGCAGACAGCTTCATGCCCTGAACTACTGGCTTACCATCAACCATCGTGGCGCCACGGCAAATCGTCCAGAGCCCTCCGCCGTCACGATACGCCGTCAGGCTGTTACCCTCTTTCTCATCCAGAAATTGATCGAGAATCACGGGTGCGGAAGCCCCGGCAAGAATTAACCCAACGACCGCTGCGCTCAGTTTATTCTTCAGCTTTGGTGACATTGCCATTAAGCCGGTCCTCCCTTTCCTTTTTCCTGTAATACCAGTTCACTGCGCAGGTGATAACAGTGCATGCGATACCGACAATAATTGCCCAGTCGCTCAGGCTTAACCCTGCAATTCTGTCGACCAACATCCAGGACACCTCTTTTGCTGTTTTGGCTGTTTCGGCATATGCCTTCGCTGATACACCGCAGCCGGTCAGCGTGGTTCCTGTTCCATATGAAAGTCTGCTGTATATGGTGCTCATTCTGGTCATAGCCTCACCTCCGGTTAAACGGAGTAGCTTGTTAAAATAATAAAAACATCAGGTATGTCTGGATTGAGGCATTCGATGTCATTAATTGTTTGTGAAAAAAGGAGTTGAAATTTGAGGGAAGAAAACACTTAGTCAAAGGCATCAGTATGATGCCTTTTGCTAAAGGTTATTAACCTATCTGGACATTACCATTGTCGAAAAAGTACGGTGTATCTGCAGAAATGCCATTCTCACCCTCGCGCACAATCGTTACTTTCCTTTCATTACCGTCTTTCCAGAAAAAAACTGCTGTCGAGCCGGGACCAAAACTGAAATTACATTTGTTACTGGTGACAACAACCATAGAGTTTTCACCTGCAGTGATATCCCCTTCATTTCCGGTACAGACGAGGGTGTTATCGATACCTTCATCATGAAGCAGGCTTTTTTCACCAGATGCAATCAGCACACTACTTTTGACGTAATTGCGAGCAAAAATCCGGGAAGCATAACCAGCAACGTAAGCTCTAGCCTCACTCAGATCGAAATTAGGGGTGGAAGGTTCAGTCACGTAATTGAGTTCAATTTCTGAATTGTCACCCAAGGCACTTGTACGTGACATATTACCGGCCCAAATTTTACTTTCGTAACCGGTGATACTGATGATGCCATCACTTCCTGGCATGTAATAACCCTGCTCTGCTCCCGGCTCGCCATCCGCACGAATTACATCGTCGTAAACCGTTGCGTTGTTACCACAATGAGCGATGCGTACAGGAGATGATTTCCCTACTACACGCAGAAAACCATCAGAAAAAGCAATACCACCGTTACCTACGGTACCGCCAATCATTACTGCGCCTTCAATCGGTGCGTTGACAATGGACATAAAGACTCCTTTAGGGGTTTTGTTAGTTAATGAAGTCAGGCTTCACGGGCTATATTTTCAACAAAGATGTAGTCAGTGATTCCCATGAGCCTGAATACGAAAAAGGCCACGCAAATGCGTAGCCTTAAAACCTGATAATAACCAGTGAGTTACTTTTTGATGATAATGATTACCTTCCTCGTTCAGGCAAATTAAAGATGCCTGAGCTCCCTATTTCGTGTGATGCACGTTCCCTATGTTAGCCGGTTCTTTGATGTGGGCTTTTTTGGGTAAAAAAACCAGCTCGGATGAACAGGTAAAAAGTGGATAGTTCATAGTTATTGTGGTGCCGGGGGCCTCCTGGTAAGTCTTTGGCTGACAAACCATGACTCGCTAACGTATCAGTTGCTTCAATACTGAACAGCAAAGAGTATTCATGTCACTTTAGTCCCTCCGCACAGGGGGATTCACTACACCAGAAATTTAATATCTGACAATTCTAGTCTCAACGCTATACGACGATATGACAGAAATACTAATACGTAGTACCTAGCAAATACTTCTGTCATATCGCTACATCCAGTTTAACGATAAGCGACCGCGTTCCCACGCCACAAACTTGAGTCGCCTGGTGTATCAAGCGACACTATCCTTACCTTACCGGCTCCCAGTTGTGCCGCCTTCTCCTGCAATTCAGCAACAGCGTCGTCCAGGCTCCCGCCAACTCCCCTGATAGAAACTAAACCTATTTTCTCCAGATCATGCGCTGAACTTACGTCAATGACCTGTGGTATCTCTGTCGAAAATGCTGAATTTGAGAAAAAAACGAAAAATGCAGCAGGCAACAAAAAAGAACGATATGTCATGAGATAACCCTCCGTTTGTGTAAAATCAAAATAGATTATCCAGAAAGAAACGGTTATTAATGTCAGGGGTTTTTAAGAAACTTCAAAGATTGTGTAGAAACAATGGACGAAAAGTAACCTATTTTTTATAAAACCACCCACGGCATCACCAGAAAGCAAAAACCCCACCAGTTGGCGAGGTTCTGTAATAGTTAAGTTCGTGTCTAAGTGACCACTCTTAACACGTTATACTAAAAAATGCGGACCGCACCAGGACTTTTTTGATTATTTTGAATACTCACTTCGGCGTCCATTTCCAGAGTAACATTCAGCATCGACAGACATCCCTCAATAAATCCTTCAGCCATTTGTATCTCAATACGAATTATTTTTTCATCTTTCTTGCAAATTTTAGCTATTTTTCGTTTCGAAACGCCATAAAGATAATGAGCAACTAGTAGAGAGTGCTCATATGGCTTCCGTTTCTTCAATCTTCCTAAACAACTCTCAATGATAAGAGCATCATCGTCTGTACAAGCTGATCTGGTTTTGCTTGTTATAGGCAAAAGACCCTTAAAACCTGCTGCTATATGAGAATAGTCCACACCAGAAGTATCACTAGCGGCCCATCCCCCCCAACGTTCAAGAATCATCTTGATGTCACGCATATTATTTCCTTATTTTACGCCAGAACACCGAGCCCATAAGCCCGGTCCAGCACTCTGATAATCATTACCGGCTGAGGTTCATGCTTTCGCTCAAACTTCACCGGGTCGTTATGTAGTTCTGTATGGCACTGGCGACACAAAGGGATCGCGAAAATATCATGCGCCTTCGTTGCCATCCCTCCCTGCCCCCAGCCGATTAAATGGTGTGGGTCATCTGATGGTTTGCCGCAGCATTCGCAGGGCTGTGTTTTAATCCATTCCAGATATCGGGGGGCCGTCCAACGGATACGCTTTGGACGTTTCATATAGGTTTGCGGGGACTCAGGATCGACCAGAACACCAACTACGGACTTAACCGCAGGCACCTGCGCTGGTGGCATGTTCACGGTTACTGTGCTGGCTTTGGCTGTAATGATGCTGGTGGCGGTTAGACCCGGTTCGATGTCGCATTCATGCGTGACTGACTGATGATCCTCCGAAGGAATACGAAGCGCCCGACTGGCTACTGATTCGGGAATTGCGTCGGTAACACCCATACGCACCGCCCACCAGCATAGCTCCGCCAGCGACAGTTCTCTGGAAGGATCCTGATTCAGCGCCACCATGATGCTGTTGATAATCCAGCTAATAACATTACATCTCGCCAGCTCTGCAAGTTGTTCGCTGTAATGGTCACGCAAATGGTTATCACAATGTCCACACAGAAGAACCGATCCAGGTTCATGACGCAGAGTGGTTAACTCGTGATAATGGTAATCGCTGTGTGGCCACTGACAGCATTGGCCGCCATAACGCATAAGCCAGTAATCAAGGCCACTCAAACCACCAGCAGCCTTAATAACTTTTTCATCCAGGAAGAACGGTCTCAGGGACTCGTCACACGCAAGCGGCTGGCGAACGTCAGGAACACGGCCAGTAGGTAACCGTTCCATCCCTGCCGGCTGGTTTTCCACCAGTACACGCTCAGAACTGAACAATGACATCAGCTCACTGCCCGGCTTGAGCAGCACAATTCCAAGCTCACGCGCAACCACCGGCTTCAGCAGCGCCCTCATTCTGCAATCTCCCCGATAATTATTTGTCCCTTCTCTCCCCATAATTTTGTGACGCGTGAATCCCAGATGTGAGCGTCATCTTCGTAAATGGCATCCATGAGGGCTTTCATCATGTTGTCGAAATCAGGTTTAGCCTGGTGTGGTTTACCGTTGAACTCAGACCGTTTCTTTTTGCTCCAGCTCGCTGGCATCGGAAGAATGAAAGTGACATGCGAACCGCTTTCCGCCAGCTCAACACCCTGCAGACGAACTTCATCACAGAAAGCCCGGTAACGCAGAACCTCGGAGCGCTTTTTCCATTTGTCAGCGCGCGTCATTCTGGGCTTGCCCATTGGGGTGATATCGTAGACTTTCACAATCACCTCCAGATCCGTTGTTGCCAGGTTCTGTCCTGACGAGGAGGCTTAGATACTTCCGGCAAGAACGCGCTGATCGTCCAGTGAATGAAGTCATTATCCAGACTACGTTCGGTCTTAATCTGCTTTGCGCGATAGCGGGCTTCCAGTTCGTCAGCCTGCTCAGTGGTGAGTTGAGTATGTTGAAACCAGCTTTTCTTCATAACGCACCTCTGGATGAGGCAAAAAGAAAATCGCTGGCGTTGGATAACGTCAGTATGAGGGATTGCTTGAATTGTTCTTGCGCCATGGGGCTTTTCTCCTGTGGCGCAGCAGGTATAGGTTGTTCAGGCCTACGAAGAGAGTGTAACAGATTTCTGGGTAACGCGATAACCAGCCCTTTCAAGCATCTGAGTAAACAACGTAGGTGTGCCGATAATTTCATCATCCTGAAGAGGCATAAATGACACCATGCTACCGCGACGGTACATCAGGGCGCGCTCACACTCAGGAAATGATTGCAGCCTGGCAACGATGACCCCATCGTGACATCTGATGACTGCGTAGCCTTTTTTGGGCAATTCTAATTTTTCTTTCACTTAAACTCCCCCATGCAAACGGGATCAAAGCAACACCCAAAAAATTAATAAAACCAGTCGTAAGCGCTTTCCCATGTTTCCTGGAGGATTTCCTCCACCTTCGTTTTATCTCCCTTATCGCCGCCGAAAACAGTCAGGCTATCGCCACCAGTCCTGCGGAAAACCAAAGAACAATTTTCATATTGATTTTGAAGACGTTTAAGCAACTCTTTCTCGAGTGCAGGTATGGCGCCGCGCGGCAGATCTTTTGATTTGTTGATGGTAAGTTCTATCTTCATAATTCCCTCTACATCAATGCACTGTACATCCATACAGTATACCTATTGAATCTCATATTCAAGTGGTTAATAGCACTTTTAGCCAAAGCCATCTCATTGTATAAGCGAAGTTTTCCGACCAAGAGAGGTTTATAGAAACAATAAAAAACGGAGGCTTAAGCTGGAACTAAGACTAAGCAGTGAAGTTCTAGCGGAGTGGAAGTGTCCCTTGCTGCAATGACTGATCAGGTATGATTCTTACAGGCCAGTCCCATTAATGACTCAGCAAATTGCAACCGTTCAGTACGGGGAACGAACCATTACACCAAGCTTTAAATGACTTTTGAGCACCTATCTGATGTCTAATGAACAAATGCCCACCTTATGTGATTTTCATTGTGATATATGAATTAGAAGACTCATTACGTCCCATGACAGTGGCTAAGGATAAAAATAAAAAGAGTACCTCTGGGTACTCTTTTTATTGTTCAAATATTTATTACGTAACCATTGTCGTTTAAAAATAGTGCCTTATCCTTATCTAATAATTCTTCTAATTCTTCACTAATTAATAACTTTAATTTTTTAGGATTTCCCCTTTCAAATATATCAATTCTCTGATTAATTATGGCCATTAAAATCGATTGATAAGGAGAAATACTTTTCAGAGTATTGCAACCAGTATCATCAATAAGTGCTTTTAGATCTGGCAATGAGATTTTTAATTTATCTATGCATTCATAAATATTCTCAGCCAATCTTTTTTTATCAACTGGCAAGCTTTCTTCATTCCATTTAGACTCTATTAACGCAACAATTTTCCCTAATTTTTTAAATCTTTTATCTTCTTTATTAATCATATCATTACATGATAATGCCTCTGCACTTGATATAGAAAGCTCAATATTTTCTAACATAGCCTTGACTTGGTAAGCCACCCGGTGTTTAGACCAAGAAATATTTTCGCTTTTATAAACTAAATCATGTGTAGATAAAGCCCAAGCATGTTGTAAAAATGTTTTGATCTGAATTTCAAAAGTTAATCCATCCAAAACCTCAACTTTTGGCGATAAAAAATTATTTTTATCGAATTTAAGATATAATCTTAGATCATCAAATACAAAGTGTTCTGGAGAATAAGTTGCGAATGATTTACTATTTGGTTTTTTAGTGACCAAAATAAATTTCTCCCGCAACATTTCTTCAACCTTCACAATCTCAGAATGTGTGGAAACTACTATCATCCCACCGAACATGTCATCAAAAATAGAGGCAGAATCGAATCTGCCCGTTTCAAATTTTAATGCGAAACTTTCAAGTTCTTTTACTCTACTCTCATAATGCCATTTTATATTTTTAACACTTTCAACCCATTTATCAACAGATTCTTGTAATGCAACATAAGTTGTATATTTAGATGCATATAAATCTTTGATTGACAAAGGAATCTTCATATTATTCTTCCATGAATTTTTTCAAAGCATCAAGTCTGTTAGCTCTTTGCTGATACTCAGTATTAGCCCCTACTAAATTACTGCGAAATGCTATTACATTAGGGTTATCAGAGTCAGAACTGACAGCATCCAAGAACTCTTTTAATTTAACTGCAGTTGCTTCATGAGGGAATGTCTTATCTTTTATACTTTCAATTTTCTCAAGACTAAGATAATTAAAAATGCTATATAGAATATTTAGCTTCGAATTCTCCCGAATAACATTATTAACTTCATTCATATTTTTCATTGCAGCAAACAGCTCAAGGAATTTAAACTCAAAATCCTCTGGTTCAAAGTTAAAAAACTCATCTTCAGGATTATCATATTTAGCATAAACCTCATCTAAATCGTCTTGGTCGAAGCCACAAACATCATTTCTTATTAACGAAAATGCCAATTCAGATATAAACTGAACATCTTTCATTCTCTTTGCGCGACCTGTCGTGACGATACCCATATCTTTCAACCAAGGGATTTCAGCCGTACGTTCAACTAATTCAATAAACCATCCATCATATTTTGCATGTCTTAACTCTTGGCGCTCTAACTTTCTGGAGTTACGGTTTAATCTATCAAAAATCTCATCCACAATTGTTTTATCAATTGTAGTTAATAGGTCTACAGGAATAACATAATCCCAAAACCCTTTTTTCAATTCAGGATCTTCAATTTGCTTCCAACGTTTGCCGTTTAAACGTTCATCTCCAATATCCTGGCCAAGAGGGATTTTATTTTGAAAAAACTCAATAATAGTTTGGAGACGTTGCTTACCATCGACAACATGATAAGTTGCCCTCCCTCTATCATCTTGAGTTTTATGAAGGAAAACTGCTGGGCAAGGATATTTTTTGAAAATTGTATCAAGAAAATATTGTTTATCCTTCCTTGTCCACACACTACGTCTTTGATATGGTGGATCGAGATCAATTTTTTCAGAATCAAAAAGATCTAAAAACCAAGTAATATCTTGTGTAGTAGTTCTACGTTCACTCATCATATTCAAACTCTCCTTTTTGACCTAACTTAATTAATTCTTCTTTACTTGGAAATGGTAAAGATTTTATATCAGCAGCATTGATCTGAGTACTTCCTAAAAACCTCTTAAAATAATCACTAACAAGTTTAGATTCCAGATATAATTTTATACCTAAAGCCAATTGAAAATCTAATGGAGAACCTTCAACACCTGATATATAGTTTAGATGATTTTCAACAGCAATACTTGTTTTGCAGTTGTCACCACAATCAACAACTTGAGCTGATATAACATTATCATTCTCTTTAAAAAACATGCGATTCATAACAACATGGCATTGCTTATCAAGAAATTTATTTATCGTAGATTCATTAATTCTAATAAAATTTTGAATTTTATTAGAAGCAAAAATAAAGCAGTCCCGACCCAAATTTTCCTTACAAAAAAGTAAACCATTATTTTCTTTGTCAGATGTAAGGTGTTGTTTATTACGAAAATCAACAATTTTCCCAGTGGACACTTTAAGCCCAAGTTCATCTAATGATGATTTATATGATAAAATTTTGTTGAGTACGCATTCATCTACCTCACTGTAAGGTATATGTATTACATGCTGATTATCATTAGGAAAAATAACAGAGCTGTAACTTCTATCATTTACAATAGATTTATCGAAATCATCACCATAGCTAATGATAATTGTTTTATTTTCACAACTTCTTTTTTCTATCTTTATGATAATTGTTTCTTGCTGAACACCATCAAATGCAAATACTTTTGTCCTAGATTCAAAAAGATGTATAAAAGAAATTCTAAATTGTTTTACGATTTTTTTTCGGAAGGCATGAAACAAAGTTCCGCTACAAAAACTCCTAGGCACTATTGCAATTAGTTCACCATTATCGGAAAGAAGCTCCAATGCACATGACATCATTAGAGAATATAGATTAGGCGAGTATTCAATATTATAACGAGTTAAATTTAGCGAATCATAATCTTTTCTTGTAAATTTTTTGTAGGGAGGATTCATCACTATAGATGTGAATTTTAAATTATTGCATTTAAATTCACAAAATAGTTCAAGGAAATCACGATTATAAATTTTATGCTCAACAGAAGTCCCATTTAACACTGAAGACAAAAGGGTTTCACATTCTTTAACCAAGTCGGGATCTATTTCTACGGCATGCAATTGGTTAGCCGTTGAGGCTGTTTGCTGTGAAACGACTAGTCCCACAGCGGCACCAATGTTGCCAACACCTGCAGCAACATCAAGAATATTGTATGATGACCTCGCTAGATCGATAAGATTATGAGCGACAAAATTCGTAACAAAGCCAGGAGTAAAGTATTGTTCATTAAGTTTCTGTCTTTTGTTACGCACGCTCACTGATGCCATAAGCCTAACGTTATCGATTAGCTCAAATTCATTCATCCTGTTGTTAATGCTCACTTTTTTATTAATACATTTCATGCCCATAGTATACAACAAACCATTAAAATTAAGAACAAGCAGGTGGCATTCAACTGTTTTTAAAGGGACATCTGGACAGATTTGTTAGAAGCAGTCTTTTCGAGACTGCTCCATCTCCCTTCTATGTATTTTCAGCATGTTAATTCATCAATTCACCCCGTGAACTAAACTCAAGTATGAAACCGATGCTATTTCATACTGGCATTCTCCCTACGATTTCAATAACCCGTCGCATAACCGCACTTCCCCGAAAATCTGCTGGTAACTCAATCACAGGCTTACCCGAACCGTATGAGAATCGCTGGAGATCGAAATCAATCACAGCCTTCTGGTCCCTGAACAAACCAAGACGACCGTAACGAATGAGTTCGCCGCGTTCGGCTGCTACGCGGAAATACTTCTCAGCAGTCTGACGATGCAGCGATAACATCTGTGATGCCTCGCTTACGGTTAAGCGTCCACGGATTTTCACCTCTTCGATGATCACCCGGATAAGTGCCGCCTGCTCTTCTGGTGTGTTTGGTCTTGGCATGCTGATCATCTCCGGGCCATACGCAGGCATTCATTACGTTGCTGTGCTATACGTGACACTTCAGCCGAACTGCGGGCAATGTCTAACATGTCGGTATATACCTTTGCAGCACGCCGCCAGAGTCCCCGGGACTTGAGGTCTTTCGCCATTTTCTCCGCTAATTGCGTTTCAACCGGATCGCTTTTCTCTTCCATGAAGGGCAGTTTTACGTCAGGTAATTTTGCATCCGGATCGATGTTATAAACATACTGAGTTCCGTTATGAGTACGCAGGACTGTGCCACTGACAGTCAGCGCGCGCAGAAACTTACCTGCGGTACCGGATGGAATATCTAACGCTTCACACACATCACGTAATACGCAGTTCGGGGTATGGCGTACCACTATCGCTACCCGATCTTTCTGAGAGATTTCTATGGTCATTGGTCAATACTCGTTTTAGTTAATTAAACCTGCCGCTTTGCGGCGTTTGTATTCTTCCATCAGTAGCTGCGCTGGCGTTGGTCCCGCCGGATGGTGCGGCGCCGCCAGTTGACGTCGAATTGGTGGAACACTCAGTCCATTACCAACATGCTTCGACCATTTCGTAAGTAACTTTTCTGCCAGTTTTTTCAGTTCACCCTCTGTCATTTGTCGTTCTACGCCCGTTCTGCGCATTTCGATGCAGATGTGGTACAGCACCGGCTGAGGCCATGGATATTTATCGCTACCTGAATACCGATATGACTCATTGCGCCAGCGCCGGTATTCCGCCATAACCTGCTCCGACGTCAAACCAAATGGATTCGCACCACTCTCTGAAACCAGAGAAACAAACTCAGCCAGGTCAGGCGGCCATGTATTTCCCATCGCGCAGCGCTCCATGCACTGCTGACAGACCAGTCTAATTTGCTGTTCAGTCATCGAACCTATCTGGGCTATCCAGATAGGCGAAGGCTCCGCCCCGTTCTTCTGGGTCCATCGGTTCGAATACACCTCCCCCATGACCTGCCACAGACGCCAGGCTGTTTCCGTCGCCATCAAGTCCATTCCTGCGGCGCCACTCTGCGTGGGCTGACTGAATTTGCTGAACTGCCCGGGATGCTGTTGGTTCTGATCCTGCTCCCACATGACTGTTACCTCCGGTTTCTGGTTTTACCTGCGTTCTCACCCGGGCTACATGTCGGGCAAATTTTTGTTCCCACTGGATTTGCGTAAAAACTTTCCCTTCCGACTCCCAGTACGCGGTGAATTCTGCGAGTTCAGTCAGAAGGTAATCTGGCTCAGGCAGGGAGATACCCCACGATGCGGCGCGCTGTCGAAAGTCTCTGGAGGGAAGCCAGCTATCTGCCATCCTGAATTTCCCGATCGGTTCATCAACACCGTCCAGGTATCGGGGCATGGCCGGGGGCGGCAGTTCCTCCCCATTCGAATTTTTCATCGCGCCCGCGTTAAGAGAGGGGTTTAAGATCTGTTTACTGCTAACTGCTTTCTGGATACCTGATGGCAAAGGTTTAGCCAAAGACTTAGCCTTATCCTTAGGCAAGGCGAAAGCCTTATCAAAAGCCATCCCCATAGCGTCAGAAACCCCGTAGCAAGCGGCTTTGAGAGCTTCATATGCTTTATCTTTCAGTGAACATTCAGGCAGTAATTCAAACGATCTTGCCCAGGATTTGATCACGTTAACTGATGCTGGCGGGTTATGTTTCACCGCATTAGGCAACCAAAAAACTCTGGCTTTAAGATCGGCTTCCACCATACCTAACGCTATGGCTTCACCTAAGGCTAAGTCGAAGGCTTCGACATCCCAGTTTAATTCTTCGGCCATAGCCGCCCTTCCCGCCTTATACAGCCCGGGAATAATCCCTGTGAATGGACCTGTAAGCAGGTAAATAAACAGACTCTGCCCACTTGGCGGGAGTGGTGATAAGGCTCGAAACTTAGGATCATCCCACATGGTGATCTTCACCTTACGATAAGGCTCGTTACTAGCCTTACTCTTAGGCATGGCCTTAGCCAAAGGATTAGGCATACTTCACCCCGCGAGTTGCAGTAATAATGGTCATTGGTCAAAACTCGATTAAAACAATTGCGGCGCTACGGCGCTTATACTCGCCAGTAGTGGTCCCGCCGCGTCAGCAGGTAACATGTTGAACAATGCGATTGCCGCCTCACGAATCTCCTTCTCGAGCTTTTGTAATGGCGCACCAATTAATTTCGCATGGTGTGCCTCACTGCACTCTTTGATAGCGTTCGCCACCAGCTCTGCTTCTGTGCTCGCATTACTTAATCCGTGCTTTCTGGCAATCTGAACTGGCATAGCAGCAATAATTGAACCTGACAACTGCATAACGTAAGCCGTGTATTTTTCCGAACCGCCCTCGTTTTTCAGATATCGGAATAAATTCTGTTTATTAACAGCAATTCCGCGGCCATCTGCTTTGGCCCACTCTTCAGCCACCAGCTGAGCGATCCGTTCCTGTGCCTGTCCTGGTAATGTCGATTCCCATTCACGAACGGCAACCCAGATTTTTTTGCACTTCATCCAATCCCGGCGACAAACAGAAAACTGATTTTTTGTTTTCTGAGTTCTCACCATCGTCGGGGTATGGTTTTTAAAAGAGATGGTTTGCATGGTCACTCCTTAGGTAATCCATCCGTTGGATTTGGGTATAAGTCGGGTCTAAGTTCGTGGGGGGTAACCCCTGTAGCGCTAAAGACTTGAAGTACCCGTGACGAAGGAACAGTACCTTTTGCTTTCCACTGACTTACTGCCATTCCGCTTACACCAATCGTGCAAGCTAATTTATTGGCCGAGCCAGCTAGTCGAATTGCGTTATCAATGGCTGTCATAACTATCTCCTTTTTAAATTGGGAGTAATAAACCATAGGTTTACATCAATTGCAAACTTTAAATTTATTGTGACTATAAACCAAACATTTACAATGGGTGTATGAAAAAAACTGACGATCTCAATAACCAACTGGTAGCCCGCTTAGAAGAAATTACTCAAAGAGGGATCAGCAAAGCTGATATGGCTCGCATTGCAGGAGTTACGCCTCAAGCTGTGAATGGGTGGTTTAAGAAGGGAGTTATCAGTAAGAAGTCCGCCATAGCAATTGCGGAAGCCGCCAACGTGTCCGTTACTTGGTTGTTAGGTGAGAAAGTATCAGAAGATTCAGGTCTCAAGCCTAACGAGAGCAAAATGCTTAACTTGTTTAGGCAGCTACCAGAGGCAGAGCAAGAGCGAATGATCGATACCTTTGCACTGCGGTTAAAGGAAATTGATGATTACGTTGAGAAATATCTTCGTGGTCGTTTTAAGGCTAACGATGTGAACTAAGAGTTTATTCCCATCCATTGAAACCGGCGTTTGCCGGTTTTTTTTCGCCCTTTTGTCAGAACCTCCCTCCCCTTAGTTTTTCACGACTGATAAAGCAAATGTTTGCCTCCATATCAATTGATGATTGACATAAACATTAAACCAATGATTTAATCATTCTATCGAAAACGTCATCGAGGCAGGACGCCCACGAAGTAGCTGCCGGCGGCATACGAATCACTGGATGAGATGACAAGTATTAACACGCAGCAGGTTCAACGTTCCGCCAGCCTGGCGACAAGGGCAACGCAAGAGGATAAATCCATGATCGATTTCGCACGTAAACCAGTGCGGTGTCAGGCCGTACATCTAAATCGCATTGAAGTAATCATTCGACTGATTTGCTACACGCTTGCCCAGAAGGGCGACCCGTCTGCCGACCAACAGACTGCAGTTCGTTCATAACGAGTTTGACCAATGGCTGTTGCCAGCCTCATGCCCGGTGCACAGGGCATTGTGATGGTAATACCACCATCGTAACCAAACAGGAGACGAAGACCTGTTCTGGTTAAATTGGAAAAGTGTTCTTTGCCCGTCCCGTGGCGGGCTTTTTTCCGGAGGTTTTTATGTCAGCAAACGATCTGGCATTGCGCTTCAGCAGCGCACCAGCCGAGGCATTAATCGGGGTTTTGCCTGTTCTGGAAGTAAAAGAAGCATTACGTGAAGAAGTTGAAAGTGATGTGATGGATGAAATCTGGACTGAGCACAACTTTGAAATGGAAGCGATGGGTGAACAAGTTGATGAAACAGCCAGGCTCGCTCGTAAGTTTGAATGTGCGGCTGAAGCTCTTGGAACGGCGATCAAACTTGCTCTGACTCTCCCACATAATGAGGCAATGCAGGTTCTGAATGACGCCTTAAACGATAACCCGGGATACGGTCGCGAACCGGCAAAGGATGCATGATGGAGTTTGGAATGAAACGCGTGGTGGCTTCTGTTCAGGTCGTTGCCATCCTCAACAGGATTTACAACGGCAGCCCGGTTTCCATCGCATCAATCAGCAAGGAATCAAAGCTGTCTGTGTCTTACCTGGAGCAAATCTTCTCGAAGCTGCGTACCAGTGAAATTGTCACCAGCCAGCGTGGCGCTGGTGGCGGATACCACCTTCGCAAAGCAAATCCCAGCGTGGCTGACGTCGTTCGCGCCGTTACTCACACGCCTGATTCATTTGAACCCGTGCTGAATGCTCTGGAGTGGGTTCCCGTCGCACAACTGGCGCAGGGAAAATCCCCTACCCCATAAAGCACAAAACCCGCGCAAGGCGGGTTAAGTACCCGGTCAGCCGACCAAAGCTTTCCGGAACGAGTTTTGACCAATAACCACTACCTTAGGCGGCGATCATCAGCTGCCGGGTATCTTACAATCCAATGGAGCCCGAACGCAATGTTAACGTATGCGTATCTTATTAAAGCCAAAGCGAAAGCTACTGAGGCAAAAAACCTGTTTTGCTGGTTCTCTGCGAAATCAGATTCCCGTGCAGAACGCGAAATCCTCAATATTCTCGAAGACAATGGTATTGCCGTCGGTCGTGGTGCCGATTATCAATTACCAGTCCGCACCAACTGGTTTGTTGTTGACGATCTTCCTGAGGAAAGCACACTCGATGACACATGGTGCGATCGTTACGAACTGGCAGAAGACCAGCAAACGTGGCAACTGAAACAGAAGCCGGATAATGAAAATCTGGAGGCTTCCAGCCAGCAAAAACCTGAAACCTCCAGTGCCAATGTACCCATCAGCGATGCGCCAGCATTGCTCCGCCCCATATCTCGCCTGCGCCTGTCTCAGCGGCTGATTGCGCACCTGTTAAATGACGGTGAAGAGAAGGAAATCAGTGAAGCGCGGCACGTCCAGATCGGGCAAATGGAACTGGACGAAAATGATCTCTATATACAAAACCTGTTACTGGCCGTTGCAAATGTGCCAGCGGCGAAAGAGCTTTCTGCTCATGTCGAGTGGAACCTGGCAAACGCACTAAAAGAAGTCTTCGACCGTGAGCAGGTCTATGCCATTGCTTCATTTGAGGAATTTATTACCGAATGGATTGCGGAACCGAAAGCGCGGACTCAAACCGTGCAGGAGTGGGTTAACGATAAGAAAGCACGAATTGTGGGTGATGAGCCCACCGTTCCACCTGTAACGCCAGAACTCATTACCGTTGCGACTCTCCCGTTACGCCAGCGCCTTTTGGCTCAGTTTATTTCTGATGAATATGCTTACCATATTGATACTGAACAGAAGAAAACCATTCAGGAACTCGAGCTGGATGTGGACAACAGCTATGTGCAAAACCTGCTGCTTGCCGCCGAGAATGTAGAACCATTCGGGAAAGCACCAGAGATCGATATCTGGAAAGTTGTCAGCGCGCTGAAAACCGTTTTTCCGGTTGATGGAAAGCGAGTTGATCTGGTCACCGTCATTCAGTTCTTTAAGGCCTGGTTCAACACTGAGTACATTGACCGTGGGCTGCTGGTTAAAGAGTGGTGTAAGGGCAATCGCGTGTCGCAGATTCAGCGCACTGACTCCGGAACCAACGCTGGCAGCGGCAATGGGACCGATCGCAACCCGGAACTTGTCCACACGCTGGACACTCTGGACATTGATATTGCGCTGGCCACACTTCCAATGGATTTCAACATCTACGATATCCCAGGTGGCGTTTTCCGTCGTGCAAAAGAGATCATTGCTAAAAACGAAAGCCCGTTCAAAGAGTGGTCCGCCGCCCTGCGCAAACGCGCTGGCATCCTGGATTATTCCCGCGCCGCTATTTTCGCGCTTATTCGTAGTGCAGAAGAAAACACTCACCATTTCCCGGAACTGCTGAGCCGTTACATCAACAAAAACCTGACTGAAACCGACCACCAGCACCCAACTGAAGAAACCCTGGCGGCAGCCGGTCACGTACCAGAAAAAAGCTGGGAAAACGAGATTAAAGAGAAGTCCACAGCTGAACAGAAGGCAATAACCGAGCAACCAGAAATCGCCAACATGGGCAACGGTGTTTTCTCCATTGATGGCCTGATGGGTAACCAGCCGGCGCCAGCGCTTTCTGTCGTAGACCAGGTACGCCAGCGCGCGGTCGAAGAAAAATTACATCAAGCCAATACCGAGGAAACCACCAGCGATGTGCAGATGGAAAAAACTGACAACAGCGAAATCAAAGCCAATCCTGATGTGCCTCAGGGCGAAGCAGCAGCTTTGCCAGTTGAAAGCACTGATGCAACTGGTGAGCCTCCAGCTTCCCTGAATAATGAACCCATTCACCATATAGATACGGATCACCTGAACGCTTTTTATACTCACCTGATGGTTGATTTGGAAACTATGGGCAGCGGTCCTGATGCACCAATAGTCTCTATCGGCGCCGTATATTTTGATCCTTCAACTGGTAACACTGGTGCCGAATTTTACCAGGTTGTCAGTCTTGAATCATCGATGTCGTTTGGCATGAAACCGGATGCGTCAACAATTCAGTGGTGGTTGAAACAATCATCTGAAGCCCGCTCTGCAATTCTGGTTGATGAGGCCATGGGGCTGCGTGAAACCCTTGAACTACTGGCTGACTTCATTGCTGAAAATGCTGCTAACGGTAGTCACACTGTTCAGCTGTGGGGTAATGGATGCTCGTTTGATAACGTCATTCTCCGCCGCGCATATGCATTAACAGAGACTCCCTTCGCTGTTCCGTTCTGGAATGACAGGGACGTAAGGACCATGGTTGAACTGGGTAAATCTGTCGGTATCAACCCGCGCTTCGACATCCCGTTTGAAGGCGACATGCACAATGCGCTTTCTGACGCCAGGCATCAGGTCAAATACGTCTCTGCAATCTGGCAACGTCTGACCGCAAACTGATTTCATATATTCACTAAGTGGCCCATCACTGGGCCATACTCTGGGGGGAAAATGTCCAGACTGATTTTACTCTCTGAATGGGCGAGATCAGAGTTCGGTGACCCGATTCCGAGCAAGTCCACACTCAACAAATACGCTAAAAACGGGATGATCTTTCCTTTGCCTTGCCGTGTAGGGAAAAGCTGGCGCGTTGAGGCTAATGCACGATTTACTGGGCTCACAACAGAACCAGTAATTAAAAATCAAGATCACCCATTACTCAGAAGGATTTTAGAAGATGGCTAGACCTCGAAAACACAACGTGACCATTCCCGGATTGTCATGTTTCCTGGATTCGAGGACCAACAGGGTGTACTGGAGGTATAAGCACCCTGTAACTGGTAAATTTCATGGATTAGGAACAGATGAGCAAGTTGCTAAAGAAATAGCTGTAGAAGCAAATAGCCGGCTCGCAGAAAGACAAATGCGGCACACTTTTAAAATCAGAGAGGAAATTAATAAACGATGTGGGCTTTCTACAACGGTAAGCGAATGGATTGTTCGGTACCGAAAGTTGCAGGACCAGCGTTACGAAACTGGAGAGATAAAACTCAATACGCTCAAGCAGAAAAACGCCCCACTTAACGTTTTCGAAAGTCATCTTGGCATGCGGTCAATCGACAGCATAACAGTTAAGGATATAGTTGGGATCCTCGAGGACTACAAGAATAAAGGCCAACTACGGATGGCACAAATTGTACGCAAGGTGCTATCGGATGTTTTTAAAGAAGCACAGCAGGTAGGAGAAGTACCGGCAGGATTTAATCCAGCAGACGCTACAAAAAAACCGCAGGTCCGTGTATCCAGACAACGACTGACGTTCGAAGAATGGCTAATGATCTATCAGGCAGCCGAAAAAGATAATTACTTTCTGCAGAAAGGAATGCTGCTGGCCATCATCACAGGGCAGCGGTTGGCCGATATTTGTAATATGAGATTTTCAGATGTCAGAGATGGTCACCTCTTCGTTGAACAAAGTAAAACAGGTGCCAAAATCGCGATACCTTTAAAGTTACGTTGTAACAAGATAAACATTTCTCTTGAAGATGTAATCGCTCAATGCCGGGACAGGATACTTAGCCCGTATTTACTACATCATCACCACGATAAAGGGAAAGGCAAAAGAGGAGGAATGGTAAAACCAGCATCTCTAACTGGTGCGTTCAGAAAAGCACGTGACTCAGTTGACTACGACTGGTCAAGCAAAGGTGCTCCCCCTTCTTTCCATGAGCAACGTTCTTTGGCTGAAAGACTATTCAGGGAGCAAGGTATCGACACACAAATTTTGTTGGGCCATAGCAGTAAAGTAATGACCGATCACTACAACGACACGCGTGGAAAAGAATGGAAAAAACTGGTCATTTGATGACCAGTTTTGCAGAAGAGTTTTGCAGGGGTTTTGCAGAAGAACTTAAAAACGATAACCCGCAGAGAACATAAACACCCACGGATCGAGGCGTACGCTGTCATGCTGCTGCGCGCCAGCCAGTTTGTAGCTCGCGGTGGTATCGATATCCATGTACCAGACCGACATGTTAATCAACCAGTCGCGGTTAATCAGATAGTCCATACCCACTTGCCCTGCCGCGCCCCAGGAATCTTTCAGGCTCAGGTCAGATAACCCAGTTTGTTTGCCGTTATCGTTAAAACCTTCGTCAAAGAAGGTGGTGTAGTTCACACCAACACCCACGTATGGACGCAGTTTGCTGCTGGAATCACCGAAATACCACTGTGCCATTAAGGTCGGCGGTAAATGGTGGACGGTAGCAATGTCACCCGTTGTGGCAGTACCAATTTTATGGCGGAACGGCGTGGCTGCCAGTAATTCAACACCGATATTGTCGGTTGCCATATAGGTAAATGTCAGACCCAACTGCGTGTTATTGCTGACATTAAAGCCACCCAGGCTTCCCAGCGTACCACCCGCGCCTTCCGTCGGTCTGACGGTGGCAGAACCTGCACGAATAAAGAATTCTCCGGCCTCATGCGCAAATGCGTTGCCAGAGAGAAGAGTTGTTAAAGCCAATGCTGCAACTGTTAATTTTTTCATGTCCGCTCCATCGTTATGGTTATAAAAGCGGAACGAATATACCCACATTGGAGTAATAAGTGATCTAACCTGGATCACATTGACTTTGATAATTTAACATTTATTGATCCAGATTAAGTTAGAACTTGCATTCAAAATCCTGGTTAACTTAATTCAGATCAATTTTGATATATTTTCGCCACGCAAGTAACTGACCTGCGTTGCCGAATGGCGATGGTTATTTGTCCGTGATGCGCAGAGAACAACCAACGTTCTTGCATGACGCTGAAGTCATAGCCAAAAATTACCGGGGCTTTACAAAGATATGCTTTTCCATACATCGCGCGATGCTGCCACTGTGGAGTTATCCAGGGTACAATTGCCCGCAAATGAACACCTGCAAAACTCAAGGAGAGTGCATGTCTATCACGGCGAAATCCGTTTACCGTGACACGGGAAACTTTTTCCGTAATCAATTCATTACCATCTTGCTGGTATCGTTGTTGTGCGCGTTTATCACAGTGGTGTTAGGGCATGCCTTTTCTCCCACCGACGCACAAATTGCGCAACTCAGTGAAGGCGATCAGTTAACCAGCAGCGTGGGCTTGTTCGATCTGGTACAGAACATGACCCCGGAGCAACAGCAAATTTTGCTACGCGCCTCCGCGGCGTCGACGTTTTCCGGCTTGATTGGTAATGCCATCCTCGCCGGGGGTGTCATCCTGATGATTCAACTGATTTCAGCCGGTCATCGGGTCAGCGCATTACGCGCCATCGGTGCCAGCGCGCCGGTTCTGCCTAAGCTGTTTATTCTGATTTTTCTGACTACTCTGCTGGTGCAAATCGGTATTATGCTGGTTGTGGTGCCGGGTATTCTGCTGGCCATCCTGCTGGCGCTCGCACCGGTGATGTTGGTACAGGACAAAATGGGTGTCTTTGCCGCTATGCGCAACAGTATGCGCCTGGCATGGTCGAATATGCGCCTGGTTGCGCCAGCAGTGATCGGTTGGCTGCTGGCAAAAACTCTGCTGTTGCTTTTTGCGCCAAGTTTTGCGGTACTTACGCCAAATGTAGGCGCGGTATTGGCGAATACGCTGAGCAATATGATCTCCGCCGTGTTGCTGATCTATTTGTTCCGCCTGTACATGCTGATTCGCCAATAAACCCTGAACGCTTCCGGGCTTGTACCCGGTGCTTTTGATGACGGAATCGAAGAATGAAGCAGTTTCTTGATTTTTTACCGCTGGTTGTCTTTTTTGCTTTTTATAAGCTCTACGACATCTATGCGGCGACCTCGGCGCTGATTGTCGCGACGGCTGTTGTTTTAATTTACAGCTGGGTTCGCTATCGCAAGGTCGAAAAGATGGCATTAATCACCTTTGTTCTGGTAGCCGTGTTCGGTGGCCTGACCATCTTCTTCCACAATGATGAATTCATTAAGTGGAAAGTAACGGTGATTTATGGACTGTTTGCCGGTGCACTGCTGGTTAGCCAGTGGGTGATGAAAAAGCCGCTGATCCAGCGCATGTTAGGCAAAGAGCTGACCCTGCCTCAGCCGGTATGGTCAAAACTTAATTTAGCCTGGGCCGTCTTCTTCATCCTGTGCGGTCTGGCGAATATCTATATTGCGTTTTGGCTACCGCAGAATATTTGGGTCAACTTTAAAGTATTCGGCCTGACCGCCCTGACTCTACTCTTTACGTTACTAAGCGGAGTCTATATTTACCGCCATCTTCCGCAGGAAGATAAATCGTAATACATGCTCGCCAGATCTACGGATCTGGCGAATTTTTATCCCCTCGCGTTCCTTATCTCCTTTAACCCGACTGACTTCCGCTCCACACGCTCCATCCCTCTGTTCTCAGCGCGTAAATTCTAGTAGCATCGCGCCTGTAATCTTTCTCTATAGTCGGTTCTACAATGACAACAACGAATAACACTCCCCAGGGCGAACTGGTTTTACGCACTCTGGCTATGCCTGCCGATACCAACGCGAACGGTGATATTTTTGGCGGCTGGCTGATGTCACAAATGGATATAGGCGGCGCTATTCAGGCCAAAGAGATCGCACATGGTCGTGTGGTCACGGTGCGGGTTGAAGGAATGAGCTTTTTGCGCCCGGTCGCCGTAGGCGATGTGGTTTGTTGCTATGCTCGCTGCGTGAAGCGCGGGACGACTTCGATCAGCATTAATATTGAAGTTTGGGTAAAGAAAGTTGCTTCAGAACCTATCGGCCAGCGCTATAAAGCCACCGAAGCCCTGTTTATCTATGTTGCCGTTGATAAAGACGGTAAACCTCGTCCAATCCCTACCCTGGCCTGATAGCTCGCGCCAGCACCGCCTGCCGGTAATCATACTCTTGATCATTACCGGCAGGTGGCGGACCGCCAAATTCGGCCTGACGTTTACTCGATTTGCGTTGTGCCGTTCAGGCGGAAGACAATATTCACCACCAGCCCGGAACCTGGTTTACCGGCCTCATAGCGCCATCTGCGCATTGCATTTTTCACTTCACGCTCAAACATATTCGCAGGCTGTGCGGACAGAACTTCTACATTTTCAACCCGGCCATCCGAGGTTACGTCAAATTTGACCTTCACACGGCCTTCAATGCGCAGCGCCTGGGCACGCGCCGGATACTGCGGCTGATTACGGCTTAAGGCTCGCGGACCAGAAGGTGCGCTCACCGCCGGTTTAGTCGTTGCCGGGGCGCTACTGGTCGTTGGACGCGCAGGCGCAGTATTTTCAAACGGAGACGACTGACGCGGCTCGGCTGGCTTAACATCACGCTTCGGCTGCTCTTCCACCTTTTTCACCGGTTTTGGCTTCGGTTTAGGCTTGGGCTTCGGTTTCTCAATCACTACCGGCGCTTCTTTTGGCGGTTCCGGGATCGGCTCTGGTTCCGGTTCAGGCTCGACGACGGGTTCCGGCGGCGGCTGAACGGCCTGAGGCGGTTCAAGATCGGCAGGCGCAACCATCGTAACGGAGATCGGCTGCGCTGGCGCAGGCAGTTCAATAACCTGATGTACCGAGGTATACAGCAAACCTGCCACTACAGCACCATGAATGCCGACTGAAAGTAACGTAGGCCAGGGAAAGCGACGAGGTAAATCAAGGGTCATTGAAGTCATAATCGTTTCAGTAAAAAAACCAGGCCCTGATTTTAAATGCAAATAGCAATCATATTCAATAAGACCGTGAAGCTAACTGGCATTTAAAACGCGATTTTATGATAAAAAACCATTTCCATAGTATGGCCTTAACATATCAGCTATCTTTCCGTTGCAGTTATCAGGCCTTTCCAATAACGTAAATATGACCTTTTACCCTTCAAGGAGCTCTACCCGTGCTGTACGTTATTTACGCTCAAGATATTGCAGACTCTCTCGAAAAACGTCTTTCTGTACGCCCTGCCCATCTGGCTCGTCTGCAACTCCTGCATGACGAAGGCCGCTTGCTGACTGCAGGCCCCATGCCAGCGGTTGACAGTAACGATCCGGGTGCAGCAGGGTTTACCGGCTCAACGGTGATTGCAGAATTTGAATCTTTAGAAGCCGCGCAGGCGTGGGCTGAAGCCGATCCGTATGTGGCGGCAGGCGTTTATGCGCAGGTTTCAGTAAAACCGTACAAAAAGGTTTTTTGAATTTAAAAAATTCACTTTAAATTCAAATACATAAGAAAACAAATACATCCAAAACCAAAATTAAGGGCGCATTTAGGTACACATTAATCTACGCGCCCTCTCTTTTAGTTACCACCTATACTTTCAGTCTGACATATGGCTGGAGGTTTCTATGTGTGGACGCTTTTCACAGTCAATGACGCGAGAAGATTATCTCGCCCTTCTCGCTGAAGAAGTCGAACGAGACATTCCATATGACCCGGAACCGATCGGACGTTTCAACGTGGCTCCAGGTACCAAAGTTCTGCTTCTTAGCGAACGTGACGAGAAACTCCATCTTGATCCAGTTATCTGGGGATACTTCCCCGGATGGTGGGATAAACCACCGCTAATTAACGCACGCTCTGAAACTGCGGCCACCAGCAGAATGTTTAAACCACTCTGGCAGCATGGTCGCGCAATTTGCTTTGCTGATGGCTGGTACGAATGGAAAAAGGAAGGCGACAAGAAACAACCCTACTTCATTCATCGGGCCGATGGTCAGCCAATATACATGGCAGCGATCGGCAGCACACCATTCGAACGTGGAGATGAAGCAGAAGGATTCCTGATAGTGACGGCTACTGCCGACAAAGGACTGGTAGATATTCACGACAGGCGGCCACTAGTACTGTCACCAGATGCTGCTCGCGAATGGATGAGGCAGGACGTTGGAGGGAAAGAAGCTGCGGAAATTGCGGCCGATGGTTCCGTGCCGGCTGAGAAATTTATATGGCACGCCGTAACGCGTGCCGTAGGGAATGTGAAAAATCAGGGCTCTGAACTAATACAGCCAATGTGATTACATCACCGGGCAATCATCAAACTCCGCGTTCCTGGCATCATTAATAATGTACGTGATCACTCCAAATACAGTGAAACCATCATCAATAGGGTGCGCTTCCCTTTTCCCGTTCTCCAGATTTATCAGGTGGGGTTGAGGGTGAGTTCGGTATCGCTTGATCCTGAATTCCCCATCTATCGCGCATATCAGCAGCGAGCCATCACAGGCTGAAAGCGACGCGTCCACAACAAGCAGCGCCCCCTGGATTATCCCTTCCCTGAAATGTGAACGCGATGCCCGCATGAAATAAGTCGCTGCGGGCTGGCTGATTAGCTGCTGATCGAGGGAGATCCTTGTTTCAACGTAATCACTGGCAGGTGAAGGGAAGCCCATGGCTATAGTCCTCCGTTTGGATTGAAAAGCTGAAAGGTACGGTTCTCCCCTTCCTGCGTTGATACATCGCGGAATGTTGTCACATACCACTCGATCCATTCGTTAGCCTGCTTCATCGTCCAGTTCCAGTTAACCTTGCTCAGCTCCTGGACAAACCGCTGTGTGGTCACGGTCTTCCGGCCATTAGGTTCTTGCTGTATCGAAGCATGCCAGGCCATTTCAATATCGCTACGTCGTGGCATCAATTAACTCCTCTTGAATACCGGATAAAAACACAGTATAAATACTGTATATCCATACAGTAAAGAGGCTATAAGCAATGTTCGTGGAACTCGTTTATGACAAAAGGAATTTTGATGGTCTGCCCGGGGCAAAAGATATCATTCTGGGAGAATTGACTAAGAGGGTTCACCGGATCTTCCCCGATGCTGATGTTCGGGTTAAACCGATGATGACACTGCCGGCGATCAACACTGACGCCAGCAAGCATGAGAAAGAACAGATAAGCCGAACGGTGCAGGAAATGTTTGAAGAGGCTGATATGTGGCTGGTTTCAGATTAAACGCCTTGAACCGTCATATTGCTTAAGTTGTATTAGCTCAGACCTAACCTAGCACTCTTAAGACACAGAGCCAAACCTAAGCTGACAGTCCACTCAGTGCCAAAAGTAGACATTGTTGACATAAAATATATGATTTGACCAACTACAACCGAAGAGTAGTCCAATACATCTTGGGTCTACATCCATCTAGTTATAGAATCCCGAGTATAGATGCTAGTTTTGGACATTCTAATCACATGAAATATTGCTACCTGATAATTTTAAGCTTGACTATTTCTTCTGCTCAGGCTGAGATATTTCCCGCCAAGCTAACCTGTAATACGGGTGAACAAATTACTCTTAAAGTGACTGGTCCTGAGCAGCGACTGATCTACACTTCTTCATTCTATGGAACATTCCATGGATATCTCGATGTATTTAAAGGGTTATCACCTGATCGTCAATATGAGGCACTTGCCAATATTCATGGAATAGCTCGATATAGGGACAGCCCATTACATTTTACTCTCCTAATGAAACGAACCAATGGTGAGGTGGATAATGACTCGATTATCTATCGATATACTTACCTGAAAGACGAGCAAATGATTGATGAAGAAGGACATTGCAGTCCGATAAAAGATGGCGGATTTATTGAGGGGAGCAAAAGTTACTAAGGCCAAGCGTATAGTTATCGGTATGCTTAGCGTTTGCAGACCCCACGGCACTCAGGCAGTCCGCTCCGTGCCAGAAACGGACATTCAGCCCATACGCGCGTTGGCACTTCATCTGAGCCAAGTTTCCACTGGTGGTACTGTGCATACATACAGATTCACTTTATGATAGACTTATCTGTCGAGACTGAAGCGGGATACGGGATACTGTCTGAATGAGTAAAACCAATAAATTAAAGATCATTGATCTGTTTTGTGGCGCTGGCGGCTTGTCCTGCGGCTTCATGAAAGGGAAGAATGGCGCTCATTTTGAAAGCGTTCTGGCTCTGGACAATGATAAGGCGGCCATCAGAACGTACAACGCCAACTTTGGCGAGCATGGCATCGTCACCAACATAGAAGAGTGGATCACGGAAAATACCGTGCCTGAAGCGGATATTGTTATCGGTGGGCCGCCGTGTCAGGGGTTCAGTTTACTCAATAAAAACCGGGAAGGAGACCATCGACGCGCGCTCTGGGAACCGTACATGGACATCATTGAGCGATCGGGCGCTTCTGTCTTTGTGATGGAAAATGTCCCGGGTCTGTTAACCAGTGATGAATTCCAGGATATCCGTGAACGTGCGGAGAGTATGGGCTTTTTGCTTCTCAACCCTTCTGTGCTGAATACGGCAGACTATGGTGTCCCCCAGACGCGTAAACGTGCCATTGCGATCGGCATTAAGAAAGACCGTTTTGTGCGGGGGGGCATCCCTGCGTTCCCGCCTGCGCCGTCGCATCGGCATCCCGATAAAGCCGGAGATCTGCCTGCCTGGCTGACGGTCAGAGAATTCATCGGTGATTTACCGGAGCCGGTTGGTACAGAAGTGCGCGATCTGCCTCCGCCTTTAGATCTGCATTTTGGGCGAAACCCGACTGCACTGTCTCAGGAGCGTTATCGTGCTGTGCCGGTCGGCGGGAACCGTTTCGACTTACAAAAAAACAGACCCGATATTACGCCTGCCTGCTGGATCAAAAAAACGTCCGGTGGTACGGATTTGTTTGGCCGTTTGTGGTGGGAACGTCCTTCCGTAACGATTCGCACCGAGTTCTTCAAACCCGAGAAAGGGCGTTATCTGCATCCGGAATCACACCGCCCAATTACGCACCGGGAAGCGGCGCGCCTGATGAGTTTCCCGGATGATTTTGTTTTCCTTGGATCAAAAACCGAGATCGCACGTCAGATTGGAAACGCGGTTCCGCCCGTGTTTGCGCAAACAATTGCGACCTATGTGCTTACTTTAATGGAATATCAGATTCAACATGGCGAGAAGATCGAAGAAGAGCGAACCGGAAACGCTGCGTAAACAGCTCCTAGCGTTAATTACCGATTTTGAACACAAGCTCGCAGAGGACTCCCTGCGGGAACAGGTTCTTTCTCTCATCCCTGCCAACCATCTGCTGCGGGATCTCGGCAGCTCTCTGATGCATGAGGAGGGCTGTAATTCGGCACGCGACCGTATTCTGGCTTATCTCATCAAATATCCGCGCGTCATCATTCACGGGGATGAACTGATGGTGGTGGCTGGGATAAGTGAGTATGCGCGGCGGATAAGAGAGCTCCGGGTCCAGTTTGGCTGGTCCGTATTAAGCGGTACCACGCTGAAGGAAATGATTGAACAGGATGAGATAACGCTGGAGGAACTCCAGGCCCGCACAATGACCGCTCTTAAAACGGATGTCTATGCGCTGATGACAACAGAACAGGACAGGGAGGCCGCCCTGCGATGGAATGAGGCTAATGTTCTGCGGCGAAGTAAGCTTTCGACGAAAGACAAAATTCTCTCCTATCTGCGTAAAAACGTTGGCCGTCCGGTAACGGGCGAAGAGTTACGTTATCTTGCAAACGACAGTAAGGAATGGGCCCGCCGTACACGCGAGCTGCGTACCGAAGAGGGCTGGCCGATTGCCACCAGGAATTCAGGCCGACCGGAGCTTGAAGTGGGGGCCTATTTGCTTGAGGAAGATCGTCAGGCTGAGGTACATGACCGGAAAATTCCTGATCCGGTGCGCGTAGCCGTCCTTGAGCGCGATCATCACGCCTGCCGGAACTGTGGCTGGTTGCACGCCCGTAAAACAGCAAATGACCCCCGAACGTTCCTTGAATTGCATCATATAGAGCATCATGCTGACGGCGGTGAAAATACGCTGGATAACTTAATTACGCTCTGTAATGTCTGCCATGATGACGTGCACCGCCGTAAAGTGTCGGGGGAGGCGCTTTTACACCTGTTGAAGGGAGCCTGACATTCGCGGGTGTTAGCGTAATTTGTTACGGGCAGGTCATTCATTTGCGTAGCTGCAGTAACGTGCTAGCGGGATTTTCCTATTGAACCCCGGGGGGGGCCTGCGATCAGCCGCTCGCGGCAGTCAGCAGTGCTCTGTATGAAACAAGAGCACGGCCGCTAAAGACACCGACATTTTCTGGTTTCACTCCTTCACGCTTTGAGAAAATTACTCCCGCCAAATCCCGAGCCATTTCAGTTAGCTATTTATAACCATACCCTCCACTATATAGCCGTGAATACGGAGATTCACTTCTCTACCTGGTTGCTGGCGTTTTTGTATATGGCGGCAGGGCTGATGCTTGCTCAGCGCATTATCATCTCAGCCAGCGGAATGCGCTATAGCGAATTTTTGAAGAATGTTCGCACCAAATTGTTTTCTAAAAAAAAGTGATATTGAAATAGCGTGAGAGCTTACTTTGTTAATTCATCACTTCGATTGAAGGTCCGCTGTTCGCTCATAGCGGACTGTCAATCATTCAATACTCGCACTATCGGACGTTCGCCAGTTGGCCGCAGCCATGCTCATGCATACGGTATGGTTGCGGCACTGTTATTTCGCTTTATGACATTGCACGTTGATGGTTCAGAGCAGAATTATCTGGCAGTGAGCTGTTCTACAATTTTCTTCAGCGCCTCCATGTCTGCTTTCAGTTGATTGATTTCTTTCTGCTGCGCTTCATTTTCATCCATCAGAGAAATAATGGTTGCGTGATGAACAGCGGCCAGTACGCCGGAATCGCCAGCCTGTACAGATAAGGCATCCTTAACAACAGTACCGTCCCGTAGTTCGAT
>NZ_JAOWDO010000065.1:0-376823 GCF_030336535.1 Citrobacter sp. Ce006
TTACCCTCTTTCTCATCCAGAAACTGATCGAGAATCACGGGCGCGGAAGCCCCGGCAAGAATCAAACCAACGACCGCTGCGCTCAGTTTATTCTTCAGCTTTGGTGACATTGCCATTAAGTCGGTCCTCCCTTTCCTTTTGCCTGTAATACCAGTTCACTGCACAGGTGATTACCGTGCATGCGATACCGACAATAATCGCCCAGTCGCTCAGGCTTAACCCTGCAATTCTGTCGGCCAACATCCAGGACACCTCTTTTGCTGTTTTAGCTGTTTCGGCATATGCCTTCGCTGATACACCGCAGCCGGTCAGCGTGGTACCTGTTCCATATGAAAGTCTGCTGTAAATGGTGCTCATTCTGGTCATAGCCTCACCTCCGATTTTTCGGATGGCGCTGTGTGTGTTTGAAAAGGGTCAGGCTTCACGGGCTGGATTTATTAACAAAGCACGTAGTGGATGCTTCCCGTGAGCCTGAAATAAAAGAGGCCACCATGCGGGAGCCTCAAAGTAAGTCCGATTGTCTAGTTTGGTGGAGTGAGTGGCCCTTCTAGGACCTCTGCCTCACCGTTATGGCAAGTATCATCACCTCTGGTCAGATGCCATACCCCTGTAACGACTTTCCCCGTCTCCAGGTCATCTACAGTGTCGTTCGTCTAATAGGCCACCTGTACAACACCTAAATGGTGAATCCAGTAATACCCTTCCTTCATATCGCCCCCAATAACTAAAAATTATACTGTAAAGGAAAGCTCATATGCTGTTTGTGCAAGAAAACACAGCGGCCAAGAGTGAGACGTCCCATTAGTTCACTGTCAGTTTTCTCAGAGAGAGGCATTCTCATACTCACGTTTTTTACGAGACTTTTTCTAGTGCTATTCACCGCTCAACACTATCTTCTCAGTGACTCATCACAATCAATCTATACGCGTTATCTTACTAATGGCTATATCAATTCAGTCACCGATATTTTTATCAGCCCACATATTTTCACAAAATTAAGATTTCCTGGGCAAATTAAGGTAAAGTTGAAGTCCATCCATCAAGGAAAAGCCTATGTCAGAACGTAAAGACTCTAAATCACGCCGTAACTATCTTGTCAAATGCACCTGCCCAAACTGTACCCAGCAATCTGAACACAGTTTTTCAAGAGTACAAAAAGGTTCCCTTTTAATCTGCCCTCATTGCAATAAAGTATTCCAGACAAATCAAAAAGAAGCAGCCTGAATCTGTTTGAGATACCGTTTCTCGCACAGAGTCACTACCATCTGTATTTTAAGATTGATCAAGCTACAGATAATAAAAAACCCGCTGGCTGCGGGTTTAGTATTTTCATATTTAATGAATAGCAATTATGGTGATATCTGGGAAAACCATCCCCTTGCGTACTTTATCGTGTAAAGCAAGCAGTCAGTCTCTACCGTTATACTTTTCGTGCAGTGAACCTACACTCAACGACAATGGTCAGCATACTTTCTCATTCGAGATTGAGATGAAATATGCTTACCGTTACCTTTAATGCCGGATCAGTAACATTTTAACTCTACTGATCCAACAATACTTCCATTACTTCTGTCAGTATGTCTACTCAGGTCTAAACCGTCTTCGTTATCGCATATTAGTTTAAGTTCAGAAAAAATCAGGCTGCAACAACGTTTTCGGCTGAAGGCCCTTTTGCACCAGCAGTAATACTGAACTCAACTTTTTGGCCTTCATTCAGTGTTTTAAAACCACCACTTTGAATGGCAGAGAAGTGAACAAACACATCTTTGCTACCATTATTAGGAGTAATAAAGCCAAAACCTTTAGACTCATTAAACCATTTTACTAAACCAGTCATTTTATTAGACACAGATCATTCCTTAAATTCTATGTAGCCTTACGGCGAAAAGGTTTTCGCACACAATCTAATTAGTAACGATAAGAAGGCTCAAAAGGAAGGATTATCAGTGGATAACGCTTGAGATGAGAACTGCTTTACTAAACCGCTTTAATGGGTCTGTGTACCAAAACAACCACTCATTAATCACACAACCCACAAACAATAGCAAGTTATTTTTTATTAAATTGTTCAGAACATCTTAGAAATGGATGCTGTGACAGCATAATCAGTGATTTTTTTGACCTCGATAACATATGAGTGATTGTCCCCTTTATGAACAGAAACAGAATACATCATTTTTATCAAGCACCTATAAAGAACTTTCAATCACTCTGAAAAAATCCAGTAACGAGGTTTTGTTCTATGTTTTCGTAGTCCAGGGAATTGGTGGTAACAAAGGAAATTATTTAATCCAACCAAAAAAATATTTACAAAACTATGCAACTTTTATTTCATACATGTGTATTATTAGGTAAAGGAAATCAGAACTTTCAAAGGAGAAAAAATGCAACGACAGAAAATGATATCATCAAAAATAAAATTTGTTGGTTACTACCCATTAGAAAAAATCCTCGAGATAGGATTCGTTAACTCTTCAACCTTCCAGTACGTTGGTGTCCCACAAAGCATCTATAATTCTTTTCTAGCAGTACAATCTAAAGGTCGTTTCTTTGATGGCGTTATTAAAGGTAAATTCTTGTGTCGTAAAACCGGATGATTCAAGAAAACTACTCTTACTTAATTCCTGAAAGTCGTTTTTATTGCTTCCGGTTGTTGGTGTCCATTTGCACAGGAGGTTGATATCCCACAGAACACTATTCTCATCAACTTCATACCCGTCATTAAAATGAATCTTTGCAATACGGGAATGCTTACAGTTTTCGAGTTCTTAGAAAATAAAACCCCGCCCAGGCAGGGTTTCAATGATTAATTTCGTGCAGGCGCTATACCCCACGATTCAAATCGTACAGGACAGAAGTATGCAAAGTCAACACTATCATGCGAAAACTTGTCGGCATCTGTTCCGATCGTATTAATTACTGGTTACTTTCTCAAATTCTGATGATGCGTGACGCTCTCCCTTGTGCAATACATCAACAAGCATTTCATAGAATGGTTTCCAGTTACGCGACCATGAGGACTGATGGAGATCCGGGAGGCGTTTCAGAATGGTTCGGTGTACCGTCGCAGAGGAGATAGCAGAGAATCCATTACCAGAGCAACGTTCACACGTTTTGAAAACCGGTGCGCCCCGCTCTTTAGTCGCTTTAAGGTCGAGTACCTCCCCCTTTCCACCACAGCGGCATCGGGCGCTTATAGCTCCCTTCCCTTCGCAAACGTCACAAACAGCGGGCACAATCTCTGTAACCTCTGTCCACTGCTCCCAGTCTGACGGACGAACGGCTCGCGAACGGCTGGCCCAATACGGCGCTTTACCCCACGGGTAAGATACTTTGCGCGTGGTCTCTGTGCGATATGTTCTCCCGCTACCGCTGCAACTGTGACACATCACGCTGGCTGCAGCCGAACGGGAGTATTCAGCAAAGGCAAATTGCGCCAGCATCAGCATGCACCATTCGAACTCACCACCGGCTGCTTTGCGCACGTTCTTTGGTGCTGTCTTCATCGCATGGCGCGCCAGCGCCTGTACAGCCAGTTGTTCATCCGATTTACTGATACCCGCCTTACCAAAGAACGCCGCCAGACCGAACCGCGCGCGGCTGCTGGTCGTACCGATGGCTACCATAACATCGGTCCCGGTAATCCGATCGGGAGAAGTATCTCTCACACTATCTGAGATGTGCATACTCTGTGGGCTGAAGTGTTTAAGCGAAGATTCCAGTTTCATTATTCGCCCCTCTCAATTGATTAAATTAAAATCTGTCTGGTTTAGCCCCATGCTTTTGATGCCCGAACATCCCATATATGAGCATCATTTTCGTAAATGGCGTCCATCAGGGCTTTTATCATGTTGTCAAAATCAGGTTTTACCTGGTGTGGTTTACCGTTGAACTCAGCCTGTTTCTTTTTGCTCCAGCTCGCTGGCATCGGAAGAATGAAGGTGACATGCGAACCGCTTTCCGGCAGTTCAACCCGCTTCAGACGAACCTCATCACAGAAAGCACGGTAACGCAGAACCTCGGGGCGATTTTTCCATGTGTCAGCGCGCGTCATTCTGGGCTTGTCGACAGGCGTGATTTTATATTCAGGCATGAGTCGATTCCCCCAGTTCATAGAGAACCTGCACCAACAACTCTGTTTCAGTACCGTAACTGTCTTCCCATAACTGGCGGCCAGCATGAATGGCTACGCCGTGTCCGCCCTGGCGGTGATGGATTGGGCAAAGAGGAATAACTTTGAAATAGTCAGCGCGCTGGCCAATTCCCTGACCAGTTCGGATGTGATGTATCTCTGCTGGGGTTTCACCCAGTTTCAGGTTTTTGCAGACAATACAGCCCAGCCCGGCTACGCGGGAAAGGTGGAGTTTTTCAGATTTATTTTTTGATCTACTCATGCTGAACCACCAGCACGAACAAAGACACCGCTCACGGAGAAACGGTGTGATTGGGATATTTCAGCTTTATACGCCATCGCTATTTTCCGGTTGGCGCAGTGTGACTCAGTGGGCTGTTCAGACCCGTTTTTGAGTATAACCCAACATATCAGGCATCTGAAACAGGAAGACCAGCTTTCTTTCTTGCTTCATCCAGTGCCCGCAACGACGTAACAAATTCATCTTTGCGCAGCGCGAATCCCCTTTCTACCCTGCCCTTTACGATATAAATCAGAACCGGGCCAGTATGCTCCGGCAGTCCGGGAATTAAATCATCCGGAATTTGCATGAGATGCCCCTTGCGGTGATATCCACACCGTTAAGCCAACGGAAATTGCTTCTTAGCAGCAGCGCGGCGTGCAACGAGAAATTTAGCAATCAGGCGTAACAAATGGCGGCCAAGGCTGCCTTCGAGGGGTGATCAGTTAAAAAACCATTCATCCGCACTTTCCCACGTTTCCTGCAGGATTTCTTCAATACGTTTTTTATCGCTCTTATCGCCTCCGATGACACTTAATCCATCAGAACCGGTTCGACGTATCGTTGATTTACAGGCTGAATAGTCTTGGCTGATTCGACGCAAAAGTTCCTTTTCAAGCGCTGGCACAGCTCCTTTCGGAAGCTCCTTAGTGCGATCAATTGTAATTTCAACTTTCATGATTCCCTCCGCCTTGAGCCACTGTACATTCATACAGTATACCTATTGAACCTCATATTCAAGTGGTTAATAGCACTTTTCGCCAAAGCCATGCCGTTGTATACACTAAGTTTTTCCGAATATTCAGAACTTATTAATTAAGAAGGTTGAAGCGGAATGAGCAAGAAAAAACCCGCCGAAGCGGGTTGTTAGTATGAGTGCGTTGAGGATAGCCGTTTGTTTTTGGCAGCAAAACGGGATTAGCTAACTTTGCCTCCAGTTCTGCTATGCGCTTCTCTGCGGCTTCCAACTTGGTCTCTGCCCGGTTCGCACGCTCGCCCTCAGATTCTGCTAACTGGTGGTAATGCCACTTTTCCCCTTCGTATGCGCTGGCGTAGCCTTTTTCTTTCTCCAGCTCATCCAGCAAGCCTTTAAGCTCATCAGTCGAAAGGTGCAAAAGCTTTACCCCGGATTTAAGAGCCGTATCGAGATAGTTGCGCATACGCAGTACCTGTTTGTTGAGTGCTGTCATTGGGCCTCCTGGCTAACTTTTTCGACAAGTTCAATCCATTGCGGCTCCAGCCGTTCTTCGGCCCGCTCCCGGCTACCAGCCGGACAATCCAGCTGTACGCGGTGGCAGTTGTAGGGGCATTTCAGTCCGCCGCGGTGCCAGCCGAACTGATCTTTTTTAAATGCGTATTCCGGCGAGTTTCCACAGGTCGGGCAGCGTGGTAATTCAGACCGTTTCATTGCGCCAACTCCTGCATCAGCGCCCCGTGCTTGCGAATGCTACGAACGGCTTCACGAAGTTTTTCCAGGTTGGCCAGCTTCGCTTTCGTGCGGCGAATCTCACTTGAGATACCGCGTACCGTTGGGATCAGCAGATCGTCAGGACGGCTGACGAAAGCGGGGATTTCCCCAACAATTTCAGTGACAGATTTTTCTGGTACCGGTGGAGTTGATATCTCCGGTTCCCGCTGTGCAGAGCTTTTGTTTTTCACTGGCCCAGCGGCCGGCACCGAATAAACAAACTTACTGCCCACTTTTTCGCGGATGATCCGCCCTTTTGTCATGTGGTGGGTCAGCATTGGCGCCACACGTTTTGACTCAATACCTGCCAGTGTTGCCAGCTCAAGGGATGTCTGTGGTCCATGTTTCGCCAGTAATGCGATGACGTCGCTGACTGATACACTTGCCGGCGCTTTGCTGACAGAACTGATCACTTCAGGCTGTGATTTAACTTCCCCGGTAGCAACTCTCCAGTACCCGTTAGCCTGAACAACCTCGTTACGTTCTTCGTGTTCACGCAGCATCCCGATCACCGCCGCAGGCTCAATTTTCATGCGCGCCGCAATTTCACGGGTAGTCGCTTTTTCCATCGCTTTCAGTACGTCTAAAATGGTTTCCATAAAATTCTCCTGGTTAAATTAAGCCAGCCGCTTTACGGCGTTTGTATTCTTCAAGCAGCTGCTGCGCGGGTGTCGGTCCTGCCGGATGAAGTGGCGCCGCAATCTGTTTTCTTACCGGAGGGATCTGTTTGCCGTCCTCCAGGTGTTTTTCCCACTTCGCCAGTTGGTCCGCTGCCAGTCTCTCCAGCTCGGGTTGCGTCATTTGTCGCTCAACCCCAGTTCGGCGAAGTTCAGTGCAAATCTGGTACAGGACCGGATTACATTCGCGGGCAATGAAATATTCCTCAGTGCTGGCGTAACGGTAAGATTCGTTGCGCCAGTTCCTGTATTCCGCCATAACGTCCGAAACCTTCAGTCCAAGCTTCCCACCGTCACAGTCAGCCACCAGCGTCACGAACTCAGCCAGGTCAGGTGGCCATGAATTACCCGCTGCACAGCGAGCAACCACCGCGTTACAGACGCTCGTCATCCGGTCGCTGGTCAAATTCCCAATCTGAGCAATCCATAGGTCCGACGGAGCCGATCCGTTTTTGGTTTCCCATCGACTGGAGTAAATTTCCAGCATGAGAACCCAGAACTTCCAGGCCTTCTCCTCGAGCGCGGAGTTGTGCAGCGCGTGCTGCGCGTGCTCGCTGTACAGCTGCGTTTGCTGTGGAGTTTGGATCCAGTCCTGCATGTGAGTTACCTCGCGGTTTAGTGGGTTTGGCCTGTTGCAGGTGGCGGGCAAATTTCTGCTCCCACTGCGACTGGTAAAAAACTTTGTTCTCTGGTTGCCAGTAGGCAATGAAGCTGTTCAGCTCGGCTCTGAGGTTCAGTCCATCCGGGATCGTTATGCCCCAGAATCCAACGCGCTGGCGGAAGTCAGCCGACGGTTTCCAGTCAATGGTCATTGGGACCTTCCCAAATGACTCTCCGGCGGGAAAATTCATACCAGGTTGTCCAGGGTATTCAGGAACCGGGTTGTTATTAACTGGTTCGACCTCTTCCCCTCGCGTGTTATGTGTGGGGTTTAATGACGGATCAGGTTTTAATGACGGATCGGGGTCAATTTTTGGGGGGGTTAAATCGCTGTTTTCACCAATTTTTGACCCCTCAATTTTTGACGGGTCAAAATCTGCCCCCTTACTATCCTCTTTTAAGGGGCCATTATTTGACGGGTCAAAAATTGACGCCTTATCTTCCTTCCCTGCTGGCAGGCAACGGGAACCTTTCTTTTGGGCTCTCTCTTCCCGTATTTTTTTACGCCCCTCTGCTGCCGCTTCTTCAAGTTTTGCGATATCAATCTGATAAACATTTGTCAGATTTCTGCCGCCCAGCTTGCGTTCTGTTTTTTTAATCCAGCCGCCCTTAACAAGCTCAGCTAAAGCAGTTTTTATTGTCGTATCGCTTTTAGCGCCGATCTCAATCCTGAGCGTCTCAATCGCTGGCCACGATATGCCGTCAGCATTGCTGTAATCAGCCAGGCGGGCCATAAGCGCAACGCGGGAAATTCCCAATCCAGCAGGAGCGCATCCTTCCCAAACAAGACCGTGTAATTTGCTGCTCACGACTGCACCTTTCTAAATTTCAAATCAAACTCTCTCCGGCCTGTCTCGCAGATGTCCTGATAACCTTCGTATCGGTACATAACCCGAAGATGAGAAACTCTCATTACCGTCACCATGCGTCCGCGTTCGTTGCGGTATTTCATCCCCGGAATCAGTTCAGCGCTGCGATCGACTGTCTTCGCCGGTACTTTGTGCTTCATCGCATTTTTCATGCGGTCTACTTATTCCTGGGCAAGCATGGGAGCCTCCTGTTACGCCGCGCGCGGACCAATATGGTTGAACTGGATGCTGACGCCGGGGATGAGATCGGCCAGCGCCTGAATCGCCTCTGCCGTTTCTTTGCGGATAACCTGCATGGGCTTACCAGTCAGCACCGCGCTGGTCGCCTCGATGCACTCGCGGTTCGCAATGGCCACCAGGTTATGTAAGTCATGTTGGCCAGCCAGCTCTGCATCCATCGCAGCCCTGATTGCTGGTGCCAGCGCAGCTGCCTGACCACGATAGTTCGGCGTGTCATTTCGAAATGCCCGCTGGATTATCTGCGTGTTGTTGTGCAGGCGGCGCGTATACTCTGACGGGTCAACGACATCCGCCAGGCTGTCCAGCAAATCACCGTAGTGATGCGAGGTAATCAGCGGGACAATCTTTTTCCAGCCCCCTTTCCTGCCATCCTTCATCGCCCACTCTTCCAGCTCGATAGCCAGCAATTTGATCTCGTTGATTTTCATCAATCAGATTCCTTCTTGGTTGTGCAGGTATTCTGTTTACCAAGGCGTTTGGCCTGGCGGTAACGGTCATAAACGTCTTTGTCATAAATGAGTACGCCTCCAGAGGCTTCTTCCAGGCGACGGGCCCGACCTTCTGGGACAAGAGTTCCCCATTTGTAAAACGAAGGAAGTTCAATTCCCGCCGCCAAAGCTAGTTTTGTCTTACTGCCGAAAAATTGGAGTGCATCTTTTGTTAACATATTTCACCCGTGCAATTAGCCATGGCTAATAACATATACACAAGCCATAACTTGATCAAGTGATATTAGTATTAGCTAACTATGACAATGACACCGCAAACCATCGGAGAGCGCATAAGAGCGCGCCGGAAAGAGCTAAAGCTCACACAGAAATCTTTAGCAAAAGCCCTCAAGCTTTCTGACGTTTCCATTTCGCAGTGGGAGCGGGACGATAGCGAGCCTACGGGTAAGAATCTGTTCGCCTTAACAAAAGTGCTAAAGTGTTCACCGACGTGGATTCTCTTCGGCGATGAAGATCAATCCCCAGAAGAACCAACTGAAATCCCAATCGTTTTAGATGAAAGAAAGCAGGAACTATTCGACTTGTTTGACGCCCTGCCAGAGTCAGAGCAAGAAGCCCAGTTAGAACAACTGAGAGCAAGAGTAGAAAACTTCAATAATTTGTTTAACGAGTTACTCGAAGCCCGCAAAAGAACCAAGAAAAAATAATCATTTAAATATCAAGTGGTTATTTTCTTTTTCACCCCGAAACCAAGCTTTAACTAATTTTTGTCTTGGTATAATAATTAGCAATAGCTAATCTAAATCCCATCAAGTAACCACACGCAGTGATTACTCAGAATCAAAATGTTCCGCTTACCCTGGCGATACAGGGGAAAACAGATTTGAAGATTTAATGCAAAACAGGTGTCTTCGGGAGGGGTTGCGAAGCTGGCTTGACCACCAGCAACAGAAACTCAGCCACGATACGGAGCCGTTAACCCACGGCGTGGAGTGTAAATACCGTAGGGGTTGTAGCTGGTTGGTCGCCAGCGCCCCGCCCGAAGATACCTACCACCGCGCCTGATGTGGTTAAAAGCAGGCCAAAGCAATAACAAGTAACTCCCTGTTCTGGCGGCCCGGTGTTTTCCCGTATGTATCCGGTCACCGCCAGCTTTTTCAGGGAACAACATGCAAGCGCACTCCTTCACTTACCAGTTATGGGTGACAGGCGTGAAACAGGCGGAGTGCGCTTGCAGATGTGATTAGTTGCTGTGTGTGCCGCGTGGTCTTTGCCCATCTCCCACGATGGGCACCTTTTTTACCGGAGGGTTTATGAAAAATTCACAGCCAGTTATACCGGACGGGGATCCTGATGTGGAAAGCTCAGTAAATAATTTTATTTATCAGTTAAGCGTTCCTGTTTTTCGCGACCGCCTTACAACTGAACTTGAAGCACTGTACGAACAACAGAAAGCTACTCTCGATCACACTGAATCTCTGCTCAGGATGGTGCGTGCCAATGGTTAAATTTACCAGAGAAGATATTGCCCAGCGCACAGCTGAAGCTGAATATAAAAAAGCTGTGGCTGATATAACCGGTGTTCAAAAATATAAAGATGAGGCGGTGCTGGATATGTGTTTCATCAAAGTAATGACCAAAATAGTTAATGACCAGAGGGTTAATATTAGCGAGTTTTTACGCTGAACTTTTATTTACCCCCTTCGATAACCACAAACAATTAAGAGAGTTTTTATTTATGTCTTAACTGGCAGGGCTAACTATACCCATCGATGATGGCCCTGTCATAACCAGCCATGCAGGGAGGGTAAGTGACACTTGAGTGCTGTCCGTATTGCAAAAAATGGAGTTCTGATGACTCCATGTATAAATCAACAAAAAGAATGCATAAGAGAGTAGTGACTGCTTATTTCTGTAGCCTTGAGCATGCTATCTCCTACAAACAAATTCATGAACCGCGGCGCTGCAATTTAAGCAGAAGCAATGCGCGCCATTCACATAAACATTATTGAGGTTGTTATGACTATTGAATTAAATATTTTTTCTGGAATGCTCGAACCTAAAAAGGGTTCGCTTGATAAAAATAAGGATCTTCCCGTTTACGCTGGCGCTGTGAGAGCAAAAAACAAATCCGCGGCACAGGTGATGTTACACGGAATTTTCCTGCAATCCGCGCCTGAACTTGCTGATGATTATTTTAAACCAAAGGTGTGGGAGGATGGCGAAGGCATCCCGCGCCCGAAACTTATGGGGGTATTAATCCCTGATTTTTTCTCTGATGAAATAGTCTGGAATGCTGAAACAGGCAAACCTGAACGTGTGCTGGTTGAGCCTGAACTTGCCGATGATGGCAATCAGATGAACGAAGGACAGACAGAAGAAAAAATGACGGCAGTTAAGCCGCTGCCAGCCAACTATCGCGCCGCCAGCCTGGTGCTGTTTGGGCCAGTTGAGGAAATCACGGCGACACAATACGGTCAGATTATGGATCTGGTTAATGATGAAGAGAGCAGTCAGGCCCGCGAACTGATGGAAGCTATCTCCCGCGAACCTCGTGTACTGGCACTGCTACCGGAACGCCAGGAAGAACTGCTGGCGCATCTGCGTACAACCCTCAAAGAAACAGCGCAATGGACCGATATCAAAAGGCCTATTAATAAATGGCTTGATACTCCGTCAGCAAAACGCGATGAGAAAAAACCAGGCATGAGCGAACTTGCTACCAGGCTTCGCTATCACACAGCCATGGGAAAATTATCCCGATCCATGGATTTCGACGTGTGCAGTCCTCCAGTTGGCATTGAAATGCGCATCAATACCATGCTGTGCAGTAAAGACGTCGAGATTGATGACTGGTGTGCACCATTTTCACGTACCCCGGGTATTCATGATTATCACCCGGCGTCCATCGTGGCCATCATCAAAACCGCTGATGAAAAACTTCATATTTACCCTGGCGAACTTCGCCAATACATCGATATCTGCATTGCGGGTTTTGACTGCGTTAACCCACCACAACTGGTCATTGATATTGCCTGCGGCCGTACGTCTGCCCCGCTGCCACAAAAAAATGATGGAGCAAAATCTGATGGTAAAACCGAACAGGAAGACTACCGGCAACTTCTGGATGATCATGAAATTGAGATTGCCCACGCACTGAACGACCTGCTTTCCGGACGTACTGACATTATGGGTAAAGAAGAAGCGGAAGGCGTTGTGGCATGCACTGGTCATATTATCGCTGACGTTCTTCCTTTGTTGATCATCGATATCGCCACTACTGAATTTTGTCTGTCGCCCAATTTCAGCGATGAAGAAGTTCACGATGTCGCAACGACAATTCTTGATGGCTGGTCAGATGATGCCGCTGCACGTCAGAAAATCGCCCTCGATGCAATCGTGGAATATCGTCGCCCGGAACCACCGAAAGCAGTGGTGATGGATCCTCCCGTGGTTACCGTTAAGCCGAAAAAGGAACCAGAAACAGTATCTGCGCCAAAACCTGAACCGATGGCCCTCACCTACCGCCAGCAACTGACGCTCGCAGCTCTGCAGGGGATGTGTGCAAACCCGGCATACCGCGGCGATTTTGACGAATTGCCGCACATGGCCGCAGCGTTGGCCGCTGGAGTTATAAGTGCGGAGGCGGAGCAGTGACAGAGAATTTAACCGGCGATGAAGCCCTGATCCGTTCTCTGCACGTCTGTGATGACGGGCGAGACTGGACAGCAAGACTCGTGTGGATGATGGGGGATCGTAAGCGTATTAGCGAACATGCCCATTCTTTACCGCCAGTACTACCACAAATCGTAAAGCCAACGATAAGGCCGAAAGCCAGGAAAAAGCGGCGCCGGGTTAAACCAGCGGTAAACCTGACTGATTTTTGACAATCAACCTGCGCCAGCTGCGTCACGTATGATCGCAGCTGGCTATCGAGGTGCATATGAAACTTTTATCACTCGAGCGCTGGGCGGAAGAACGCTATGAAGAGCCTCCGCAGATAGGAACCCTCAGAAAATGGGCGCGTAACGGTAATATTTACCCGCCTCCGGAAAAAGAGGGTACAGAGTACAAAGTCAGGCCCGATGCCATTTTTATCAGGCCAAACAAATACTGTAAGACTGTTAACACAAATCAGAGCAGATACCCGTTAAAAGGGCGATTGATAGAGAGGATTATCGATGGCGAGGCCGGACAAATATGACGCTAATTTGCCTAAGAATCTGACCTATCGTAAAGCCAGGAAGTCATATTCCTGGCGCAATCCCGTCGACGGAAAAGAGATATCTCTGGGTAAAATTTCGCGCAGGGATGCGATCGCCCAGGCCATCGAAGCAAATCACTACATCGATAAAAATTACACTCCAATCGCCCTACTCGAACAGCTGAAAGGTACTAATGAATACACCATGGGCAACTGGCTCGATCGGTACGAAATTATCCTGCAGCGACGCAAGCTGGCGGCCAATACTTACAAAGTTCGTGCCGGGCAGCTGGCGACCATTAGAGAATACTTTGGCGTAATGATACTGGCCAGCATAACCACCCGCGATGTGGCCGAGTTTATTGAGCGCTGGACGGAGTGCGGCAAAACAACAATGGCAGGAACCATGCGATCAGTACTGTCTGATGTTTTCCGTGAGGCCGTTGTGGAAGGGCGTGTTGATTCCAATCCAGTTGACCCAACTCGAGCACCGAAAATTAAAGTGCTGCGCGAGCGCCTGGAATATGAAATGTTTATGGCCGTTCGTGCTGGTGCAGAGCGAATGCCAGCATGGTTCGGCCTGTCGATGGATCTCGCCCTGGTCACCGGTCAGCGTCGTGAGGACGTCGCCCGGATGCGCTTCAGTGACATTAAAGATGACCGACTATACATCGAACAACAAAAAACCGGGTCCTGCCTGGCGATCCCACTTTCACTGACATTGAAAGCATCCGGCCTGAGACTGTCGACCGTCATCGATCGCTGCCGGCTTGTCAGTCGATGCAATTTCTTGATAAGCCCCGGGATCAGAAAAAATAGTGAAGACGGAAGCATAAACCTGGACAGTCTGACAAAAGGTTTTGTGAAAGCACGAAATTTTTCTGGTTTAAAGTTTTCAGAAAACCCACCTTCATTTCATGAAATTCGGAGTCTGGCGGGAAGGATGTATGAGAAGGAATTAGGGAAGGATTTTGCGCAAAAACTGCTGGGGCATAAGTCAGAAAAAATGACTGAGAAGTATCTTGATACGAGAAAAAAAGAGTATGTGCTGATCTAATTTTTCTTCGTAAATGAATTGTGAATGTTAAAAATGGTGTGGTATAACGAATAAAGACCGAATATTAGAATTCGGACAAATTTCGGACATTTTCGGACGTGTGGTCCTAAGTGACTGAAATTAAAGCCAGATAAAAAGAGACCGAATACGATTCCTGTATTCGGTCCAGGGAAATGGCTCTTGGGAGAGAGCCGTGCGCTAAAAGTTGGCATTAATGCAGGCTAAGTTACCCTGCCATTTAAGAATAGATGACAGCGCCAGGTTTTCCAGTCCGCGACTAAAGTGGCCTGAAAAAAAGGACGATTGTCACGCACCCAAACGTAAAAACCGCAAGTTCTCCTGAGAGATCCTTGCGGTTTTTTATTGGAAATCAGAGTGCTACATCTGACAATTAGCAGAGCTTTTCTGCACGCTTCACAAACGGCGCCAGGCTCATTTTTTCGCCCGGTTTCGCCGGATCATCAATCTGGATAATCTCGATCGGCTTTGCCGTGGTTTTCCCGCTCTCCACCTGCTGTCTGGCGACATCATTTAACGGGTATTGCACCAGCGTACTGGGATTGATGACATACAGCGCGTTACCCGGACGGCAGGTCAGCATCACCTCTTCCCGATTAAACGCCCACTTATCTTTACCAACCTCAAAACGGCTGACGGTGATGACCTGTGGCGCAGCCAGTGCGGCCCCGGAGCTTGCCAGTAGTACTAACGAGATAATGATTTTTTTCATGCGTTTTGCCAGTCCATCAATCAGAAAGGTTCGAGAGTTGCAAACAGGCTGACAATCGCCAGCACAACGGCCCCAATTCCCCATTCCAGCTTAGTCATCCAAATAAAATAGAGTGTCATACTGCGGTTATCCTGCCGCATGCGTGGTACCAGAACATACCGATTCACCAGCGCAATCGCCACCATTAGCATTACCAGAGCACCTTTTAACAAAAGTAGTTGCCCGTAAGCCATGTGCCAGGGAACAGAAAAACCGACAATAAACAGCGCATTCATAATACCGGTAAGTAAAACACCGATAACGAAAAGATGCCCGTAGCGGGAGAAACGCATCATGGTGCTGATGGCCTGTTCTCGCCAGCGGCCATGCGCCATTCGCATACAGTAAAGTACGGGGAGCAGGCCACCGAACCAGGCGGCAGCGCATATCAGATGCAAGGCATGGTTAACCTGCTGGAATGCACCAGTAATGCCACTGTGCAGCGTCGCATGCCCGACGCCAGCCAGCAAAATAAACTGCGCAATCGTCAACATTAACAGCCGTCGCGGCATGCTACGCGGTACGATAATAACCACCATCAGCGTGACCAGCGCGAGGATAATCTGCCATAACCAGACGCCGCCAAACTGCGTTTGCAACACCGCGCCCCATACATCTGTAGAGATAACATCCCGCCAGCCTGAGCCCATTAGCCCACCCTGGATCGCCAGCATCAGCGTCGCGCTGATAAAACTCCACGTTGCGGCATGCCGTTGCAGACGTAAAAAACGACGCATCATTAAACGACGAACCGAAACGGGAGCCAGCCATGCGCCGTAAAGCGCACAGCCAAACACCAGCATCAAAGTGGTAAAATGGATGAACCGTAGTGCAACCCAGGTAAATGCCAGCATCGGTTATTTCACGCTAAAGGTATATTGCCCCTTCGTTTTATGACCATCTACGGAGACGACATGCCAGTCGACCGTATATTTTCCGGCTTCCAGCGTCTGAGCAAGCGGAACAATCAGTTGCGTTTTGTCCTGCTCACTGCGCGACGCTTTGCCCGTTTTGATCTGTTCTTTGTTTGGACCGGTCAACGTTGCACCGCTGAATCCTGGCTCTACGCCTTCAGAGAAATTCAGCGTCAACGCCTGAGGAGATGCCGCAACCTCGACATTAGCCGCCGGGCTTTGTTTCGTCAGGTGAGCATGAGCCAGGGCGGCAGGAGTGACCAGAACGCTGGCCAGTACGATGAGAGCGTTGCGAAGCATAGATGCAGATGAAGCCATTTCAACTATTCCTTTTTGTTATGTCTAATCTATAGAGAATAACCTTCTACAATGATCGAGTCGAGAATCATCATTTCGGTCTTGCCATTAATGCACACTCTTAGTAACTTTGCGCGCCGAAAGACAGAGAAAAGGAGAAGCCCATGAACATCAATCTGGCCAAACTTGAACAAGCTGAAATGGATAAGGTCAATGTTGACCTGGCCGCGGCGGGTGTCGCATTTAAGGAGCGATACAATATGCCGGTTGTTGCCGAAGTGGTTGAACGTGAACAACCCGAACATTTGCGCGACTGGTTTCGGGAAAGACTCATCGCGCACCGTTTGGCATCCGTTTCCCTTTCGCGTTTACCCTACGAGCCTAAAGTTAAATAAAACTTATATAACGTTACGATTCCTTACATGATGCCTGCTACAGTATAAGTATATCCTTAATCTATAATTTAAGGATGGTTGTAGACACTATGAAAAGGAAATCATTATGTCACACTGGAAAATCGCAGCAGCGCAGTACGAACCTCTTCACACCTCAGTTACCGAACATGTCGCGCATCACCTGCAATTCATTCAGGCAGCAGCTCAATGCCAATGTGAATTGCTGGTTTTCCCCTCCCTTTCGCGATTGGGTTGTGTTGATGAGCATGACGCGCTCCCAGCCCCACCCGATTTATCGTTGTTAGAACCTCTCGCGCATGCCGCCGCGACTTATCGCATGACGATTATTGCGGGATTGCCGGTAGAGCATAACAATCGTTTCGTAAAAGGGATCGCACTTTTCTCTCCCTGGATGACCTCGCCCTTAACGTTTCATCAGAGTCACGGGGCCTGTATCGCCAGACAGCGAAATGCCATTAGCGTTGTGGATAGCCAACCGGAAGGTATCGATATCGACCCGGCTTATTCCCTGTTCACCAGCAGTCAGTCCGTTAGCGAACCCGAATTGCTCTCCTCCACATCTCGTCTACAGAGTTTCTCGCATAAGTTTGCCATTGCGGTATTAATGGCTAATGCGCGTGGCAGCAGCGCATTATGGGATGAGCGCGGTCGATTGATTGTTCGTGCAGACAGCGGTTCCTTACTCTTAACGGGTCAACGCACGCCACGGGGTTGGCAAGGTGATATCATTCCATTACGCTAATCGTTTTGAGTCAGGAGCATGGCATGTTGCGCATAATAGATACAGAAACCTGTGGTCTGCAGGGAGGCATTGTTGAGATTGCTTCTGTCGATGTGGTTGACGGAAAAATAGTCAATCCAATGAGCCACCTGGTGCGTCCTGACCGCCCTATCAGCCCTCAGGCGATGGCTATCCATCGTATTACTGAAGCGATGGTAGCCGATAAGCCGTGGATTGAAGATGTCATCCCGCAATACTACGGCAGCGAGTGGTACGTGGCGCACAATGCCAGCTTTGACCGCCGCGTGTTACCCGACATGCCCGGGGAGTGGATTTGCACCATGAAGCTCTCCCGTCGTTTGTGGCCGGGGATCAAATACAGCAATATGGCGCTGTATAAATCACGTAAGTTGAGCGTCCAGACGCCGTCAGGTCTGCATCATCACCGCGCCCTGTATGACTGCTACATCACTGCGGCACTGCTGATCGACATTATGCAGACGTCAGGCTGGTCAGCAGACCAGATGGTCGATATTACCGGTCGTCCTGCGTTACTCACTACGTTCACTTTTGGTAAGTACCGCGGAAAACCGGTATCAGAAGTGGCTGAACGCGATCCGGGCTACTTGCGCTGGTTATTTAATAACCTCGACAGTATGAGCCCGGAGCTGCGCTTAACGCTGAAACACTATCTGGATAACGCCTGAGTTTACGCCTGTTCAGGCAGTGTTCCCTGCGCCAGTCCTACCAAAAATGCGTATTCCAGGGCCACGCCTTCGTAAGATTTAAAACGCCCGGATTTACCGCCGTGCCCGGAATCCATATCCGTGCAGAGCAACAGCAGACGATCGTCCGTTTTCAGCTCACGCAGTTTTGCCACCCATTTTGCCGGTTCCCAGTATTGCACCTGGGAGTCGTGTAATCCCGTCGTAACCAGCAGATGCGGATAATCCTGTGCTGTAACATTGTCATACGGGCTGTAGCTTTTCATGTAGGTGTAATACTCTTCGTCCTGCGGATTACCCCACTCTTCAAACTCACCTGTCGTCAGGGGGATTGATTCATCCAGCATCGTAGTTACCACATCGACAAATGGCACCTGCGCAATGACGCCATGGAAGAGTTCCGGGCGCTCATTAATGGCGACACCCATCAACATTCCTCCGGCACTCCCCCCCATGCCATAACAGAGTGAAGGCGCACCGTAGCCCATTTTTAACAGCGCATCGCAGACGTCAAGGTAATCATTGAAGGTATTTTTCTTGAGCAGAAACTTACCGTCTTCATACCACTGCTGTCCTAACTCACCACCGCCACGCACATGGGCAATGGCATAAACAAAGCCGCGATCCAGTAGGCTCAAGCGACTACTGCTGAAATCGGCGTCCATGCTGGCGCCATACGAACCATAGCCGTAAACCAGTAACGGATTTTTTCCTTTCAGGAAATACTTTTGATGATAAACCAGTGAAACCGGAACCTCGGTGCCATCACGCGCGGTGATCCATACGTGTTCGCTGCGGTAATTCACTGCATCAAATCCGGGGACCTCCGTCTGCTTAAGTACGCGACGTTCCCCGGTGTCCATATCCAGTTCAAACAACGTGTCCGGGGTGGTCATGGAGGAATAGCCATAGCGCAGCCGCGATGTCTCCGGCTCTGGATTATAGGCAAGCCAGGTCACATACGCTGGATCGTCAAAAGCGATGCCGACTACTTCGCGCGTTTTACGATTAATCTGTCGCAGGCTGGTTAAGCCTCGCTGGCGCTCCTCCACCACCAGCCAGTCTGTGAACAGCGTAAAACCCTCCAGCATGACGCTATCGCGCGGCGGGATCAGCGTCTCCCAGGCTTGTTCATCTCGCACACGGGTACGGTACAAACCAAAATTTTTACCCTGACGGTTAGAGCGCAGATAAAACGTATGCTGATAGTGATCGAGGCTGTATTCGTGGTCTTTGCGCCGGGCTAAAAAGACTAACGGCTCGGCATCCGCCAGTTCTGCATCAAGCAGCAAAACCTCACTGGTGGTCGCACTGGCGATATGAATAACCACATAGTGAAGCGAGGTGGTTTTATGCAGGCTGACATAAAACATATCATCGGCTTCTTCATACACCAGCTCATCCAGTGACGATGGCGCGCCGACGGTATGCCGCCAAACCTGATACGGAAGCAGCGTGGTTGCATGTTTGCGCACGTAATAGAAGGTCTGTGAGTCATTTGCCCAGACCAGGTCTGCTTCAACGTTGTCCAGCACTTCAGGATACCAGTTGCCGCTTTGCAGATTGCGAAAACGCACGCCATATTGCCGACGAGAGAGATAATCTTCGGCCAGTGCCATGATAGTGTTATTCGGTGATATCGCCAGCCCTCCCAGCGTATAAAACTCACTGTGGGCTGCTCGCTGGTTACCATCCAGCAGGGTGTCCCATCCATCCCACTCTTCACTGAAGGCAGACTGACGCTGGTAAATGGCATATTCGCACCCCGGTTCATAAATATGCCGGTAGCGATAACCATTCTTCACATAAGGGGCGGATGCATCCTGGGGCGGGATTCGGTCGATAATCTCTTTCAGGATGCGATCCTGCAAGGCCTGTTGCGAGGCCATAATCTGGCGGCCATACGCATTTTCTTGTTGCAGATAATCCAGTACTTCCGGCTGCGAGCGGGTGTCATCTCGCAACCAGTAATAATTATCAACACGAGTATCGCCATGCTGCGTCATGGCGTGGGGAATACGAGAAGCTTTTGGTAGCATGTCATTGTTCTTTTGCTTAATCATCCTATAAGGGTGGCAAAAGACAGCAATGATGCAAGCGAAACATGCGCCTTAGCGGTAAGTAATTAACCCGGTAAAGCCTGTTTTTGTTCTTTGAGATCCTGTTCAATGCCTTCACGAACATCCTGCGGGATCTTCAGCGCATCGCCCAGCGCATTCAGATAGCTACGCTCCATAAAGTGGTCGATATCAATCGCCGCACAGCTCAGGAAGTAAATTTCCAGCGCTTCTTCTTCGTTGCGGATACCTTGTGCCAGGCGTTGAGGATCTAGCGGTTGTTCGATGGCGCGCTCAATCAGAACGCGACCCTGCTCTTCAACGCCCGCTTCGCGGAGTTGCTGCTCAATGGCGGTACGTTCTTTAGCATCAATATGACCATCGCTTTTCGCCGCAAAAACCAGCGCCAGGATCAGACGTTCAGTTCGCTCATCCAGCGGTGAGCTTTGTGCGCCGAACTGCGGTTCATCCTGATGCGCAGCGCGAACCTTATCCTTGTATTTGTTCCATAACAAGGTACCGGCAACTGCCCCACCACCAACTAAAAGCGCGCTGGTGCCGTATTTACTCAGTAATTTACGTGAAGATTTATTAGCAACCAGTAATCCTGCCAGACCGCCTAACGCGCCCGGAACCAGAAGTTTACTCAGCCCTTGCTCGCCAGAAGATGACGCGGAGGATCCTTTTTGCCCAAGAAGAGATTGTAGTTGATTTAGCCAGTTAGCCATTTTGCCCCTCAAGTACAGACGAATAATCTTCAAAGCGTACCCGAGGGGATGTCAGGAAGTGTTCAGGTCATCAAAAGATGTGCAAATACCTTCGTTATTGCGGCTTATACTCCGCCGTTCCGGCCTTACAGTCGACTTTTACCTGATAGTGAATATCCGCGCTTTTACCGCGGACCGTCAGGGGAACTGACCATTTCCCGTCTTTGCCCGTAATATCGGGCGTGTTGACCCAGGCGACAGGGTCGGCCTGACCAACGCGTTTTTGATCGTCAGCCCAGCGGGAGATGCGATTTTGCTGATAATCACGTTTCACGCTCGCCGCAATGCCGTTTGCATCCAGTCCTTCACACTTGGGGAACTGAACATTCTTGCTTTCCGTATTTGCCGCAAACACAGATACGCTGGCGGACAACAACAGCAGGCTCAGTAACGCTCTTTTTTTATACATTCTTTTCTCCTTAATCTCCCCTTCGCCATTCATGTTGCCTGTAGCAACGTGAAATGACGTCAGGGATTGCACAATGATTCAGGGAAAAGCATGGTACAAAACGTCAGGAGCGCAAGTCGTTTCAGGCAGCCTGAGTATCATCCTCAGTGTGCGCGTCGTTTTCGACCGCCTGCGGCGATGGCAGTTTGCCATTTTTCAGAATGGCGCTCAGCACATCCTTTTGCTCAGCCAGCCACAGGGAAAGTGCTTCACGCTGCTCGTCTTCGAGCGCTACCGGCGATTGTTCCAGCCATGTGTCGAGCAAATCCGCTGTGTCCAGCATTTTGTCATACGCATCGGCTTCCTTTTTGCTGGTAAACGACATTTTTTCCTCACCTTCCCGAATGACTACGTATTTAACTTCAACCGCCATTTTTGCAGCCTCTCAAATTACCTGTATTTATGTACAGTATATTCTTTTTGCGCCTCGAAATCAACCTGGTAATAAAGACAGACGCAAACGTTTTCGTATATACTGCGCCCAGATAAAACAGGGGAATAATTTATGACGTTATTAGGCACAGCGCTGCGTCCCGCAGCAACGCGAGTGATGTTATTAGGTTCAGGTGAACTGGGTAAAGAGGTGGCGATTGAATGCCAACGCCTGGGCGTGGAAGTCATTGCCGTGGATCGTTACCCCGACGCGCCAGCTATGCATGTTGCCCATCGTTCATACGTAATCAACATGCTGGATGGCGATGCATTACGCCAGCTCGTGGAGCGTGAAAAACCAGATTATATCGTGCCCGAAATAGAGGCGATTGCCACAGATATGCTGGTAACACTGGAACAGGAAGGCCAACGCGTCGTGCCGTGTGCCAGGGCGACGCAACTGACCATGAACCGCGAGGGGATCCGTCGACTGGCCGCCGAAGGATTGTCTTTGCCGACCTCTTCTTACCGCTTTGCTGACAGCGAAGCCCGCTTTCGTGAGGCCGTCGCCGAAATCGGCTACCCCTGCATTGTGAAGCCGGTAATGAGTTCCTCCGGTAAGGGACAAAGCTTTATTCGTTCCGCCGATCGGCTCACCGAGGCCTGGGACTATGCTCAGCAGGGAGGCCGGGCAGGCGCCGGACGCGTTATCGTCGAAGGCGTAGTGAATTTTGATTTTGAAATCACCCTGCTTACCGTCAGCGCTGTTGATGGCGTCCATTTCTGCGCGCCGGTAGGACATCGTCAGGAAGATGGCGATTATCGTGAATCCTGGCAGCCGCAGCAGATGAGTGACCTGGCACTGATGCGCGCGCAGGAGATTGCCCGTAAGGTGGTGCTGGCACTGGGCGGCCATGGACTGTTTGGCGTGGAGCTGTTTGTCTGCGGTGATGAGGTGATTTTCAGCGAAGTTTCCCCTCGCCCTCACGACACGGGTATGGTGACCTTGATTTCGCAGGATCTGTCCGAGTTTGCCCTACACGTACGCGCATTTCTCGGTCTGCCCGTTGGCGCAATCCGCCAGTATGGACCTTCTGCTTCCGCCGTTATCCTGCCGCAACTTACCAGCCAGAATATCACGTTTGATAACGTGCAGGCCGCTGTAGGTGCGGGTATGCAAGTGCGTTTCTTTGGCAAGCCGGAAATCGACGGGAGCCGTCGTCTGGGCGTTGTGCTGGCCACAGCACAGAGCATTGAAGATGCGGTGATACGCGCGAAAGACGCAGCCGCACAGGTGAAAGTCGCAGGATAAAAACCAGACCCGTAGGTCGGATAAAGCATTGCTGCCGTATCTGACCTACGGTTTACGCATTAACGGATTACTGCTTCGCGCCTTCTACTGCTTCACGAGCCAGCTTAGTAATGCGATCGTAATCCCCCGCTTCCAGCGCATCTGCAGGAACCAGCCAGGAACCGCCGATGCACAGCACGCTTTTCAGTGCCAGGTAATCGCGGTAGTTAGACGGGGAAATACCACCAGTTGGGCAGAAACGGACCTGAGAGAACGGACCCGCAATCGCCTGCAGTGCTTTAGTACCACCGTTCGCTTCCGCCGGGAAGAATTTGAATTCTTTCAAACCGTAGTCCATACCCAGCATCAGTTCAGAAACGGTGCTGATACCAGGGATCAGCGGAATAGTGCCTTCGGTTGCAGCCTTCAGCAGCGGCTCGGTCAGGCCCGGGCTGATAGCAAACTGCGCACCGGCTTCGGTCACTTCAGCCAGCTGTTGTGGGTTCAGTACGGTACCCGCGCCAACGATAGCGTCTGGAACTTCTTTGGCGATCGCGCGAATGGCATCCATCGCACATGCGGTACGTAAGGTCACTTCCAGAACGCGCACGCCCCCTGCAACCAGCGCTTTTGCCATCGGCACCGCGTGTTCCAGTTTATTAACCACAATAACCGGTACAACCGGGCCAGTGGTCAGGATTGCTTCTGCACTTGTCTTCCAGTTTTTCATCAGAGTTTTCTCTCGCCTGATTACAAAATAAGTCTTAAAAAGTGATACAGGTTGCGCCCTGCTCCGCACCGGACAGCTTTTCACGCAACGCGCTGAACATTTCACGGCCTGTACCCACGCGCGATGCGCTGAGGTCAGGAATGTGAGGCTGACGAGAGGCAAGTTCCTCTTCATCAACCAGCAGCGTCAATTCACCTGTCTGTCCATTCACACGAATGATGTCGCCATCGCGTACTTTTGCCAGCAACCCGCCATCATAGGCTTCCGGGGTTACATGGATTGCTGAAGGCACTTTACCTGAAGCACCTGAAAGTCGTCCATCTGTAACTAACGCAATTTTGAAACAACGGTCCAATAATACACCAAGTGGCGGCATGAGTTTATGTAATTCTGGCATTCCGTTCGCTTTTGGTCCCTGATGGCGCACAACCACCACGCAATCCCGATCAAGCAGACCCGCATCGAAGGCCGGTAACACATCATGCTGACTTTCAAAAACGACTGCCGGTGCTTCAATTACCTGATTTTCTACCGGGACCGCCGACGTCTTCATCACTGCTCGACCAAGGTTTCCGCTCAGCACTTTGGTGCCGCCATGGTGGGAGAACGGTTGGTCAAAGGTGGCAATCACATTGCTGTCCAACGACTTCGCCGCCCCTTCACGCCAGTCCAGTTCACCCTCGTTGAGCCAGGGTTCCATGGTGTAACGTGATAAACCGAACCCGGCAACGGTGTTCACATCTTCATGCAGCAGACCCGCGTTAAGCAGTTCTCGCATTAACACCGGCACACCACCCGCGGCCTGGAAGTGGTTAATATCTGCCGGACCATTCGGGTACAAACGCGCCATCAGCGGCACGATATCGGACAGATCGGAGAAGTCGTCCCAGTTAATCAGTATCCCGGCCGCACGCGCCATCGCTACCAGGTGCATCGTATGGTTAGTTGAGCCCCCGGTCGCCAGCAGCGCGACAATACCGTTCACCACAACTTTTTCATCAATCATTTTACCGATCGGCATCCATTCATTGCCGTTTCCAGTCAGGCGCGTGACCTGACGGGCTGCCGCCGCGGTCAGTGCTTCGCGTAATGGCGCATCCGGGTGCACGAATGAGGAGCCTGGCAGTTGCATCCCCATAAACTCCACCACCATCTGGTTGGTGTTCGCGGTGCCATAGAACGTACAGGTACCCGGTGCGTGATAAGACGCCGCTTCGGATTCAAGAAGCGCCATGCGATCGACTTTACCTTCAGCATACAGCTGACGGATACGCACTTTTTCTTTATTCGCCAGACCGCTCGCCATCGGACCGGAAGGAATAAAGATTGAAGGCAGATGACCAAATGACAGCGCCGCCATCACCAGGCCCGGGACAATTTTGTCGCACACGCCGAGGAACAACGCGCCGTCGAACATATTGTGGGAAAGGCCTACTGCAGCCGACATCGCAATCACTTCACGACTCAGCAGAGAAAGCTCCATCCCATCCTGGCCCTGGGTCACACCGTCGCACATGGCAGGCACACCGCCCGCAACCTGGCCTACAGCATTGGCTTCATGTAGCGCTTTACGAATGATGGTCGGATAGTGTTCATACGGCTGATGCGCGGAGAGCATGTCGTTATAGGAGGTAATGATCGCGATATTGTTACGCAGCATGCTTTTCAGCGAAGCCTTGTCGTCCGGCTGACACGCAGCAAAACCATGCGCCAGGTTACCGCATGCCAGCTGTGAGCGATGAACGGTAGTTGATTTCGCTTGTTCAATACGGGCGAGGTAGGCGGAACGTGTGTCACGAGAACGTTCGACGATACGTTGTGTTACGCGTAACAAATTCGGATTCATAGAGGCTCCTAAAATTTATCTGTCAGAGCGTTGGATCAACAATGTGTTTCAGTTGGGTTAAAAATGGCTGAATCGCTTGTTAGCCGCAGCTCAGGGGCAAAATCGTTTCAGGCAGTGTAATAAAAAAAGCCCCGCGGGTGAATCCACGCGGAGCTTAAAAGTGCAAAAATTATTCTACAATCTGTGTTAGATCATGTTACCGGTAAAATAACACCTATGGGCTAGATGATATTTTACTCGAATTCGTTCCAGGAACGACCATCACGGGTGATCATGGCCACAGAAGCAACCGGTCCCCAGGTGCCTGCCTGATACGGCTTCGGCGCGTCATTGTCCATCGCCCATGCTTCGGTAATGGAGTCGACCCACTTCCAGGCTTCTTCAACTTCATCACGGCGCACAAACAGCGCCTGAATGCCGCGCATCGTTTCAAGCAGCAGGCGCTCGTAGGCGTCGGCAAGGTGCGTCTGGTTGAAGGTTTCGGAATAGCTCAGATCAAGCTTGGTAATTTGCAGATTATGCTTGTGATCCAGACCCGGTACTTTGTTCAGTACCTGGATATCGACACCTTCATCAGGCTGCAAACGGATGGTCAGCTTGTTCTGCGGTAGATCCTGCCAGGACTCTCTGAACAGGTTCAGCTCAGGCGTTTTGAAGTAAACCACGACTTCAGAGCACTTCGTCGGCAAACGTTTACCGGTACGCAGGTAGAAAGGAACACCCGCCCAGCGCCAGTTATCGATATCCACACGGATCGCCACAAACGTTTCCGTGTTGCTGCTCTTGTTCGCGCCTTCTTCTTCCAGATATCCCGGAACTTTTTTGCCCTGGGCAAAACCGGCGGTGTACTGGCCGCGAACCGTTTTTTCACGTACGTTCGAACGATCGATGCGACGTAGTGATTTCAGTACTTTCACTTTTTCATCACGGATGCTGTCAGCGCTCAGATCGGACGGTGGAGACATCGCGATCATGCACAGAATTTGCAGCAGGTGGTTCTGGATCATATCGCGCATTTGACCGGCCTGGTCAAAATAGCCCCAGCGCCCTTCAATACCTACCTCTTCCGCCACGGTAATTTCTACGTGATCAATAGTGCGGTTATCCCAGTTGTTCACAAACAGGGAGTTGGCAAAACGCAGTGCCAGCAGGTTCAGGACCGTCTCTTTGCCGAGATAGTGGTCGATGCGGTAAACCTGACACTCTTCGAAATACTCGCCAACCTGATCGTTGATTTCACGGGATGTTGCCAGTGACGTACCCAGTGGTTTTTCCATCACGACGCGGGCTGGTTTAGCATTCAGCTTTGCTTCACCCAGACCTTTGCAGATCGCGCCGAAGGTACTCGGCGGCATCGCAAAATAGTTGATGGTGGTCCGCGATTTTTGATCCAGCATTTTGCCCAGACGTTTAAACGCGGCTGTGTCATTGACGTCCAGATTACAAAACTCCAGACGACCGCTTAGGGTCTCCCATAAACCTTCATCGATTTTTTCTTTCATGAAGGTTTCGAGCGCTTCGCGCACAACCTTGGTATAGGCTGCTTTGTCCCAGTCGGCACGCCCAACCCCAATGATGCGGGTTTCAGGGTTAATCTGTCCGGCCTTTTCCAGTTGATACAGGGAAGGCAGCAATTTTCGCCGCGCCAGGTCGCCCTTTGCGCCGAAAATGACCAGATCACATGCCTGGGCTGTTTGCGTTACCGCCATGTCATTCTCCTCAATTAAGTGCCTGGTGCTTTTGCCAGACACTGGTTGTAATTTTATTACACTGCACTGTACTGCTTTTACGTGAATCCGGAAACCGTAAACGCTTATCCAGCCGTGCTGTTACCGTGAACAGCCGCTTTATTACCATTTCCCGTCGCAAAATGGACAAAAAAGTCGTCTTTTTTCGTACCCATGAAGAAGTAAGAAAACCAGACTCTGATCATGTAATGAAAAAAAACAACAACTATTCTGTCCATTTTGCCCCGTTGCTGCATCAGCGGGGGTACTATCTATACACTGAATCAAGCCCCGGTTTCCCCATATCGCTGAAATCGTTTTTGCCCATGACCCATGAGTCTACCTACATCATGAATATGCTGGAAAAAATCCAGTTAAAACTGGAACAGTTGAGCAAGTCAGAGCGTAAAGTCGCTGACATTATTCTTGTCTCTCCCGAGCGAGCAATCCATTCAAGCATCGCCGCACTAGCTGTAGAAGCCAACGTCAGCGAGCCGACGGTGAACCGTTTCTGTCGCAGCATGGATACCCGTGGCTTTCCTGATTTTAAACTGCATTTGGCGCAAAGTCTGGCAAATGGCACCCCTTATGTTAATCGTAATGTGGATGAGGATGACAGCGTTGAATCTTACACAGGGAAAATCTTCGAATCAGCGATGGCAAGCCTCGATCACGTTCGCCAGTCGCTGGATAACGCGGCGGTAAACCGGGCGGTAGATTTATTAACCCAGGCGAAGAAAATTGCTTTCTTTGGCCTGGGTTCTTCGGCCGCGGTAGCGCATGACGCGATGAATAAATTTTTCCGCTTTAACGTACCGGTCATCTATTCCGACGATATTGTTCTGCAACGCATGAGTTGTATGAATTGTAGCGACGACGACGTCATTGTGCTTATTTCCCATACTGGAAGGACCAAAAGCCTGGTTGAACTGGCGCAGTTGGCGCGGGAAAACGACGCCATGGTTATCGCCCTCACCTCTCCCGGCACGCCACTGGCGCGTGAAGCAACGCTGGCAATTACCCTTGATGTACCGGAAGATACTGACATTTATATGCCCATGGTCTCTCGACTTGCTCAACTGACCGTGATAGATGTGCTGGCTACAGGATTTACTTTGCGCCGTGGGGCAAAATTTAGAGATAACTTGAAGCGTGTCAAGGAAGCGCTCAAGGAATCGCGTTTTGATAAAGAATTACTCATCAAGAGTGATGACCGCTAAAAGCAATAACAATGTTCTACCCTTTTATCATCCGGGTCGTTCATTTACCGTTAATGTTTGAGAACGGCCGGATTAATGTTCACGCAACACCAAGTTGTTTCAGTCAACGGAGTATTACATGTCCAGAAGGCTTCGCAGAACCAAAATCGTAACCACGTTAGGCCCGGCAACTGACCGCGATAACAACCTTGAAAAGATTATCGCCGCGGGTGCAAACGTCGTACGTATGAACTTTTCTCACGGCTCTCCAGAAGATCACAAACTGCGGGCGGATAAGGTCCGTGAAATTGCCGCAAAACTGGGACGTCATGTGGCTATTTTGGGTGACCTGCAGGGACCTAAAATCCGCGTATCTACCTTTAAAGAAGGTAAAGTATTTCTTAATGTTGGCGACAAGTTCCTGTTAGACGCCAATCTCGGTAAAGGCGAAGGCGACAAAGAAAAAGTCGGTATTGATTATAAAGGTCTCCCTGCTGACGTCGTGCCAGGCGATATCCTGCTGCTCGATGATGGTCGCGTACAGCTTAAAGTGCTGGAAGTTCAGGGTATGAAGGTCTTCACCGAAGTCACCGTCGGTGGCCCGTTGTCTAACAATAAAGGCATAAACAAACTGGGCGGCGGTCTCTCTGCTGAAGCTCTGACTGAAAAAGACAAAGCTGACATCATCACCGCTGCGCAAATCAGCGTTGACTATCTGGCCGTCTCCTTCCCGCGCTGCGGCGAAGACCTGAACTATGCCCGCCGTCTGGCGCGCGACGCAGGTTGCGATGCGAAAATTGTCGCCAAGGTAGAGCGTGCTGAAGCCGTCTGCGACCAGAATGCGATGGATGACATCATTCTGGCTTCCGACGTGGTGATGGTCGCACGTGGCGACCTGGGCGTTGAAATTGGCGATCCTGAGCTGGTAGGTATTCAGAAAGCGTTGATTCGTCGCGCACGTCAGCTGAACCGTGCAGTTATTACCGCTACGCAGATGATGGAATCGATGATCACCAACCCAATGCCAACCCGTGCGGAAGTAATGGACGTGGCCAACGCCGTTCTCGACGGCACCGATGCCGTCATGCTCTCTGCTGAAACAGCAGCAGGTCAGTACCCGGCAGAAACCGTCGCGGCCATGGCGCGCGTCTGTCTGGGCGCCGAGAAAATCCCGAGCATCAACGTTTCTAAACACCGCCTTGACGTGCAGTTTGATAACGTTGAAGAAGCGATTGCCATGTCAGCGATGTATGCCGCTAACCACCTGAAAGGGGTCACCGCTATCATCGCAATGACGGAGTCCGGTCGTACTGCGCTGATGACGTCTCGTATCAGTTCCGGCCTGCCAATTTTCGCGATGTCTCGTCATGAACGTACGCTGAATCTGACTTCTCTGTATCGCGGCGTCACCCCGGTTCACTTTGACAGCGAAACAGATGGCGTCGTTGCCGCCAATGAAGCAGTGAACCTGCTGCGAGATAAAGGCTATCTGGTTTCCGGCGACCTGGTGATTGTGACCCAGGGCGATGTGATGAGCACCGTTGGCTCAACCAACACCACGCGTATTCTGACCGTCGAGTAACGCCAACGTTTGATGTAAAAAAGCCTCTCGTTTGAGAGGCTTTTTTTTATTTCTTCGGATAGAGATCTTTACGCTTATAGGGCTCAATTTCACCAGGCTTACGCGTCTTAAGCAGTTTCAGAATCCAGGTGTATTGCTCAAGGTGCGGCGTCACAAAGATTTCCACCTCTTCGTTCATTCGTCTGGCAATGGTGTGGTCATCCGCCGTCAGGATGTCATCCATAGGAGGACGGACCTGAATCGTCAGACGGTGCGTTTTCCCATCATAGACCGGGAACAGCGGTACCACGCGGGCGTGACAGACCTTCATCAAGCGACCAATTGCCGGTAACGTTGCTTTATAGGTAGCAAAAAAATCGACAAACTCACTGTGCTCAGGACCATGGTCCTGATCCGGCAGGTAGTATCCCCAATATCCCTGACGGACAGACTGAATAAACGGTTTGATGCCGTCATTACGCGCATGTAATCGACCACCGAAACGACGGCGCACCGTGTTCCACACATAATCGAATACCGGGTTCCCCTGATTGTGGAACATCGCTGCCATTTTCTGTCCCTGGGAAGCCATCAACATCGCCGGGATATCTACGCCCCAGCCATGAGGAACGAGAAAAATCACTTTTTCATCGTTGCGACGCATCTCTTCGATGATTTCCAGACCCTGCCAGTCAACCCGGTTCTGAATTTTTTCCGGACCACGTATGGCGAGTTCCGCCATCATCACCATTGCCTGAGGCGCAGTCGCAAACATGTCATCGACAATGGCTTCGCGCTCAGCTTCGCTACGTTCAGGAAAACACAGGGATAAATTGATCAGCGCTCTGCGACGTGAGCTTTTGCCCAATCGTCCGGCCAGGCGTCCGAGCTTTGCCAGAACAGGATCGCGAAATGATGCCGGCGTTAACGCAATCCCTGCTATCGCCGCCACGCCCAGCCAGGCGCCCCAGTAGCGCGGATAGCGAAATGATTTATTAAACTCAGGGATATACTCAATATTCTTTTTTTTCGTTTCCATGCTCTTCCAGTGTCTGGTGCGGCGAAAAGTAGATCTGCTGATAGTGTAGCGGCGCACGATGCGCCGTACAAAATAAAAAAGCCGGCACGCATAGCGTACCGGCTTTATCAGTGTGCTAATTAATCAAAACGTAGCTGAGGCATAACTTCTTTCACCTGCGCCAGGTAATCGGTGCGATCCGAGCCGGTCAGACCTTCTGTGCGCGGCAGTTTCGCCGTCAGAGGGTTAACAGCCTGCTGGTTGATCCAAACTTCATAATGCAAATGCGGACCCGTTGAACGACCGGTATTGCCTGACAGCGCGATACGATCGCCACGTTTCACTTTTTGTCCTGGTTTGACCAGCAGCTTACGCAGGTGCATATAACGCGTGGTGTAGGTGCGACCATGACGTACCGCAACATAGTATCCGGCTGCGCCGCTGCGCTTCGCTACCACTACTTCGCCATCCCCCACCGACAACACCGGCGTGCCTTGCGGCATCGCAAAGTCGACACCTTTGTGCGGTGCAACGCGTCCGGTCACCGGGTTCAGGCGACGCGGATTAAAGTTTGAGGAGATGCGGAACTGCTTCGCCGTCGGGAAACGCATAAAGCCTTTCGCCAGCCCGGTACCGTTACGGTCATAGAACTTACCGTCTTCAGCACGGATGGCGTAATAGTCTTTGCCCTCAGAGCGCAAACGTACGCCCAGCAGTTGGCTTTGCTCACGCTTGCCGTCCAGCATTTCGCGAGACATCAGCACCGAGAACTCATCGCCCTTTTTCAGTTTGCGGAAATCCATCTGCCACTGCATGGCCTTAATCACCGCGCTGATTTCAGAGCTGGTGAGTCCGGCTTCTTTGGCGCTGGGGACGAAGCTTCCGCCCACGGTGCCTTTGATTCGGCTGTTAACCCAATCTCCCTGCTGCATTTCGCTGCTCATCTTGAAACCCGTCGCGGTGCGATCGTAAGTACGGGTTTCTCGGCGAGACACTTCCCAGGTCAGGCGCTGCAGGTCACCTTCCGCGCTTAACGTCCAGGAAAGTTGCTGACCAATTTTCAGGTTACGCAGTTCCTTATCGGAAGCAGCGAGCTGGCTGATATCGCCCATATCGATGCCGTACTGATTAAGAATACTGCTCAGCGTATCGCCCGTGGAGACGACATATTCATGCACGCCAGCCTCACCAGACGTTTTGTCATCCAGTTCATCCTGTGGGATAGCTTCGTCTTCCTGAGCGGCCTGATCGATAGGTTCGCTGGCCTCTGGCAACAGTGAACGAATCTCGCTTTTTTCCAGCTCGATAGTTTTAACGATAGGTGCGGAATCGGGATGGTAAACATAAGGCCGCCAGACGGCGACGGCCAATGTCAGTACGGTAAGCGACCCCAGCATAACGCGATGGGGTCGCGGCAGATTATTAAATGCCAGAGCGACAGAGCGGGCTATCTGTTGCACGTATTCACTTCCTCATTAATCTCCTTTCAGGCAGCTCGCATACTGGTTGGCTAATTGGTTTAAAAACGCTGAATAGCTTGTTTTACCCAGTTTGATATTCGTACCGAGCGGATCCAACGTTCCCATTCGAACGGATGTCCCTCTCGCGACGGCTTCAACGACCGCTGGCCTGAACTGTGGCTCAGCAAAAACGCAGGTTGCTTTTTGCTCAACCAACTGTGTTCTTATTTCATGTAAACGCTGCGCACCAGGTTGAATCTCAGGGTTCACGGTAAAGTGACCAAGCGGTGTTAGTCCGTAGTGTTTCTCGTAGTAGCCATAGGCGTCATGAAAAACGAAATAACCTTTTCCCTTGAGCGGTACGAGCTCGTTACCTACCTGCTTATCGGTTGCGGCTAATTGTGCCTCAAAATCCTTCAGGTTGGCGTCAAGTTTGGCTCGACTTTGCGGCATAAGTTCCACTAATTTTTCATGGATTGCAACCGCTGAGGCCCGCGCTATCTCTGGGGAAAGCCAAAGATGCATGTTGTAATCGCCGTGATGGTGATGCTCGTCACTTTTTTCACTGCCAGCATCATTGTGTCCATGATCGTCGTCGTCGTCATCCGCACCTTTCATGAGTAACGGTTTCACGTCATTGAGCTGCGCAATCGTTACCTGTTTCGCGTTAGGAATATTCTTGACTGATTTTTCCATAAACGCTTCCATCTCAGGTCCGATCCAAACGACTAAGTCCGCGCCCTGTAAGCGTTTTACGTCTGAAGGACGCAATGAGTAATCGTGTTCGGAAGCCCCGTCGGGCAGCAGAACCTGGGTGTCAGTGACCCCGTCAGCAATGGCTGAAGCAATAAACCCCAGCGGCTTAAGAGAAGCAACGACAGCGGCATTTGCTGCCTGTGTTGCACTACCCCAAAGAGCAGCGGATAATGCTGCGAAAAGAAGCGTATTTTTATGTAACATAATGCGACCAATCATCGTAATGAATGTAAGAAATGTGATATTATAACATTCTATAACTTCTGCAAGACTAAAATTGATATGACGACTTTGGTTTCACTGGAAAATGTCTCGGTCTCTTATGGTCAACGCCGCGTCCTCTCTGACGTTTCGCTTGAACTTCGACCCGGTAAAATATTAACGCTACTCGGCCCAAACGGTGCCGGGAAATCTACGCTGGTGCGCGTTGTATTAGGCCTGGTAGCGGCTGATGAGGGAGTTATCAAGCGTAATGGTCAATTGCGGATCGGCTATGTGCCGCAAAAACTGTACCTCGATACTACGCTTCCGCTGACGGTAAGCCGGTTTATGCGTTTACGTCCCGGCACCAAAAAAGAGGATATCCTCCCGGCACTGAAACGCGTTCAGGCCGGGCATCTGATGAATGCGCCGATGCAAAAACTCTCCGGCGGAGAAACGCAACGCGTGCTGTTGGCCCGTGCTTTATTGAATAGACCTCAGCTACTGGTACTTGATGAGCCAACCCAGGGTGTGGATGTCAATGGGCAGGTTGCACTGTACGATCTTATCGACCAGTTGCGACGTGAACTGGATTGCGCCGTACTGATGGTTTCCCATGACCTGCATCTGGTGATGGCAAAAACCGATGAAGTACTGTGTCTGAACCATCATATTTGTTGTTCTGGTGCGCCGGAAGTGGTTTCTATGCACCCGGAATTCATCTCAATGTTCGGGCAACGCGGTGCCGAACAACTCGGAATTTACCGTCATAATCATAATCACCGCCACGATTTACAGGGTCGTATCGTCTTACGCCGGGGAAATGGTCACTCATGATTGAATTGTTATTACCCGGTTGGTTAGCCGGGATCATGCTGGCCTGTGCCGCTGGCCCACTCGGCTCGTTTGTGGTCTGGCGTCGAATGTCTTACTTCGGTGATACGCTGGCTCACGCTTCGCTGCTGGGCGTCGCCTTCGGCCTGCTGTTGGATGTAAACCCCTTCTATGCAGTCATCGCCGTCACTTTGTTGCTGGCTGGCGGTCTGGTATGGCTGGAGAAGCGCCCTCACCTCGCGATCGATACCTTACTGGGCATTATGGCCCACAGTGCGCTGTCATTGGGGTTGGTTGTCGTTAGCCTGATGTCTAACATCCGTGTGGATCTGATGGCCTACCTGTTTGGTGATTTGCTCGCCGTGACGCCAGAAGATCTTATCTCTATCGCCATTGGCGTGGTTATCGTTCTGGCGATTTTGTTCTGGCAGTGGCGCAACCTGCTGTCGATGACCATCAGCCCGGATCTGGCATTTGTCGATGGCGTGAAACTGCAACGCGTCAAGCTACTGCTGATGCTGGTTACGGCGTTAACTATTGGCGTGGCGATGAAGTTTGTCGGGGCGCTGATCATCACCTCGCTGCTGATCATCCCCGCGGCGACCGCCCGCCGCTTTGCCCGTACGCCGGAGCAGATGGCAGGGGTTGCCGTTGGTGTGGGAATGATAGCGGTTACAGGCGGACTGACCTTCTCGGCCTTCTATGACACCCCGGCAGGTCCTTCCGTAGTGCTGTGTGCTGCGCTGTTGTTTATCTTCAGCATGATGAAAAAGCAGGCAAGCTAAACGTGGGTTGCCCGGTGGCGCTGCGCTTACCGGGCATACAAAATCGCCCAGGCCTGATGAGCGTAGCGACATCAGGCACTAAGGCATCTCTGGCGGCGTAATGCCAAAATGGTTCCATGCGCGCACCGTTGCCATTCTTCCGCGCGGCGTACGCTGCAAAAAACCTTGCTGAATCAGATACGGCTCCAGCACGTCCTCAATGGTTTCACGCTCTTCCCCAATCGCCGCCGCCAGGTTATCCAGGCCAACCGGTCCGCCGAAGAATTTATCGATAACCGCCAGCAGCAGCTTACGGTCCATATAATCGAATCCTTCCGCATCCACATTGAGCATATCCAGTGCCTGAGCGGCGATGTCTGCTGAAATTGTGCCGTCATGCTTCACTTCGGCGAAATCGCGTACCCGGCGTAACAAACGGTTGGCAATACGCGGCGTACCGCGGGCCCGACGCGCCACTTCCAGCGCGCCTTCATCGCTCATTTCCAGCCCCATATAGCGTGCGCTGCGCCCAACAATATGCTGCAGGTCAGCCACCTGATAGAACTCCAGGCGCTGCACAATACCGAAGCGGTCACGCAGCGGAGAGGTTAACGACCCGGCACGCGTGGTCGCCCCAATGAGCGTAAACGGTGGCAGATCGATCTTGATCGAACGTGCAGCCGGTCCTTCGCCAATCATGATATCCAGCTGATAATCCTCCATCGCCGGATACAGCACCTCTTCCACCACCGGTGACAGGCGATGGATTTCATCGATAAACAGCACATCGTGGGGTTCAAGGTTGGTCAGCATTGCCGCCAGATCGCCCGCTTTTTCCAGTACCGGACCGGAAGTGGTGCGCAGATTAACGCCCATTTCATTGGCCACAATATTGGCAAGCGTGGTTTTACCCAGACCTGGAGGACCGAAAATCAGCAGGTGATCGAGAGCGTCACCGCGCAGCTTCGCCGCCTGGATAAAAATCTCCATCTGCGAACGTACCTGAGGCTGGCCAATATACTCTTCCAGTAATTTAGGACGGATCGCACGATCCACCAAATCTTCAGAGGTAGTGCTGACAGCCGAAATCAGGCGATCTGCTTCAATCATCCTTTACCTCACAATGCCGCGCGAAGCGCTTCACGAATCAGGGTTTCACTGCTGGCATCAGGGCGGGCAATCTTGCTCACCATGCGGCTGGCTTCCTGTGGTTTATAGCCCAACGCCACCAGCGCAGCAACCGCTTCCTGCTCGGCGTCGTCCGTTGTCGGACTAGCCGGAGAGGTCAGGATCAGATCCGCTGCCGGGGTAAAGAGGTCGCCATGCAGACCTTTAAAGCGGTCTTTCATTTCAACAATCAAACGTTCTGCGGTTTTCTTACCAATGCCCGGTAATTTCACCAGCGCGCCAAGTTCTTCACGCTCAACGGCATTAACGAACTGCTGTGCAGACATACCAGAGAGGATTGCCAGCGCCAGCTTCGGCCCCACGCCGTTGGTTTTAATTAACTCTTTAAACAGCGTACGTTCTTGCTTGTTGTTAAAGCCATACAACAACTGAGCGTCTTCACGCACCACAAAATGGGTGAAGATAATCGCTTCCTGCCCGGCTTCCGGCAACTCGTAGAAACAGGTCATCGGCATATGCACTTCATAGCCTACCCCGCCCGTCTCCAGAAGAACCAGCGGGGGTTGTTTTTCAAGAATGATGCCTCTGAGTCTGCCTATCACATGACGCTCCTGCGTTAAGGGCTAAAAGGTAATGCGCTATCATAAAAAAAGGCTGGATAGATATCCAGCCTCATTTGTCACTAACGTAACCGACCTCGCGCCAGATTCAGCCTCGACTCGCTCATTTGCATGGCGTTCTGGCTGACGTGACAGTGGGTAATGGCAATCGCCAGCGCATCCGCGGCATCTGCCTGCGGGTTTGCCGGAAGTTTTAGCAGCGTGCGCACCATATGCTGAACCTGGCTTTTTTCCGCGCTACCGATACCCACCACGGTCTGTTTTACCTGGCGGGCCGCGTATTCAAAGACCGGAAGATCCTGATTGGTCGCCGCAACGATTGCCACGCCACGCGCCTGCCCCAGCTTTAGCGCCGAATCGGCGTTCTTCGCCATAAAGACCTGCTCTATGGCAAAATAGTCCGGTTGAAACTGGGTGATGATTTCCGTCACGCCCGCATAAATCAACTTCAGACGGGACGGCAGATCGTCGACTTTGGTACGAATACAACCGCTGCCGAGGTAGGTCAGCTGTCTGCCGACCTGACGGATTACGCCATAACCGGTGATGCGCGATCCCGGGTCAATGCCGAGAATAATAGACATCACGCACCTCCAGTCAGGTTACGGCACAGCCACCTCATTCTAAGGTCGCTGCCACCTCGTCAGAGATTTCACCGTTATGGTAAACTTCCTGCACGTCGTCGCAGTCTTCCAGCATATCGATCAGACGCATCAGCTTCGGCGCTGTTTCTGCATCCATATCCGCTTTGGTGGATGGAATCATCGACACTTCAGCCGCGTCCGCTTTCAGACCTGCCGCTTCCAGCGCATCACGCACTTTGCCCATCTCTTCCCACGCGGTGTAAACATCAATCGCGCCGTCGTCGAAGGTCACAACGTCTTCAGCGCCTGCTTCCAGCGCAGCTTCCATGATGGCGTCTTCGTCGCCTTGTTCAAAGGAGATCACCCCTTTTTTGCTGAACAGGTAAGCTACGGAACCGTCAGTACCGAGGTTACCGCCCGTTTTCGTGAATGCGTGACGCACTTCCGCAACGGTACGGTTACGGTTGTCAGACAGACATTCAATCATAACGGCTGTACCGCCAGGACCGTAACCTTCATAGATGATGGTTTCCATGTTGGAATCTTCATCACCGCCCACGCCGCGCGCGATTGCACGGTTCAGGGTGTCACGGGTCATGTTGTTAGCCAGCGCTTTATCAACCGCTGCACGCAGACGCGGGTTAGCATCCGGATCGCCGCCGCCGAGTTTAGCCGCCGTCACCAGCTCACGAATGATTTTGGTGAAAATTTTACCGCGTTTAGCATCCTGCGCTGCTTTACGGTGTCTGGTGTTGGCCCATTTACTATGACCTGCCATAAATAATATCTCCAAAAAGCGCGCCTTTTCAGGCGACGTTAATTACAAACTCTTCAATCGCCTGCCGGTTACTCCACGACTTGGTTAACTGAGCGGCTTCAGCCGCATTAACCCAACGATAGGTCAGATGTTCGGTGAACACGATCTCTCGTTCTGAGGGAAGTGCCAGGCAAAACCAGGATTCAGTATTACGCTCAACTCCCGGCGCATAGCGATGACGTAAATGGCTAAAAATCTCGAACTCCACCGTGCGCTGACAGTCAATTAAGGTCAGTTGCTCAGACGCAACATCAATGGCGACCTCTTCCTTTACTTCGCGCATCGCGGCTTGCGACGCGGTTTCACCCTCTTCAAGGCTGCCGGTGACCGACTGCCAGAAATCAGGATCGTCGCGTCGCTGTAACATCAGCACTCTCCCGGTGTCCTTTGCATAAATCACGACTAACACCGAGACAGGCTGTTTGTATGTCATATCAGTTATTCTCGGCCTTCTTAACAACCTGAATGCTCAGTTCCGCCAGCGCTGCTTCGTTGGCAAAGCTCGGCGCTTCAGTCATCAGACACGCTGCAGCCGTGGTTTTCGGGAAAGCAATAACGTCACGAATGTTGTCAGTACCGGTCAGCAGCATAGTCAGACGATCCAGACCAAACGCCAGGCCCGCATGCGGCGGTGTACCGTATTTTAGCGCATCCAGCAGGAAGCCGAATTTCTCGCGCTGCTCTTGCTCGTTAATGCCCAGAATACCGAATACGGTCTGCTGCATATCACCGTTGTGAATACGCACGGAACCACCGCCCACTTCATAGCCGTTGATGACCATATCGTACGCGTTGGCAACCGCCTCTTCCGGCGCAGCTTTCAGCTCAGCGGCAGTCATATCTTTCGGCGCGGTGAACGGGTGGTGCATTGCGGTCAGACCGCCTTCACCATCGTCTTCAAACATCGGGAAGTCGATAACCCAAAGCGGCGCCCATTTAGCTTCGTCAGTAATGCTCAGGTCTTTACCCAGTTTCAGACGCAGCGCGCCCATCGCGTCGGCAACGACTTTCTTGTTGTCGGCACCGAAGAAAATCATGTCGCCGTCTTGCGCACCGGTACGCGCCAGAATCGCTTCCACGATTTCTGCGTTCAGGAACTTAGCAACCGGGCTGGTGATACCTTCCAGGCCTTTCGCACGCTCGGTGACTTTGATGTAAGCCAGACCTTTCGCGCCGTAAATCTTGATAAAGTTACCGTAATCGTCAATTTGCTTACGGCTCAGTGCAGCACCGCCCGGTACACGCAGGGCAGCCACGCGGCCTTTCGGATCGTTCGCCGGACCAGAGAACACCGCGAACTCAACGCCTTTAACCAGATCGGCAACGTCAACCAGCTCCATCGGGTTACGCAGGTCTGGTTTATCGGAACCGTAACGACGCTCGGCTTCGGCAAAAGTCATGATCGGGAAATCACCCAGATCCACACCTTTAACTTCCAGCCACAGATTGCGTACCAGTGCTTCCATCACTTCACGCACCTGCGGTGCGGTCATGAAGGAAGTCTCAACGTCGATCTGGGTAAATTCAGGCTGACGGTCAGCACGTAAGTCTTCATCACGGAAGCATTTTACGATCTGATAATAGCGGTCAAAACCCGACATCATCAGCAGCTGTTTAAACAGCTGAGGAGACTGCGGCAGCGCGTAAAACTTACCTTTATGTACGCGAGAAGGTACCAGGTAATCGCGTGCGCCTTCCGGCGTCGCTTTGGTCAGCATCGGCGTTTCGATGTCGAGGAAGCCGTGGTCGTCCATAAAACGACGCACCAGGCTGGTAATTTTGGCACGCGTTTTCAGGCGTTGCGCCATTTCAGGACGACGCAGATCCAAATAGCGATACTTCAGGCGCGCTTCTTCGGTGTTGACGTGGTTTGAGTCAAGCGGCAGCGAGTCTGAACGGTTGATGATGGTCAGATCGGAGGCCAGTACTTCAATTTCGCCCGTCGCCATATCGGCGTTGACGTTTTTCGCATCACGCGCACGCACGGTGCCCGTAACCTGGATGCAGAACTCATTACGCAGTTCGGAGGCCAGCTTTAACGCGTCCGCACGGTCCGGATCGAAAAATACCTGCACGATACCTTCGCGGTCGCGCATATCGATAAAGATCAGGCTACCAAGATCACGACGACGGTTGACCCAACCACACAGAGTCACCTGCTGCCCCTCGTGGGACAGACGTAGCTGTCCGCAATATTCTGTACGCATGAGATATCCCTTAACTTTGCCGCAGGCGGATTGTCACCTGTCTCGCAGGTGACGAAGTCGCAGCTTTAGCTGAATGTCACAACTGAATGAAAAAAGGCGGCTATTATACTGGAAATTCTGCCGCACGATAAGAGCCTACTGGGATAGACTCTTAGTCCGGTACTGACTGTACGCCTGTTTCCTGGACGGGCATTGCGTAATCTCACAAAAAATAACAAAAATTGTCGCCCCTTTCACACTGATTCGCGATTAAGGTGTAACGGAAATCTATTTTTTACTGGAGTGACCATGCTGGAACTGAACGCAAAAACAACCGCCCTTGTCGTGATTGACTTACAGGAAGGGATCCTGTCTTTCGCTGGCGGGCCTCATACGGCACACGATGTGGTTACCCGCGCCGCGCAGTTGGCGGAAAAATTCCGTGCCCACGGTTCCCCGGTAGTAATGGTGCGCGTCGGCTGGTCTGACGATTACGCCGAAGCGCTGAAACAACCGGTAGATGCTCAGACTCCGGCAAAAGCGTTGCCCGAAAACTGGTGGGATTACCCGACGGCTCTGGGAAAATGCGCCAGCGATCTCGAAGTCACCAAACGCCAGTGGGGCGCGTTTTACGGTACCGATTTGGAACTACAGCTGCGTCGTCGGGGCATTGATACTATCGTCTTGTGCGGCATATCCACAAACATTGGCGTAGAGTCGACGGCGCGAAATGCGTGGGAGTTGGGTTTTAATCTGATTGTTGCAGAAGACGCCTGTAGCGCCGCCAGCGCCGATCAGCACCGGGGCAGCATGACGCATATTTTCCCGCGTATCGCACGCGTACGCAGCGTGGACGAGATCCTGCAAGCGCTATGATTTATATCGGTTTACCCCAGTGGTCGCATCCTAAATGGGTGCGTCTGGGGATCTCAAACCTTGAAGAGTATGCCCGCCACTTTAACTGTGTGGAGGGCAACACCACGCTGTACGCGCTGCCAAAAGCGGACATTGTTGCCCGCTGGCATGCACAGACCACCGATGCATTTCGATTTTGCTTTAAGTTTCCGGCCACCATTTCGCATCAGGCCGCGCTGCGTAATTGCGATGACCTGGTACAGGAGTTTTTCACGCGCATGTCGCCGCTGGAATCGCGCATTGGACAATACTGGCTGCAATTACCCGCGACTTTTGGTCCGCGTGACCTGCCTGCCCTGTGGCAGTTTCTCGATGCGCTCCCCAAAGCCTTTACCTACGGTGTGGAAGTTCGCCATCCAGACTTCTTTGCCAAGGGCGAAGCCGAGCTGCTATTTAATCGGGGCTTACACGAGCGTGGCGTAAACCGGGTAATTCTGGACAGCCGCCCGGTGCATGCCGCAATCCCGCATACTGAAGCGATACGTGACGCCCAGCGCAAGAAGCCAAAGGTGCCGGTACATGCAGTAGTGACGGCAAACCATCCGATGGTACGCTTTATCGGCAGCGATGATATGGCACAAAATAGCGAGCTTTTTGCCGTCTGGCTGACCAAGCTGTCGCGATGGGAACACACCACGACGCCGTATCTGTTTTTGCATACACCGGACATCGCACAGGCCCCGGAGCTTGTAGACACGCTATGGGCAGATTTACGTAACGTCCTGCCAGAGATCGGATCAGCACCGTCTATTCCACAGCAATCTTCTCTTTTCTGAAATTGCCACCTATCATAGACAATGCCATCTGCCATTTTAAAGGGAGTTTGTATGGTAAGCGCGCTTTATGCCGTATTGGGTGCGTTATTGTTAATAAAGTTCTCCTTTGACGTCGTTCGCCTGCGCATGCAATACCGCGTTGCCTATGGCGACGGAGGTTTTAGCGAACTGCAAAGCGCTATCCGCATTCACGGTAATGCGGTGGAATATATTCCCGTCGCGTTAGTGTTGCTGTTATTTATGGAAATGAACGGCGCAGAGACGTGGATGGTGCATATTTGCGGGCTGATGTTGATTGCCGGACGACTGATGCATTATTACGGATTCCACCACCGGCTCTTCCGCTGGCGCCGTTCAGGCATGAGCGCAACCTGGTGTTCGCTGTTGCTAATGGTGCTGGCGAATCTTTGGTATATGCCCTGGGAGTTGGTTTTCTCCCTGCATTAGCGCACAATACGCCACTTTATTTTTCCCGGATTTTTACGTTATGTCTCACCGCGACACGCTTTTTTCTGCGCCTATCGCCAGTCTGGGTGACTGGACCTTTGATGAACGGGTAGCTGAAGTCTTCCCGGATATGATCCAGCGTTCCGTTCCTGGTTATTCCAATATCATTTCTATGATTGGTATGCTGGCTGAACGTTTCGTACAACCCAACACGCAGGTCTACGATCTGGGCTGCTCTCTGGGCGCGGCGACGCTCTCGGTGCGTCGCAATATTCATCACGAGAATTGCAAAATTATTGCTGTCGATAACTCTCCGGCGATGGTTGAGCGCTGCCGTCGTCATATTGACGCCTATAAGGCACCGACCCCGGTTGAGGTTGTCGAAGGCGATATTCGCAACATTACTATCGAAAACGCCTCGATGGTGGTGCTGAATTTTACCCTGCAATTCCTTGAGCCACCTGAGCGCCAGGCGTTGTTGGATAAGATTTATCAGGGGCTGAATCCCGGCGGCGCGCTGGTTCTTTCTGAAAAATTCAGTTTCGAAGACGCTAACGTTGGCGAGCTGCTGTTCAACATGCACCACGACTTCAAACGGGCAAATGGCTATAGCGAACTGGAAATCAGCCAGAAGCGCAGCATGCTGGAGAACGTGATGCTGACCGACTCGGTCGAAACGCACAAAGCGCGACTGCATCAGGCTGGTTTCGAGCACAGCGAATTGTGGTTCCAGTGCTTCAACTTTGGTTCTCTGGTGGCGCTGAAAGCTGGGGTAGGCGCATGATCGACTTTGGTAACTTTTATCAGCTGATTGCCAAAAACCATCTCTCCCATTGGCTGGAAACGCTTCCGGCGCAAATCGCTACCTGGCAGCGCGATCAGCACGGCTTGTTTAAGCAGTGGTCAAACGCCGTCGAGTTTCTGCCCGAGCTAACGCCGCATCGCCTGGACTTACTTCATAGCGTTACAGCAGAAAGCAAAGAGCCGCTCAGCGAAGGTCAACTCAAACGTATCGACACTCTGATGCGTAACCTGATGCCATGGCGTAAAGGACCGTACTCGCTGTACGGCGTCAATATTGACACCGAGTGGCGATCGGACTGGAAGTGGGATCGCGTTCTGCCGCACTTGTCTGACCTCACTGGCCGTACCATTCTTGATGTCGGCTGCGGCAGTGGTTATCACATGTGGCGCATGATTGGCGCGGGGGCGCATCTGGCGGTTGGTATCGACCCTACGCAACTGTTTCTATGCCAGTTTGAGGCGGTGCGTAAACTGCTGGGCAATGACCAGCGCGCTCATCTGCTGCCGCTGGGCATTGAACAGCTTCCAGCGCTCAACGCCTTTGATACCGTATTCTCCATGGGAGTGCTTTATCACCGACGTTCACCGCTGGAACACCTGTGGCAGTTGAAGGATCAACTGGTTAAAGATGGTGAACTGGTGCTGGAAACGCTGGTCGTCGAAGGTGATGAAAATACCGTACTGGTTCCGGGCGACCGCTACGCGCAGATGCGTAATGTCTACTTTATTCCGTCTGCGCTGGCGTTAAAAAACTGGCTGGAAAAATGCGGTTTTGTTGATGTGCGTATCGCCGATGTCTGCGTCACCACTACCGAAGAACAGCGCCGTACCGAATGGATGATAACCGAGTCGCTGGCCGACTTCCTCGACCCGAACGACCACAGCAAAACGGTGGAAGGCTACCCCGCCCCATTACGCGCGGTATTGATTGCGCGTAAGCCGTGATGGATTGCCGGATGACCGTTACGTATAGCACCGTTTCTCCAAAATAGTTCAAGTTGCAGCAAGGCGGCCAACGCTGCTGCGGCTTGAAATATGAAGGATAAAAAAAGGCCCCTGTTGAATTGGCAGGGGCCTGGTACGAGCAAGCATCATATTGGGCGACATGATGCAACGGTAAAAATCAGCTGGCCTGATGGTGTGCAATGATTGCTTTCATTTCCGCAACCGCCGCCCCGTCTACCGCATAGCGTGAATATTCATCCGCCTGCGTATCCGAAGACATCGACAACCCCGAATTGCGATAACGCATTGGTGAAGCCAGCCATACTCCGGCAGAACTGTGGACTTCCTGCACTCCAGCATTAAGGAACAGGGACAAATTCGAGGCGCGAACCCCCGCTCCGGCCATAATGATTGGAGCATCCGCCTGCGCAATAAGTTCCATTATTTTTGTTAAACCTTGCGCCGCATCTGATTTTTGCCCGGAAGTCAGCACTCTGGCGATGCCCAAATCAGCTAATTTTTTTAGCGCATTGAGTGGGTTAGCACACATATCAAAGGCACGATGAAAAGTGACTTGCAGTGAACCGGCGGCGATCATTATTTTCTCCATGCGCGGCATATCGACATCGCCATCCGCATTTAAAATGCCAGTTACCAGCCCTGAGAACCCCAGTTCCCGGACCATCGCGATATCATCCAGCATTGCAGCGAATTCACCGTCGGTATAGCAAAAGTCGCCTCCACGCGGTCGTATAATGGGATTGACGGGAATCGAAACATGCTGGCGAACAGAACGCAGGACGCCCAGAGACGGCGTTAAGCCGCCTTCTTTAGGTGCTGCGCAAAGCTCAATGCGATCCGCGCCGTTTTGCTGCGCCGTACGCGCGCACTCCATGCTGTAACAGCAGATTTCCAGTAAAGCCATGCTCACTCCTGACGTTCGCTTGCCACTATGGTTTCAATCGACCACGGATGAAATTTTATCGTTACGCTGCCATCGCTGACCGCCAGCGTCGGATTCGGTAAACGTTCGCGCTCGCCTTTTGGCGAGCTGGTTTTTACAAATATGCCCGGCTGGCTCAGACCGTGATCTGAAAGCAGCGCCAGCGCTCTGGCGTTCAGCGTTTGTGCCTCACCCGGCAGAACAATTTCAATATGTTCCCAGCCTTCATGCGGATAGCGTTTTTCGCCCGGCCACGGCAGTTCAACGATGGAAAATTGCCAATGTTGCACACAAACCGGCTCATACAGTTTAAAAAGACAAATAGGTCTGCCGTTAATCATGTTTTCTGACAGCAATTCACCGCACTGTTCAAAGCCACGACGCCAGCGCTCTGCGGTGGTATTTTGGTGGCAACGCAAGGAAATGTGGTCGGCTTCCAGCCCTGAAATATCCAGCCCAAGACGGGTGGAAAGTTCCGTTAATGCCTGCGTGAAATGCGGTAAATCTGCAGAAATATCCTGTAGTTCTGCAACGGTCTGCCAGTTCGCCATATTAAAAGCTCATATCTATGTTCAAAGCTGCTAATTTACTCTGTTGCGCTGCGCCATCCAACCGCTGTTTTCTTCGAACGTAACATGAAGACTAAAACGTCATTGCATTGACTGAATTTTAGACTGCGCACGCTACTCGCAGTGCTGACGGCAACGGGCATTTGCAGTATACTCCCGCCCTTAATTCTTAAACTGGTGCGGTGAATTTTTCCCCGCTTCATAAATGTAAGGTATTCCGGTGAATATTCAGGCTCTTCTCTCAGAAAAAGTCAGTCAGGCCATGATTGCTTCAGGCGCGCCTGCAGATTGCGAACCACAGGTTCGTCAGTCAGCAAAAGTACAGTTCGGCGACTATCAGGCTAATGGCATGATGGCTGTCGCTAAAAAACTGGGTATGGCGCCGCGACAACTGGCTGAGCAGGTGCTGACTCATCTGGATCTCAACGGGATCGCCAGCAAAGTTGAAATTGCCGGCCCGGGCTTTATCAATATTTTCCTCGATCCGGCATTTCTGGCGCAGCACGTTCAGCAGGCGCTGGCCTCCGATCGTCTGGGCGTCACTCAACCGGCGAAACAAACCGTTGTTGTTGATTATTCCGCACCTAACGTAGCGAAAGAGATGCACGTTGGTCACCTGCGTTCCACCATCATCGGTGATGCTGCGGTGCGTACGCTGGAATTCCTCGGCCACAAGGTTATCCGCGCCAACCACGTCGGCGACTGGGGTACTCAGTTCGGTATGCTTATCGCGTGGCTGGAAAAACAGCAGCAGGAGAATGCCGGAGAGATGGCGCTGGCTGACCTGGAAGGTTTCTATCGTGATGCGAAAAAACACTACGATGAAGATGAAGCCTTCGCAGAACGCGCTCGTAGTTATGTCGTGAAGCTGCAAGGCGGCGATGAATACTTCCGTGAGATGTGGCGCAAACTGGTCGACATTACCATGTCGCAAAACCAGTTAACCTACGATCGCCTCAACGTTACCCTGACCCGTGACGATGTAATGGGCGAAAGCCTGTACAACCCAATGCTGCCTGGCATCGTGGCCGATCTCAAAGCTAAAGGCCTGGCTGTTGAAAGCGAAGGCGCTACCGTCGTATTCCTTGATGAGTATAAGAACAAGGAAGGCGAACCGATGGGCGTAATCATTCAGAAGAAAGATGGCGGCTATCTCTACACCACAACCGATATCGCCTGCGCCAAGTATCGTTATGAAACGCTGCATGCCGATCGCGTACTTTATTACATCGACTCCCGTCAGCATCAGCACTTAATGCAGGCCTGGACCATCGTGCGTAAGGCCGGTTATGTGCCGGACTCCGTACCGCTGGAACACCACATGTTCGGTATGATGCTGGGCAAAGACGGCAAGCCGTTCAAAACCCGCGCGGGCGGCACGGTGAAACTGGCCGATCTGCTGGATGAAGCGCTGGAGCGCGCACGTCGTCTGGTCGCTGAGAAGAATCCGGACATGCCTGCCGACGAGCTGGAAAAACTGGCAAATGCGGTCGGTATCGGCGCGGTGAAATATGCGGACCTGTCCAAAAACCGTACTACCGACTACATCTTCGACTGGGACAACATGCTGGCGTTCGAAGGTAACACCGCACCCTATATGCAGTACGCCTATACCCGCGTACTGTCCGTGTTCCGTAAAGCAGATATCGACGAAAGCGCGCTGGCAAATGCGCAGGTGATTATCAGCGAAGATCGCGAAGCCCAACTGGCTGCGCGTCTGCTGCAGTTTGAAGAAACGCTGACCGTCGTTGCACGTGAAGGTACGCCGCACGTGATGTGTGCTTACCTGTACGACGTTGCCGGTCTGTTCTCCGGCTTCTACGAGCACTGCCCTATCCTCAGTGCCGAAAACGAAGAGATTCGTAACAGCCGACTGAAACTGGCACAGCTGACGGCGAAAACCCTGAAGCTGGGTCTGGATACGCTGGGTATCGAAACCGTAGAACGTATGTAATCACCTCCAGTACTGTGAAAGCCCGCGCTATGTCGCGGGCTTTTTTATTTTCCCGAATGACCGCTATCCAGCCTACGATAAACGGCTACGTGCACTGTAATTTGTTACAACCCACAAGGAATGACACATTTCCGTAGAGATATGGAACATTTTTTGCCTGTCATCCCGTTTAAGCCTCCGTATCATTAGGCGGCAAATTAATCGGGTACGGGTCAATGACATTCAGAGATTTTGAGGCGGAAGAAAAACTCTTCCAACGGCGTGTATTGGTGGCCTTCGGCCTTGTAGTCATCTGTTTTGGCATCCTGATTTACAATCTCTACAACTTACAAATTTGTCAGCACCAGTATTACACCACCCGGTCGAATGCAAACGACATCAAAATGCTGCCCGTCGCCCCAACGCGTGGCATGATTTACGATCGCAACGGCATTCCGTTGGTGCGCAACGTGACCTGGTACGATATTTCCGTTACGCCGTACAAAATCAGCGATATGAACGCGCTGATCAGGCAGCTCACGCCCATCGTTGACCTCACTCCTGATGACATTGACCAGTTTCGCCATGAGCTGAAAGCCAGCAGTCGCTATCGCCCTGTCGTGCTGAAAAATGCGCTGACCGATGTGGAAATCGCCCGTTTCTCGGTTAACCAGTTTCATTTCAGCGGCGTCACTATCAACAGCTATGAAGACCGCCAGTACCCTTATGGCGCCGCGCTGGCGCATGTCCTTGGCTATGTTTCAAAAATCAACGATAGCGACCTTAAAGCGCTGGATAAGAAAGGCCTGGCAGAGAATTATGCCGCCGATCACAACATCGGTAAGCAGGGGATCGAGCATTATTACGAAAATGAGCTGCATGGGAAAACCGGTTATCAGGAGGTGGAAGTGGATAACCACGGACGCATCGTGCGCCTGATCAAGGATGTGCCACCCGTTGCCGGAAAAGATATCCATCTGACGCTGGACCTACATTTGCAGCAATACATTGAGAGCCTGTTAGCGGGCCAGCGGGCTGCTGTTTTGGTTGAGGATCCGCACGACGGCTCCGTGCTGGCAATGGTCTCCAATCCCAGCTATGACCCGAACCCGTTTGTCAAAGGCATCAGCTATCAGGACTATAACAAACTGCTGCAGGATAAAGACCTGCCATTGATCAACCGCGTCACCCAGGGGCTGTATCCTCCCGCCTCCACGGTCAAACCGTACATGGCGATGTCAGCTTTACTGGACGGCGTGATCACGCCGCAGACCAGTTTCTTCGGCGCTCCCACCTGGACGCTTCCCGGCACAGAACGACATTACCGCGACTGGAAAAAAACGGGCCACGGTATGCTGGATGTCACCAAAGCGATTGAAGAGTCTGCGGACACGTTCTTTTATCAGGTGGCGTTTATGATGGGGATCGACCGGATTAACAGCATGCTCAGCCAGTTTGGCTATGGCAAACCGACTGGTATCGATCTTGATGAGGAGTATAACGGCCTGCTCCCAAGTCGCGAATGGAAGCAGAAAGTGCATAAAAAATCCTGGTATCAGGGAGATACCATTTCGGTTGGCATCGGTCAGGGCTACTGGATTGCCACGCCTATTCAGATGGTAAAAGCCATGGTCGCGCTGATTAACAATGGCAAAGTTATCGCTCCGCACCTGCTACTTGATGAAGAGAGCGGAAAAACTATTACGCCGTATCAGGCTTCCGAAGCACCGTCGCAAATCGCGTCTGCCTCGTCACCTTACTGGGGACTGGTGCGTCAGGCGATGTTCGGCATGGCGAATGAACCAAACGGCACGGGCTATAAGTTCTTTCACACCGCACCTTACGGCATTGCGGCGAAAAGTGGCACATCCCAGGTCTTTAGCCTGAAAGAAAATCAAACCTACGATGCGAAAATGATCCCCGTGCGCCTGCGCGACCATGTGTTCTATACCGCATTTGCGCCGTATAAAAACCCGAAAGTCGCCGTAGCGTTAATTCTCGAAAACGGCGGCAGCGATGGCGTCACCGCCGCGCCGGTTATGCGTCAAATCATGGATCATCTGTTTGCGCCGCAGGACAACGCCGCGCAAACAGAGATACCGGAACAATCAGGTCCGATAGCAGCTGCGCCATCGGACGCCGATATCAAAAATACTTACGCAAGTATTCGGTAAGGCACAGCATCGCCATCGCTTGTCCGTAAGGCATGGAGGTCCGTGGGATGTTGCGGTAAAAATCGAGATTGTGACCCATTCCGGTTCCAAACGAGGTGTGCAGCAGTTCACCTTCGGCTGAAATATGTTGCACAATACCTCTGATGGCTTTTTCGGCTACCGACGCATAGTTTTGCCCGACATAGCGTTTACGAACCGCTTTGAGGATCCCATAGGCGAAGCCCGCGGTTGCCGACGCTTCCAGATACGACTGTGGGTCGTCCAGCAAGGTATGCCACAATCCGCTTTCATCCTGGCACTTCGCCAGCGCGGCGATTTGCGCATTCAGAACCTGTACCAGATAGCGATGCACTGCATTATTCTGTGGCAAATCAAGCAATTCGAGGAAATCCGGAATGACGATAGTTAACCAGCTGTTGCCGCGCGCCCAGCGAGCGTTGGCGAAGTTATGTTGTCCTTCATAGCTCCAGCCGTGGAACCACAGCCCCGTTTCTTTATCCATCAGGTTTTGCACGTGCAGCAGGAACTGATAGGTTGCTTCTTCAATATAGTCGGGACGATTAAGCAACTTGCCAATTTTCGCCAGCGGTAAAACCGTCATCATCAATGTGTCATCCCACATCTGCTGATGATTCTCTTCCGCCAGCGTAATGTGCTGCATACCGCCATATTCTGTACGCGGCATCTCATGCATTGCCCACTCCGCCCAACTGTCGAGCCACGGAAGGTACGCTGGATTACGCGTCTCTTCATAGCGATACGCCAGCGTTAAAAACGGCGCCATGGTGTTAACGTTTTTGGTGGTTGCGCCTTCGGCAAAGCGATCGGCAAACCAGCTGTCGATGATATCGCGCATCGTTTCATCGCCGGTTTGCTGATAATACTGATACATACCATACAATCCGACGCCGTGCGTCCATTCCCATCCAGCCCAGCCTTTGGTATCAATCACGCGACCGTCGTCCAGACGGAGCAAGAACTCGCCGGTTTCATCATGAATATTGACCAGGTTATGCGTCACCTTTTTGATCAACGCTTTTAATTCATCCCTGGCAATAAAATGTTCTGGTTGGCGCAACAATGGGCTATGTTTAACCGGGTAAACAATCATTTACTTAACCTCTGTCAATGTCGAATTCAATGCGGCGCCTTTTTCCAGTTTGGGTGCCGCTGGTTTATTACGATTCAGGTAACCAATATTGTTGTTACCCCAAAGTGATTCATATGGCATGCCGGACAGCATCTCTACGGTGGCGCGTCCCTCAGCGGAAAGTCCTTCCAGCACAGGCCGCCCGGACTCACGCATTTTTGCGGTCTCTTCACGCAGGGTGCTGTGCGTGTGCAGGTTCAGTTTGAAGCGCAGGGAAACCAGGAAACCCAGCGCCAGAACAATTAACGTTCCGCAGCTCAGAATTAACAGGATGGTATGGCTAACCGCCGCGGGCTGTGCGCTCTGGCCGGAGACAAAACCGGACAACTGCATGACAATCCCCACCAGCATCACCGCGCCCGCCTGCGACGCTTTGCGCGTTAACGTCATAATCCCGGCGAAGATCCCTTCCCGACGCTGACCGGTAATCACTTCGTCAACGTCCGCAATATAGGTGTAGGTATTCCAGGGAACGTAATTGATCCCCCCACGCCCCAGACCCGCCACGGCAGATACCAGCAGTAGCAGAGAATAAACATCGCTGAGTCCTGCGTAATACAGCCCCGCATAGGAGAGTGAACTGAGGCCAAACAGGACGACCACCATGCGATAAGACGGCGCAGGTCCGAAACGAATGCACAATGGGATCATGGCGATAACAGCAATGAACTGGAAGATAGCCATCGTACCCAGCAGGTTGGATGCCATTGATGCTTCCTGCATCAGCACAAACACCACATAGTAAGTAAAGACGGCGTTAAAGACGTCCTGAGCAATATAGCCGCCAAGATACATTCCTAAATGCTGGCGAAATATACGGATGCGTAGAGTTGAACTCAGTTCAACAAACAAGCGGTTCATACTCTGGCTAAAGGTCAGGCTTTTCTTCTCTTCTTCGGCTCGCAGGGCGGCTTCAGTCCACTCTTCTCGCGGTCGCTCCCAGGTAAAAAACCAGACGAACGTCAGCATCAGCGCGCACAGCACAGAGAACACCAGACTGGCGTAGAAGAAAGACACCGGGTTATCTTTGCCAAATAGCGTCAGCAGAACGCCGGGTAAGAATGAGGCCAGAATGGCTGACATTTGCGCCATCGAAATACGCGCGCCGGAGAATTTGGTTTTCTGTTTAAAGTCATCGGTCATTTCGGGTACCAGCGTTTCGTAAGGCACCAGAATCATGGTGTAGACCACGTCAAAAATCAGATAGGTGAGCAGGTAATACCAGAATCCCATGTCGCCGACCCACATCAGCGAGTAGCTAAAGACACAGGGGATCCCCAACAGAATAAAAAACTTACGCCGCCCAAAGCGTTTGCCAAGCCAGGTTGAGCCAAAGTTATCGGTCAAAAAACCCATTAATGGGCTAACGACGGCATCCAGCACCCTGGCTGTGGCAAAAATAAAGGTCGCTTCGATAGGCGTCAGACCACAGAACGTGGTGTAGAAATAGAGTAACCACGCCGCAGTTAACGCCGTGGTGCCTGCGCCTAAAAAATCTCCCGAACCGTAGGCAAAATAGTTAACCAGTCCGATTTTACGTGTCTTCATTGCCGTTACCCCTGCACATTATTAGGAGGCCCCGCAATCCTCGCTTTGACATTGGGCATCCTTACCGGGTCACAGTAAAAGCTAACAGGAAGTGAAACCTTTCTATTTCTGCCAGGGGGGTTCGCAAACTGGCAACAGCACAAAGAGTCCGGCAACGTATGTCACCTATTTTATAAAACAGCGTTTCTATTTAATCAAAGAGGCAGGCTAAAAGTGCGAAGCAGCCAGCAGTTTCTACTGCTGGCATGACTGAAGGAAGGTGTTAACGATAGTTCACGATCACCTGATTGCTCTGAACCTGTAAGGCAGGGATCAGACGACCACCACCGGGGACTTCCCAGACAAAATGCATCGGTTCGATGGCGGGAACATTATTGAATCCGTTGGTGGTTCCACTCTGCCCATCCAGCTCGACACAGCGGGACTGAGAACATAAACGCACCCGTAAACCCGCGGGCGTTGGGCCATTTAGTTCATAGCGCCAGGCCACCAGCGTCATCAACCCCGAGACCGGCTGGCTGGGTACCAGAGGTGCGGATGAGGCTGACTGACCGCGGTGGTTTAAGGTGATCCCCATCCCGCTTGCCTGCCACGCCCCTTCCCCGGCAGCCTGTGCCGCCAGAGGAAACAACAACAGCAACAGTAACTTACGCATTATTTACCTCCAATAGTCGCCGTCATGCGGATATGGCGGTTATCGGAAAGCTCCATGTTCGATAACACCACCAACTGCGGTATGCTGCGACGTAAAAAGCGTGCCAGTAACGGACGCAACGCGTGGTTAACCAGCAAGACTGGCGGCGCGCCCAACATTTCCTGTCGGGACAGCGCTTCCTGAGTCTGGGCCAGCAATCGGTCTGCCAGCCCTGGCTCCAGGCCGCCGCCGCCCTGCAGCGCTTGCAGCAGCAAACGCTCGAGCGGGGTATCAAGGCCGATAACCTGAACCTCTTCATTACCCGGGAACCACTGCTGAGTGATAGCGCGTCCTAAGGCTACACGGACGACCGCGGTAAGCTCATGCGGATCATTTTGCACAGGCGCATGTTCAGCCAGCGTTTCAAGAATGGTGCGCATATCGCGAATCGGTACTTTCTCATCCAGTAAGTTCTGCAACACTTTATGCAGCGTGGTGAGCGTCACAACGCCCGGCACCAAATCTTCCGTCAGCTTTGGCATCTCCTGCGAGACACGGTCCAGTAACTGCTGTGCCTCCTGACGGCCAAATAGCTCAGCGGCGAACTGCCCAATCAGGTGGTTAAGATGCGTCGCGACAACGGTACTCGCTTCAACTACCGTAAAGCCCTGAATCTGCGCCTGTTCCTTCAATGCACTTTCAATCCAGATAGCGTCCAGTCCGAAAGCCGGATCGACCGTTTTCTCACCCGGCAGCGACCCGGCGGCGGTACCCGGGTTAATGGCCAGCCAGCGTCCCGGATAGGCGTCACCACTGCCAATTTCCACCCCTTTCATCAAAATTCGATAGCGGGCCGGCTGCAGATCCATATTGTCACGGATATGTACCACCGGCGGCAGGAAGCCCATATCCTGGGCAAATTTCTTACGAATACTGCGAATTCGCCCCAGCAACTCGCCATCCTGCTGAAAGTCTACCATCGGGATCAGGCGATAACCGACCTCCATTCCCAGGGAGTCTTCCAGCTGTACGTCATTCCACGTTGCTTCCACCACGGAGTTGTTTTCCGGCATTTTCACCGGCTGCGGTTCATCTGGCGCTTTTTGCTCACGACCGCGCATCCACCAGGCCAGACCCAGTAACGCAGCGGTAAACATCAGAAACACCAGGTTCGGCATGCCCGGAACCAGACCCAAAAGCCCAAGCACCGCCGCGCTGAGCAGCATAACGCTGGGATTACTGAACAGTTGGGTCACCATCTGTTCGCCTACGTCCTGGTCGGTACTCACGCGGGTCACGATAACCCCCGCCGCGGTGGAGATAACCAGAGCAGGAATTTGTGCCACCAGCCCGTCACCGATGGTCAGCAGGGTATAACTTTCCGCAGCGCTGCCCATGCTCATACCATGCTGCAACACCCCAACTAACAGGCCGCCGACCACGTTGATAACCATGATCAGAATACCGGCGATGGCATCTCCACGTACGAATTTACTCGCACCGTCCATAGAGCCGTAGAAATCCGCTTCCTGGGTCACTTCCGAGCGCCGTTTTTTGGCTTCATCCTCGCCAATCAGACCGGCATTCAAATCCGCATCAATCGCCATCTGCTTGCCGGGCATACCATCCAGCACAAAACGCGCGCCAACCTCAGCGATTCGCCCTGCTCCTTTGGTGATTACCATAAAGTTAATGATGACGAGAATAACGAAGACCACGATACCGATCGCAAAGTTACCCCCCACCAGGAAGTGACCAAAGGCTTCAACCACCTTCCCCGCCGCCGCCGCGCCGGTATGACCTTCCATTAAAATGATACGCGTCGACGCGACGTTCAGGGCGAGGCGTAATAATGTGGTAAACAGCAAAATCGTCGGGAATGCGGCAAACTCCAGCGTACGCTGGGTGAACATCGCCACCAGCAGCACCATGATCGACAGCGCGATGTTAAATGTGAACAGCAAATCGAGGACGAAAGCCGGCAGCGGCAGCACCATCATCGACAAGATCAGCAGGATGAGGATCGGTCCGGCAAGGATTTGCCATTGCGTGGATTTCAGGTTGCTGGGCAGACGCAGCATCGCGACCAGATTAGCCATCAGTAGTCTTCTCGTTCAAAAAATCCAGTGCTTCAGGCACCGGAAGGTTTTCAGGTTGTGGTGGACGCTTGCCGCCGGCGAGACGCCAGCGTTTTAGCTGCCATACCCATGCCAGTACTTCGGCAACGGCGGCATATAATTGACCCGGTATTTGCTGACCAATCTCAGCATGGCGATATAACGCACGCGCCAACGGCGGCGCTTCTAACGTAGGGACACGATGCTCGGCACCAATCTCACGAATGCGCAGCGCCACCAGCCCCGCGCCTTTGGCGACAACTTTCGGCGCGCTCATTTTGTTCTCGTCATACTTCAACGCCACCGAATAGTGCGTGGGGTTAGTAACAATAACGTCCGCTTTCGGCACATCCGCCATCATGCGACGCTGTGCGGCCGCACGCTGCATTTGACGTATTTTTCCCTTAACGTGCGGGTCACCTTCGCTTTGCTTAAATTCGTCCCGGATATCCTGACGCGACATACGCAGTTTTTTCAGGTGGCTGTAAATCTGGAAAAAGACGTCGAACCCCACCATCGGAATGACGCCCAGCACCACCAACAGCGCGCACATACCCACTAAATCCAGGGCGTTGCCCATCGCCGTAATCGGAGATTCCGCCATCAGTCGCATCATCGCTGGCCAGTTATGCCAGAGATAAAACCCAGCCACGCTGCCTACCAGCGTGGACTTCAGTATCGCTTTAAGCAGTTCTGCCCCGGTTTGCGCGGAGAACATGCGTTTAATGCCCGGCAGCGGATTCAGCTTAGAGAACTTGGGCTGCAGAGATTTACCGCTGAAGATCAAGCCGCCGAGCATCACCGGGGAGATTAATGCCACCAGAACAACGCCGGTAATCAACGGTAACAGCGCAATCATCGCGTCTTTAATCAGCAGGATGATTTGGCTGAGGATCAGATTAGGGTCGTTGACCATACTGTGGTCAAAACGTAATCCGGCAGACAGCATGCCGGCCAGCCTGCGGGCGAGCGACTCCCCGCCAATCCAGATAATGCACACACCCACCAGCAAAATAAGCAGCGAGGTCAGCTCTTTGGATCGGGGGATCTGCCCTTCTTCCCGTGCTTTTTCAAGTCGGTGGGGTGTGGGGGCTTCTGTTTTGTCGTCGTCGCTTTCTTCTGCCACGCATCAGACCCTGGATAGAGATATAGGCGAGAATGATGCCAGAACGTCCATCCAGCAATGGGAAGAGTAAGCGGTAAAAAAGACGGGATTTATGGCTTTAAGCAGAATTGCGCGTAAGCCGGATGAGAGGTCACGCCCCACATCCGGCAAATACTCATCAGAAACCGAGGCTGTCCAGCAGGTCGTCAACCTGATCCTGACTTGCCACCACGCCGGCTTTTGAGGTATCAACCTGCGGGCCGTTAAGCAAGCTTTCGTTTTCACGTTTTGGACGAGCACCCTGCTCCGGGATGTTTTCCAACAGAACCATCAGCAACTGACGTTCAATCTCCTGGATAACATCCATCATGCGTTTGATGACCTGACCGGTGAGATCCTGGAAATCCTGCGCCATCATGATGTCCAGCAGTTGAGCGTTAGTAAAACTGGTATGTCCTGGCACATCGCCAAGGAACTGGCGGGTATCGGTGACCAGTTCACGGGCGTCGGATAGCTCGATCGGATTTTCGAACCATTCATCCCAGCGTTTGGTCAGGTCTTTGGCCCCTTTTTCCATCGCGTCCTGATGCGGCTGCGAAGCCTCCACGCTGTTCAGCGCGCGCTCTGCCGCCTGTGCGGTCATCTGCACAACGTAATCGAGACGATCGCGGGCATCGGGAATCGCTTCCGCCGCTTCGGCAATGGCCTGATCCAGCCCCAGTTCACGCAGGCTGTCGCGCAGCATTCGGGTCAAACTACCGATGCGCGCGATGATGTCCCCTGCAGAGTGTTCGTCAGCAGGTTTAATTTGTGGTTGCATCATCATTGTCACACCCTCACATGCCCAGTTTCTCAAAGATCTTATTGAGTTTCTCTTCCAGCGTTGCCGCCGTGAACGGTTTCACGACATAGCCACTGGCGCCTGCCTGTGCTGCCGCAATGATGTTCTCTTTCTTCGCTTCCGCCGTCACCATCAGCACCGGTAAGGCGGACATTGCGCCATCTGCACGAATGGTTTTCAGCAGCTCGAGGCCATCCATGTTCGGCATGTTCCAGTCGGAAATGACAAAACCAAATCCCCCAGCCTGCAGCTTATTCAGCGCGTCCACACCGTCTTCAGCTTCTTCAACATTGTTGAAACCCAGCTCTTTGAGCAGGTTACGTACAATGCGACGCATGGTGGAAAAGTCATCCACAACCAAAAACTTAAGCTCTTTATCCGCCATAAAAAATAAACTCCTGATTCAAATACGTATTGCCTGTCCGGCACTGATTTTCGCCAGCATTTGCTGGCTTACCTGGCTAAGATCGACCACTTCGCTTACGCCACCCATATTGATGGCCTCGCGCGGCATGCCGAACACCACACAACTTGCTTCGTTTTGCGCAATGGTCCAGGCACCCGCCTGGTTCATCGCTAACATTCCGGCGGCACCATCGTTGCCCATACCTGTCAGGATCACTCCCACGGCATTACGCCCCGCGTGTTTTGCCACCGAATGGAACAGCACATCCACTGATGGCCGATGCCGGTTAACCGGCGGACCATCATGAATTTTGATCTGGTAGTTCGCCCCGCTGCGCGCCAGTTCCATATGCTTGTCACCTGGGGCGATATACGCATGCCCCGGAAGCACACGCTCCCCATCTTCTGCCTCTTTCACGGTTATCTGACACAGTTTGTTCAGACGTTCGGCGAATGAACGGGTAAACCCTGGCGGCATATGCTGGGTAATAAGAATACCGGGACTTGAAAGCGGCAATGGCTGGAGTACATGGCGAATTGCCTCTGTTCCTCCGGTTGACGCGCCAATCACCAGCAGTTTTTCCGAACTGAGTAACGGCCCCGCTTTCAAGGTCGCCGGTGCCGCCATAGGCTTATGGGCCGCCAGTTTTGCCCGCGACGCGGTGCGGATCTTCTCAGCGATCATTTCGCTGTAGGCCAACATCCCTTCACGGATCCCCAACTGTGGTTTGGTGACAAAATCAATCGCCCCCAGCTCCAGCGCCCGCAGCGTGACCTCTGAACCTTTACCCGTGAGTGAAGAGACCATAACCACCGGCATCGGACGCAGACGCATCAACTTTTCAAGAAAGTCGAGGCCATCCATGCGTGGCATTTCCACATCCAGCGTCAGGACGTCAGGATTGTATTTTTTGATTAAATCCCGCGCGACCAACGGATCAGGCGCCGTTGCTACCATTTCCATATCACTGTGGCTGTTAATAATTTCGGTCATGATTTGACGCATCAATGCAGAATCATCAACCGACAACACCCTGATTTTACTCATGCTTTATCCTTACCTGGCGCATGCGCATACACGGTCTGTCCACGCAGGCTAAACTCGCGCACGAGGTTGCTAAAGTTTTCTGAATGACCTGCAAACAGCAGCCCATCTGGTTTTAGAAGTGGAACAAAACGGTGCAAAATATCCTGCTGCGTCGTTTTATCGAAATATATCATCACGTTACGACAAAATATGGCATCGAAGGGTCCAGGCACGTTGTACTGCTTATCCAGTAAATTCACGCTGGAAAATTCAACATGCCCCGCCAGTTCCTGCCGAACGCGTACCAGACCTTCATGCGGCCCGGTGCCACGCATGAAATAACGCTGCAACTGCTGGGGTGACAGCGTCTTCAGCTCATCAAGACGGTAAATGCCGCTTCTGGCCTTTTCCAGCACTTCGGTATCAATGTCGCTGGCAAAAACACGCCAGCGGCCCGGTGCCATACCCAGGGTATCGGCGAGCGTAATCGCAATGCTATACGGCTCTTCACCGGTTGACGCCGCTGCGCTCCAGACCCGGTATTCACCGTTGCGCCGACGAGCATGATCTGACAGCACCGGAAAATGATGCCCTTCGCGAAAAAACGCGGTCAGGTTGGTGGTCAGGGAGTTAATAAAAGCCTGCCACTCAGCACTGTTCTGGTTAGCTTCCAGCATGCTGAGATAGCGACCAAAGTCATCCAGTCCCAGGGTACGTAAACGACGGACCAGGCGGTTATAAACCATGTCCCGCTTATGGTCGGCCAGTACGATCCCCGCACGCTGGTAGATTAATTGACATATCCGACGAAAATGCGCGTCAGACAGCGCGAGGCGCTGTGTCATCTGTAACAATAATGACGTTTGCCCGGTGGGCAGAGATGATGTCATAGCGCCTTCTCAATCACATTCAGGATACAACGGGCACAACCTGCGGCTGCGCCAACTCTTGTTTTGTTACGGTTTGCTCTTCAAGCTTGAAAAATGCGACGCAGGCGGAAAGATTATCGGCCTGTGTGGCGAGTTGTCCGGTGGCGGATGCGGCTTCTTCCACCAGCCCGGCGTTTTGCTGCGTCACTGAATCCATCTGGCTGACGGCCTGCGCCACCTGCTCAATGCCTCTGCGCTGTTCATCAGAAGCAGAGGCAATCTCGCCCATGATGTCGTTAACCCGGGTAACCGAGCTGACAATTTCCGTCATGGTGCGTGCAGCCATATCAACCAGCTGCGAGCCCTGATGCACTCGGGTAACAGACTCTTCAATGAGTCCTTTAATTTCTTTCGCCGCCTGCGCGCTACGGCTTGCCAGATTGCGCACTTCACCCGCGACAACGGCAAAACCGCGCCCCTGTTCACCTGCGCGGGCAGCCTCTACCGCGGCATTCAGCGCCAGGATATTGGTCTGGAAGGCAATGCTGTCAATCACGCCGATGATGTCGCCAATTTTCTGCGAGCTGGCGGAAATCTCATGCATGGTGCTGGCCACCCGGGACGTCTGTTCACCGCCTTTATGCGCGGTGTCGGCCGCACTTTTGGCAATTCCTGACGCCTGGCGCGCGTTATCCGCATTCTGCCCGACGGTGGCGGTGAGTTGTTCCATGCTGGCTGCCGTTTGCGCCAACGCGGCCGCCTGCTGTTCAGTTCGCGAAGATAAATCGTTATTGCCCATCGCGATTTCTGAAATGCCACTATGCATGGCTGAGCTGCCCTGGCGTACCTCACTGACCGTTTCACGTAACGCCTGCTGCATCTTCTTCAGGCTGGCAAAAATAGCCGAGATCTCATTGCGCCCATAAACCGCTACTGGCCTGGCCAGATTACCTGCAGCAATGCTGTCGAAATGACTGCCAACAATCGCCAGTGGCTGAACAATCATCTTGCGCGACCAGTACAACGCACCGCTGGTGAGCAGTGCCGCCAGTACCACCATGGTGGCAAAAATCACCCCCGACATATGGTAATTTCGCTGGCTCTGATCGCCTGCCGTTTGCAACACGCTGTCGATGTTGCTCTGCCAGGCATTCACATTCGCATCAAAAGCATCTTGAGCCGCCTGCACTGGCGCGGTCAGAAAATCTGACAACTGATTGTTTTCAAGCCAGGTGGCCTGATGCGCGAGCGCGCTGTGCCACTGACTGAAACTATTCTCCGTTGCGCCAAACAGCGCCTTGCCTTGTTCCGTCGGATCCGACGTCGCCATAAAGCGTTTAAACATCAATTCAGACTGCGCCAGGCTATCGCGCGCGAGGGTCATCAGCGTTTTGATGTCCTCTGGCGGATAGCTCAGGGCGGTCAGCGTCCCTGCCTTATTAAGGGCCGTACTGGCCTGTAATAACACAGCGCGGGTTTGGGCCAGCGCAGCGCGTTGCTGATTACTCCGTTCGACCTGATTCAGGTTCTGAAAACCGTCCCGAAATGCCCAGAAGGACAAGCCATTACTGCCAATCTGCAAAACACCGCAGAGGATTAAAATCAAAAACAGCGTGGTCGAAATTCGAATACGATTAAACATCAACGCTCCCATCGGGCGGCACTGGCCGCGGTTTAACTACCAGTCAAAATGTTTCCCAATTCGTATCTTGTTCAATGCTCTGGCGCGGATAGGACGCGCTCGACGCTGCAGGTAATCGAGTATCGCGTGGTTTTGTCGACGCCGGACGTGACGCCAGACGGAAGGTCGACACCGACTGCGTCAGACGGCTGGCCTGTTCTTCCAGTGCAGCGGCAGCGGCAGCCGATTCCTGGACCAACGAGGCGTTCTGCTGCGTAACGCGATCCATTTCGGAGACCGCGAGCGCAACCTGATCAATCCCCCGACTTTGCTCATCGGAGGCCGAGGCAATCTCGCCCATAATGTCGGTCACCCGCGTCACGGCATTGACGATGTCGTTCATTGTTTCACCTGCGCTTTCTACCAGAACTGAACCGGTATCCACTCGGGAAACAGAATCTTCAATCAACGCTTTAATCTCTTTCGCCGCCTGCGCACTGCGGCTTGCCAGATTACGCACTTCGCCCGCAACCACAGCAAAGCCACGGCCTTGCTCACCGGCGCGTGCGGCTTCAACCGCTGCGTTCAGTGCGAGAATATTGGTCTGAAAGGCAATGCCATCGATGACACTGATGATATCGGCGATTTTCTTCGAGCTATCGGCGATTTCGTGCATGGTATTCACCACGCTATCAACCACTTTGCCGCCATGTTGTGCAGTGTCGGAGGCGCTTTTCGCCAGTTGCGAGGCCTGACGCGCGTTGTCCGCATTTTGCTTAACGGTTGCGGTCAACTGTTCCATGCTGGCTGCGGTTTCTTCCAGCGCAGACGCCTGCTGTTCCGTACGAGATGAAAGGTCAGTGTTCCCGCTGGCAATTTCGCTGGTACCGGAATAAATCGCATCAGAGCCTTCACGCACCAGGGTGACGGTTTCCGTCAGCGAACGCTGCATATGATCAACGGTACTGGCCAACTCGCCGATTTCGTTACGGCCACTAACGGCCAGGGTGGCGGTCAGGTTACCGCTGGCGATTTCGCGAATATGGGCAATGACCCGAGACAGAGGATTAAGCAGGGTATGGCGGATGCCGTACCACACCACTACCAGAATCAGCACCAGCACGACAGCCAGCACGCCAAGCTGCCATTGGGCGAAATGGTAATCCCGGGCGCTTTGATCAAATGCCTGAACGTAAAGCTTTTCGCTAACGCTGGCGTATTTGCCCAACGCCTCGCCGAGCGCGTTTTGCATTCCCTGGGTAGGTTGCGCGAAATAGGCGTCCATATTGCCATTTTCCAGAAACTGAACCAGCTCTGCTAAGGCCGCATGGTATTGCTGATATTTCTCCTCAACGTTGCCGCTGGCCTCTACCATCTCCGGCAACGGTGTCATGTTTTTAAATTTTGCGTAATGCGTTTCAGCCTGCGCCAGCGATGCTTTGGCATTCTTCAGCAGATCGTTTTTCGCGCTGCTTTGCTGGTTTGACGCATCCATCATCATACGTGCAGAAGAACGGCTTAAATTGATTCGTGTTTGCAGCATCAGATCCCATGTTGAGGTGAGTTCACTTTGCTGCTGTCGTAGATCGTTAGAGATAACAAAACTTTGCTGATTCTGCTGCAATGAGGAAAACAACAGACCACCGGAAACAAGCTGTAGCAGTGCGAAAACCCCCAGCACCATCATCAGCATTGTGACAACGCGGATACGGTTAAACATAAGGCACCTTCCTGAAAACGAGTTATCAACGTTATCGGCAGTCGCTGAGATAACTTTACGTTTGCGAAAAGGAAATCCTCAAGGGGCGTGCAGCCTGGCGGGAGGACGGCAAAACGGGTGTACGGCAACCACAAGTCATTCACATAAAAACACCATAATTATCATGTGAATAACATTTATTTTCATCGGTCAGCATGCTCAGAATGGCCGAAACACTCAATTATGTGTGATTGAGATCACACATACTCATCGTAAATACCACAACAAAATGGATAAAAAATTAAAAAAAGTTGTATCGACTGGCGCTTTAATTCAATTTATATGATGAATACTTCGTTACCACTTAATAAGTATAAAAAATGAGTAACCGATCAATAAATGTTAAATCCTTACTGAGGGCTTTTTAGTGGCAAATGCAAACAAACTCACGTTGTTTATCGTGATCTTCATGCTGGCGGGGATCCTGTCGGGTGCGGTGATCCACTCTTATGCCTCCCCCGGCGTTGTGACCGCCTGGGCCGATAATATTACGCTTCTCACCGACATCTTTTTGCGCCTGATTAAAATGGTCATCGCGCCTTTAGTATTCAGTACCCTGACCGTCGGAATTATGCGCCTGGGAGAAACGTCCACCATCGGGCGCGTGGGCGGGAAAGCAATGATTTGGTTTATCAGCTCTTCCATACTGTCTATCCTGGTCGGTCTGTTTGTGGTTTCTCTTGAACAACCCGGCAGCGGACTGAACCTGGCGATCCCGCTGGAGGCCGCAGATACCGGCCTGGCCGTGGGCGGCATGAGCCTGAAAGGTTTTCTGACGCATACCATTCCAACCAGCATCGCCGAGGCGATGGCCAATAATGAGATCCTGCAAATTGTGGTGTTCTCGATGTTCTTCGGTATTGGCGGAGCATCGCTTGGTGAGAAATTCAACGCCCCGCTGGTTGCAGCGCTGGATGTGGTCTCCCACATTATGCTGAAGGTGACTGGCTATGTGATGTACGTCGCACCGCTGGCTATTTTTGCCGCCATTTCCTCCGTTATCTCTACCCAGGGTCTGGGGATCCTGCTCAACTATGCATCGTTCATCGGCGGCTACTATGTGGCTATTTTGCTGACCTGCATGGCGTTGCTGGCGGTGGGTTATGTGATGCTGAAAAAAGAGGTATTTCGCCTGCTGAGCATGCTGAAGGATCCGGTCCTGGTCGCATTCACCACCAGCAGCTCTGAAGCCGCTTATCCGAAGACGCTGGAGCAATTAACCAAATTTGGTTGCTCACCCAACATCGTGTCTTTCGTGCTGCCTATCGGTTATTCGTTTAACCTGGTCGGCTCGATGGTCTACTGTTCATTTGCCTCTATGTTTATCGCGCAGGCCTATAATATTCACCTCTCCTTTGCCCAAATCACCGTCCTGATGCTGACGCTGATGCTGGCGTCCAAAGGGATTGCCGGCGTGCCACGTTCAGCGCTGGTGGTGCTGGCGGCAACCATTCCGAGCTTTAACATTCCGGTCGCCGGGATCCTGCTACTAATGGGGATTGACCACTTCCTGGATATGGGACGTTCTGCGATCAACGTATTAGGAAACGGGATTGCAACGGCGATGCTGGCACAGGATGAAGGTTTACTGGAAGAAGAGCCGGACCTGGTTGAGCGGGAAGCATAAGAGGGAAATCTGCCGGATGCGTTACGCTTATCCGGCCTACAACAGCGAGCATTGTAGGCCGGATAACATGTTTAAAGATTATGCGACGTGGGAAGCGGCAATATCCAGCAGCGCCATTTCTTCGCTGTTCAGCAGCTTCTCAATGTTGACCAGAATCAGCATCCGGTCACCCAACGCCCCCAGTCCCGTCAGGTATTCCGTCGACAGCGTTACCGCAAACTCCGGCGCCGGACGGATTTGATCCGTCGTCAGCGACAGCACATCCGAGACGCCATCTACTACAATCCCGACTACGCGCTGACCCAGGTTCAGCACAATCACCACGGTGTTTTCGTTGTAATCCACATCGCTCTGGCTAAACTTCACGCGCAGGTCAACAATCGGCACAATCACACCGCGCAGGTTCGTAACGCCTTTGATAAACGCAGGCGTGTTAGCAATGCGCGTCACCTGATCATAGCCGCGGATTTCCTGCACTTTCAGGATATCGATACCGTACTCTTCATCCCCCAGCGTAAACACGAGGAATTCCTGACCTGACGGTTCGCCGGCCAGTTTAGTTACATTACTCATACCGGTCATATTATTCCCTTCTCACTCAATCAGGCGGCTGTGATCGCCACACGTTGTTCGCGGTTCAACCCCTGCAATGCAGAGACATCGACAATCAGCGCGACGCTGCCGTCGCCGAGGATCGTTGCTGCAGAAATGCCTGGCACTTTGCGGTAGTTACTTTCCAGGTTTTTGACCACCACCTGGTGTTGGCCAATTAACTGATCGACCAGCAGCGCGTAGCGACGCCCTGCACTCTGTAAAATCACCACAATCCCTTGAGTCGCTTCAGTTTTTGCGCCTTCAACTTCGAAGACTTTCCACAACTCAACCAGCGGTAAATACTCGCCGCGCACTTCCAGAACGCGCTCTCCTCCGGCCAGCGGATGCAGATCTTCTTCACGCGGTTGCAGTGATTCCATAACGGCATTCAGCGGCAGAATAAAGACTTCATCCGCTACCCGCACCGACATCCCGTCGAGGATCGCCAGCGTCAGCGGCAGCAGAATTCGAATCGTTGTTCCTTGTCCCTGTCTGGACTGGATCTCAACATGGCCGCCCATCTCCTGGATATTTCGCTTCACTACATCCATACCCACGCCGCGTCCGGAGACATCCGTCACCTGTTCGGCGGTCGAAAAGCCTGGCGCGAAGATCAGCATACCCACTTCGTCATCGCTCATGTTTTCGTGGATCGGCATCCCCTGGGAAATCGCTTTGGCGAGGATGCGTTCGCGGTTCAGACCAGCGCCATCATCGGTAACTTCAATACAGATATTCCCGCCCTGGTGCTCTGCGGAAAGCGTCAGATTACCGACTGGGCTTTTCCCCGCTTCCATGCGTTTTTCCGGCAGTTCAATGCCGTGGTCAAGGCTGTTACGCACCAGGTGCGTCAACGGATCGATGATGCGTTCAATCAGGCTCTTGTCGAGTTCGGTTGAGCTACCGACCTGCGTCAGTTCGACCTGTTTACCCAGCTTACCGGCCAGATCGCGCACCAGACGTGGGAAGCGGCTGAACACATACTCCATTGGCATCATACGAATCGACATCACCGACTCTTGTAAGTCGCGGGCGTTACGTTGTAACTGACCCATACTGGTGATGAGATCGCCGTGATTAACAGGATCCAGTTCGTTTGAGCGTTGTGCCAACATTGATTGGGTGATCACCAACTCACCAACCAGGTTAATGAGCTGATCGACCTTCTCAACCGCTACGCGGATGCTGGTCGACTCGCTGGCGCGGGCGGGTTTGTCACGTTCCGCGCGTCCGTGTGGCGCTTCACTGGCGGAGGCTTTCACCACTGGCGCAACGGCGGCCGGCTGCGGCTTCGCGACAACGGCTACCGCTTCGGCTTCGGCCTCGGCCTCGGCTTCAGTTTCAACGGTTACGGGCGCTGCGCTGACGGTTTCAAATTCAATCTGGTCAGCTTCAATCACAAAACAAAGCACTGCAATGATGTCATCTTCTGCGAGATTGCCATCAAGCGTTGCCGACAGCGTGTCGCTTCCTTTCACCACATCGGTTAAGGTCGCCAGATTCCCCAGTTCCTCTTCCAGTAAATCGACTTCACTGGCTTTCAGGCGCGAGAGAATAATGCGTTTCTTGCTCTCCTCACTGGCGGATTCAGAAATGGCAACCGCCTCTTCCTGCATTGCAGCGCTGTCAACAACGCTCAATTTTGCGGTGTTGACGACTGCCGGTGCGGTTTCACCTTTCGCTTCGAGCGCTAACTGTCGTAACGCATTACAAATGTACTCAAAGCTAGCGGCATCCGGCTCCTCTGAGTTTTTATAGGCGTCGAGCTGTTCCTGCATAATATCTTTCGTTTCCAAAAACAGGTTGATAATGTCGGCATTGAGCTGCATTTCGCCACGCCGCGCTTCATCCAACAGGTTTTCCATCAGATGGGTCGTTTCCTGCAAAATGGTAAAGCCGAAGGTGCCCGCCCCGCCTTTTATCGAGTGCGCGGCACGAAAAATCGCATTCAGCTGTTCGGAATCCGGGGCTTCAGGAACCAAATCAAGCAGGTGTTGCTCCATATCAGCCAACAGTTCGTCAGCTTCATCAAAAAATGTTTGATAAAAATCGCTTATATCCATGCTCACGCTATCACCTCGGATTGGCTGGTGGCGATGTGGGAACGCTTGCCGGCGGAAGTTCCGCTGGCTGTTGTAAGACACTTACCGGCTCATTCTGGCTTTCAGCGTTTTCATGCAAAATGGCCTCTTCCGCCTGCTTATTAAGAACCAGCAGGCTAATACGGCGGTTGATTGCGTCTTCGGGACCGCGATCGCTCAGACGCATCGTGGCGGCCATACCGACCACTCGTAATACTTTTCCATCATCCAGACCGCCGCTAACCAGTTCGCGACGCGACGCGTTAGCGCGATCGGCAGACAACTCCCAGTTGCTATACCCTTTTTCACCATTGGCGTAAGGGTAATCATCCGTATGGCCGGAAAGGCTGATTCGGTTAGGAATGCCGTTAAGCACTGGCGCGATGGCTCGCAGGATGTCGCGCATATACGGCTCAACCTCAGCGCTACCTGTTTTAAACATCGGGCGGTTCTGACTGTCGATAATCTGTATCCGTAGTCCTTCCTGCACTAAATCAATTTTCAAGTGCGGGCGCAGCGCACGCAGTTTAGGGTCAGATTCAATCAACTGATCGAGATCGCCGCGAAGTTTGCTCAACCGGCTTTGTTCCATGCGTTTTCTCAGATCGTCGATATTCGGCTGCTTGTTCACTTCTCCCTGCTGCTGGGTGTAGTCGTCCCCACCGCCTGGAATTGGACTTTGGCTATTCGAAATTCGATTTCCCCCAGTCACCGCGGTAGCCAGCGGCGTACGGAAATATTCGGCAATCTGGATCAATTCTTTAGGGCTGGAGATGGAAATGAGCCACATCACCAGAAAGAAGGCCATCATCGCGGTCATAAAATCGGCGTAGGCGATTTTCCACGAACCATGCGCCCCACCACCGTGACCTTTATGTTTGCGTCGCTTTACAACGATAATGGGATGGGCCTGATTTTTCATGCGTCCTCGGTCGTCTGCTGCGCAGTTGGATTTCTTACCGCACGCACATGCTCTTCCAGCTCGATAAACGATGGACGTTCGCTGGAATACAGAGTCTTACGACCAAATTCGACGGCAATTGGCGGCGCGTAACCATTCAAATTGGAGAGCAGTGTTATCTTCACACACTGCATCATTTTGGTGGTTTCAGCGCTTTTCTGCCGCAGAACGCTGGCAAGCGGAGAAATAAATCCATAGGCCAGTAAAATACCGAGGAATGTCCCTACCATCGCATGAGCAATCAGCGAACCCAGTTCAGCCGCCGGACGATCGGCAGAAGCCAGCGCATGAACAACCCCCATGACCGCCGCCACGATCCCGAACGCCGGTAATGAATCACCCACCATCGCCAGACTGTTAGCCGGGACTTCGGCCTCACTTTCGTGAGTCTCAATTTCTTCGTCCATCAGCGCTTCAATTTCAAACGTGTTCATGTTGCCGCTGATGATCAAACGCAGATAATCGACAATGAAATCAAGCATTACGGCATCCGCAAGAATGCGCGGATAGCTGGCGAAGATTTCACTCTCTTTAGGGTTTTCAATGTCGCGTTCAAGCGAGAACATGCCCTGCTGACGTGACTTGGCCATCAGGCGATACAGCAGCGCCAGCAGATCCATATACATCGCTTTGGTATATTTTGAACGACGAAAAAGCATCGGGATCGCTTTCATCGTCCCCTTAATGGCTTTTCCGTTATTGCCGACGATGAATGCCCCAATACCCGCGCCACCGATAATCACCAGCTCAGCCGGTTGATAGAGTGCCCCAAGGTGTCCGCCGGTCATCATATACCCGCCGAAAACTGTACCAATAACAACCAGGTAACCTAATAAGATAAGCACGACATCATCCTTTCGCAATTGACTATGACAGGATGCGCAGTCGGGCAGTTAACTTAAGGTCAGGACAAAAAAAAGCAGCGGTAATCGCTTACCGCTGCTGGAGTGTTTGTCCACACCGTATCAGTTAAACAGCCTGTTCGATCTGTTCATCCAGCAGTTGTGGAATAATATCGGCAGCATTCTGGGAAAGTTTACGTCTTTTTACGGCCCGTGATGGCGGTTGGCATAAACTGCAGGCAAAGCTACCTGCGGGTTGGTGTGCGTGGGTGATAAAATTCCCACCGCAGCAATTGCATTGGGATAACTCCAGCAATCCGCTGTCGACAAAACGTACCAGCGTCCATGCGCGAGTTAGCGCCAGCAGCGGCCCCTCTTCCGGCTGCGGACACTGCTCAAGGTATAAACGATACGCTTTGATTACGGCATCCACGCCGCTGCACAAACCGGTTTTGAGCAGGAATTGCCAGGCGTTGCAAAACATCGAAGCATGAATGTTTTGTTCCCACGTCATAAACCAGTCGGTGGAAAAAGGCAGCATCCCTTTTGGCGGAGGACTACCGCGTAATTCTTTGTACAACTTGATAAGTCGGCCACGGCTTAATTGCGTTTCGCTTTCCAGCATTTGCAAACGGGCGCCCAATGTGATTAATTCCATCGCTAGCTGGATATCACGCGCTTCCTGAACAATGCTTTTTTCGCTCATCATCAAGCCCTTTTCTTGCGCGCTGCATCATCGATGTCGCTTAACAGCCGCGTTGAAAGCATGATACCGGTATGAATTTGCTGAAGATCGTCAACGCGGGAGTCTTGCGTCAGGCGAGTAACCGTCTGGTGATCGTCGAAGCGGAAATGACATACCAGTTGGTTTGTTTCAGCCAGTTTGACCATTTGAGGAAGTGTTAATGTTGCCAACGTGTCCGCCATCTCTTCGCTGATACCAAGGCGAAACATCGCAGATGCTTTGTCCTGAACGATCAAACGTTGTGCAAGCAATAAATATGACAGATTGATGTCATAAATGTGTTTCAGCAACTCGGATGTATGCATTATTTGCATCCATAATAACCAACATTGTTTTCATGCGGTGAAACCGCACCCCGTGATGTCGCCGGGAAGGCCCGGTAAAAAAAAAGCAAAAGGTCAAATACATAGCAGCGTGACGGCACTTACGCGTTGTCTAAACATTCCCTTTTCAGAAGGCCGCGTTCCTTACAAGCTCACATCAATTCTTACAATTGTCTAAGATTTTTCCTAATTCGACGCAACTCTACCCGCCACAAGTTACACATACAACGTAGCTATGCTGCGAATTTGAAGAATATGTGACGCAGATCACATAAACCAGCTAAACACTTAACATAAATCCATCAGCACAGCTTTTACTTTGCATATTTTTTAACCCCATATTCTCCATTTCAATTCCTGGCGTACGAATATTCTTGCATTAAAAGCGAATAGTATTTTGTTCACGAACGTTAATATCACGTCGTGAAATAGCGAGCTTGATCACATATTTAATGTAAAACATCATTTTGATTAAACGCTTTATAAACAAAGAGTTAAATATTAAGGGTGATTAATTAATAACAGGCTGTGATAACCGCTCAAATGTTAAAATATGTTTATTTTTTATTAACACATTGTTTTCATTAGCAGTGAGTTTTACTTAAGGAAGCTGAACGTATTTAGAAGTTATATGAAGCAATTATTCTATTTATAAGAATAATTAATGAATAACCATGATGACATTCACACTATCCGGAATGGAAACGTTGCAGTATGGAGTAAGCTAAGTAATGCTGAAAAATCCTCTCATAATTCTTGAAAAAAAGGAGCGAGTTATGAGCTATACACACATTCTTGTGGCCGTTGCCGCGACACCAGAAAGCCAGCAGTTGTTAGCCAGGGCGGTATCAATCGCTCGTCCTGTTAATGCCCGTATTAGCCTGATAACCCTGGTCTCAGACCCAGAACTGTATAATCAGTTTGCAGCGCCTATGCTTGAAGACCTGCGAGAAGTGATGCAAGAAGAGACTCAGGATTTTATCGACAAGCTCAGCAAAGACGCGCAGTACCCCATTGAGCATACCTTTATTACCTATGGGGCCCTGAATGAACATATTCTGGACGTATGCCGGAAGCACGCGGTCGATCTGGTCATTTATGGCAACCATAACCACAGTTTCTTTTCACGCGCGTCCTGCTCAGCGAAAAGCGTGATCGGTGCCAGCCAGGTGGATGTTCTGTTGGTTCCACTGGCTGGAGATTGATCTTCACTTTCTGAGCGTTACGCCAGCTTAGAGCAGGATGAAACGTTGTCTGGCAATGGCTGTTTACTCTGGCGCGGGATGACTTTTTCCAGATCGCAAATGAACATCGCCTGCCAGTTGTCGATATCGTTTTTAATGATAGTCTCGAGCATCTCAGCGTGGCGAGAGATACGCTCGGCAAGCGGCATCGTCAGCGCCTGGTTTAATGCGCCAGCGACTTCATCGCGATCGTAAGGATTAACAATAAGGGCGGCAGTTAGCTCGTTTGCGGCCCCGGCAAATTGTGATAACACCAGCACGCCAGGGTTGGCAGGATCCTGCGCGGCCACGAACTCTTTCGCCACCAGGTTCATACCATCGCGCAGCGGGGTCACCAGTCCTACATCAGAGTAGCGGAAGATCTTCATCAGCAATTTACGATCAAAGTACTGATTCAGATAATAGAGCGGCGTCCAGCCCAGTTGGCCATATTTACCGTTAATCCTCCCCGCTTCAGTCTCCAGTTGGTGACGAATATCCTGGTAGGCCTGTACCTCTTCACGCGACGTTGGCGCTATCTGCGTATAGCGAATTTTACCGTGGTGCTGCGGATAGTGTTCCAGCAGAGCCTCATAGGCCTGAAATCGCTCTGGCAACCCTTTAGAGTAATCCAGACGCTCAACTGAAAATATATTCTGCACATTTTTGAGTTCCGCTTTCAGTTGCGCCAGCTTCGGCGGCAAAGGTCCGGAGGCCTGCCGGGCGATCTCATCTGGCTCAATACCAATAGGATACACCTGGGTGCAAAACGCTTTTCCCCATGCCCGGTGGTGATTATCGCTCTGCGTGGATACCTGCGTCTGGGCTGCCAGGCAATCCAGAAAAGCCTGACGGTCGTTTTCGGTCTGGAAACCGAGCAAATCAAAATCGCACATCTGCTCAAGTAGCGCCTGATGTGGAGGTAGCGCATTAAAAATTTCCGGCGTCGGAAATGGAATATGCAGGAAAAAGCCGATACGGTTATTCACACCGCGTTTACGCAGTTCGCTGGCAAACGGCAGCAGATGGTAATCATGAATCCAGATGATGTCGTCATCGCTAAGCAGCGGCAGCAGTTTATCTACCAGTAAGGCATTCACCCGCTGATAGCCTTCCCATGCAGGACGCTGAAACTGTACCAGGTCCAGACGATAATGAAACGCAGGCCATAGAACAGCATTTGAAAACTGGCAGTAATACTCTTCGTAGTCCTGCTCACTCAAATTAAACGAAGCCCAGGTAATATTGCCACGCGTGACTTTTTTTAATGGTTTGTCCTCATTACCCGTATCGCCACTCCAGCCAAACCACAGGCCACCAGCAGCCTTCAACGCGCCCAGCACGCCGACAGCAAGCCCACCTGCGCTCCCTTTGTCATCTGGTGAGGCGATACGATTAGATACTACGACTAAACGACTCATAGCCACCTCTTCTGTTATTCGTTGCTTTCGATTCTTGCTGCGAAGAGTTATTTTGTTCCAGCCAGTGCCAGACATCACTCACGCCATCCAGACGCCATGTCGCCTGCGTCGCTCCGTTCCCCACCTTCACGGAAATCCCGCCAGCGCGATTAACCACGCCAAACCCGGTTTCGTCCGTCAGATCGTCTCCGAAAAAAACGGGGATCCGACCGGCAAAAGGGGCTTCCTGCATAAATGCGGCAATTGCATCGCCTTTATTGGTCCCCTTTGGTTTTATCTCCACAACGCATTTTCCATGCTGTAAAGCCAGTTGCGGCCATCTGTGCGTGATACGCTCAGCCAGATTAATTAGCGCCGCTTCATGTTCCGGGGCCTGGCGGTAATGCAGCGCGAAAGCCATTCCTTTTGCTTCAAGCGTTGTACCCGGCATCGTCGCCAGCGCGGTTTGTAATAACTCTCCTGCTTCGCGCTCTATTGCCTCAGCCAGGCGCACTATATGAGTTTGGCCATTGATATCACGGCGCTCTGCCCCATGCACTCCGGCGAGCGGAAAACGTAAGGGAGTGGTAAGCGCATCAAGCTCAGCCATCGAGCGCCCTGAAATCAATGCCAGCGCCCCCGCATTACGTGTAGCCAGCTGATGTAATAACTGCAGGATTGTCTTAGGGACGACGACCTGGTCTGGAAAAGGTTTGATCTCAGCCAATGTCCCATCGAGATCAAAAAAATAAGCACAGTTTGCAGATTGTTCAGGGGGTATGATCAGTGATGCTGTCACCCGGTTATCCTCCTCATCATGGTCTGTACGCCGCGCGGATCGCGCCGTATATATGATGTACGACGGATATAAGTATAGACAGTGTGACCATGCTCGCCATTTGCAAAAACAATCGCCAGCCGGGTAGCGGCTGGCGATGAGCTAAAGCTAGACTAAAAAGTTGGGGTTTAAATCATCAAACGGTACGCTTCGCTTTTTGCTTGTAACGGTCGAAGATCACCGCCGCCAGCAGGATTAGACCACGTACGACATACTGGGCGAACGGAGAGATGTTCAGCAGGTTCATCGCATTCTCAACCGTTCCCAGAATTAACACCCCGGCCACTACATATGAGATTTTTCCGATGCCGCCTTTGAGCGAAACGCCCCCTAACACGCAGGCGGAAATCACGATCAGCTCATAGCCGATTGAGGTCATTGGTTGGCCGCTGGTCATACGTGATGCGAGGATGATCCCGGCAATGGCGGATACCAGCCCAGACAAAATAAAGATAATAATCTTGGTACGAACGACCGGAACCCCAGCCAGACGTGCCGCCTCTTCATTGCCCCCAATAGCCAGCGTGTTGCGACCAAACGTAGTTTTATTCAGCAGTAAACCGAAGACGATAAAACAGACAACCGTGATCCAGATAGGTGCCGGCAGACCAAACCAGTTCGCGTAGCCGAGGGTAAAGAAGCGCTCATCTTCAATCCCCACCGCCTTACCGTCGGAAATAATATAGGCCAGACCACGTACAATCTGCATCGTCGCAAGGGTGGTGATCAGGGCGTTAATTTTTAAACGCGCAATCACAAACCCATTAACCAGACCACAGAGAATACCGAGCAGCAGCCCGGCAGCCACGCCAATCCACAGGCTTTCAGTCATGTTAATGACCACGGCAGTCGTGACCCCGGCGCAGGCAATCACGGACGCAACGGACAGGTCGAAGTCACCGGATGCCAGGCAAAACAGCATCCCACACGCGACCATACCCGACATCGATACCGCCAGCCCCAGCCCTTTCATATTGATGAAAGTGGCAAAGTTTGGCACAAAGAGGGAACAAACCAGGAACAGCACGGCGAACACCACCAGCATCCCATACTGATCCCAAATGCGACCAAGATTTAGCGCCGATTTTGCTGCGCCAGAACCCGATGTAGAAACGGAAGACATCATTCTCTCCTTATTCAGGCTACAGCCTGGCTGACTTTAGGCATAGCAAGGCTCAAGGCCTGGCGCTCATCCGCCTGTTCATGAAGCAACTCACCGGCAATTTCGCCCTCTCTCATCACCACGATACGATCGGCGACACCGAGCACTTCTGGCAGGTCACTGGAAGCAAACAGCACGGCCACGCCTCGCGCTGCGAGGGCATAAATCACGTTATAAATTTCATGCTTGGCGCCTACATCAATGCCGCGTGTAGGTTCGTCCAGCAAAATCACCTTCATCTCTTCCGATAACCAACGGCCAAGGATAGCCTTCTGCTGATTACCGCCGGAGAGGTTCATAATCAGCTGCTCCGCGCCCGGCGTTTTAATATTGAGTGAGCGAATATGGTGATCGGCATTGGTCTCTTCCCAGCCGTTGTTGATCACGCATCCGCCCAGAACATGTTTACGACGGGCGCTAATGTTGATGTTGTTACGCACCGAATGGACCGGAATGATCCCTTCCGCTTTGCGGTCCTCCGGGCACAGCATCATTCCCGCTTCAATGGCATGGCTCGGTTTACGAATATCAATAGGCTGCTCATCAATAAACACCTGGCCTGCCGTGATGCGTGTGCCGCCAAACAGTCCTTTCATCAATTCGCTACGCCCGGCGCCTACCAGGCCAAACAATCCGACAATTTCACCGCTGCGTACCGATAAACTGATCGGCGTACGCACACCGGGAGCTTTGACCTCATGCAAACGCAGCCGCTCTGCGCCATACGGTCTGGATTTCCATCCATAAATATCACCGAGGTCGCGTCCAACCATCGCCTGCACCAACGCATCGTGATCGACCTGCTGCATATCCGTGAACGTTGTGACGTAATGCCCATCTTTAAACACGGTGATGGCATCGCTGAGAGCAAAAATTTCCTCCATACGGTGCGATACGTACAGGATGATGCGTCCTTCGTTGCGCAGCTCACGGATGACGCGAAACAGATTCTCAATTTCGCGTGCAGACAGGGAGCTGGTCGGTTCATCAAACGCGATAATTTTGGCATTACGCGCCAGCGCTTTTGCTATCTCCACCATCTGCCATTGACCGATGGAGAGATATTTCAATGGCGTGTCGGGATCGATATCCATGCCCAGATGCTTAAGCTGTAGCCCCGCTTCATAGTTCAGCAGCGAGCGATTTACAATCCCGCCTTTGTGCGGCAACTGGCCTAAATAAATATTCTCGGCAACGGTCATTTCCGGGACGAGATGCAGCTCCTGGTAAATAATGGCGACACCGGCGTTGAGCGCGGCCGTGGTGTCTGCAAACGAAACTTCCTGTCCGCGGATCGTCAAAGATCCCGTCGTTGGCGCATAGTTACCGCTGAGAATTTTTAAGAGTGTTGATTTTCCGGCGCCATTTTCGCCCATCAGCGCATGCACCTGACCGGCGTAACAGTCGAAACTGATATCCGTAAGCGCTTTAACGCCCGGGAATGTTTTGCCAATGCCGCGGAATGAGAGATACGGGGTAGACTGTTGCATAACGTCTCCGTGAGTCAGATCTTTAAGCCGGATGGCGGCTTTGCCTCATCCGGCCTTCTGAGGACGCGATTCGTAGGCCGGATAAGACGCTTTGACGTCGCATCCGGCATTTATGTTACTTACCGCCTAAGCCTTTCTTCGCCAGCTCTTCTTTGAAGTTATCGCGGGTAATCAGCACCACATCCGTCACTTCAGTAAACGCCGGTGGCTCTGCACCTTTCGTTACCCAGTTGTAAAGCATTTCACTTGATTTGTAGCCGTGAACGTCCGGGCTTGGCAGCAGTGAGCCGTAGAACCCGGTCGCTTCGCCTTTGGACAGTTCACTCACGGCATCAACGCCATTAATACCGATACCAATTACGTTTGGCGCTTTGAAGCCCTGCCCTTCAGTCGCACGTACGCCGCCCAGCACGGTGTTGTCGTTCATGCCGACAATCAGCCAGTGTTTGACTTCAGGATGTTGAACCAGCATGGAGTTAGCGGCATCGAATGCACCGGGGATATCATTTGATTTTGTTGGAACCTGGTAGATCTGTTTTTCCGGGAAGCCTGCGGCTTTAAGCGCTTCCATTGAACCTGACGTACGGCGACGCGCGGTATCAAGTTCGTTGGCGGTAATGGCCATTACAGCGCTGGATTTCACATCCCAACCGCGCTTTTGCATCTCCTTATACAGCTCCTGGCCCTGGCGCTCACCAATTTTGGTTGCAGCCATCATCACCAGCGGCACGGTATCCATCGGCTTACCTTTGGCGTTGGCAAACTGGTCATCGACGGCAATGACTTTCATATCGTAGCCTCGCGCCTTAGCCATAATGGCAGGCCCGAGTTTGGGGTCCGGCGTACAAATCACAAACCCTTTTGCTCCACTTGCAGCCAGGCTGTCGATGGCATTGAGGGTTTTCTCTCCATCCGGGACGGCAATTTTAATCACCTCAAAACCAAGGTCTTTACCGGCTTTATCGGCAAATTTCCATTCAGTCTGGAACCACGGTTCTTCCGGCTGTTTGACCAGGAAACCGAGCTTCATGGATTCAGCGATAGCGGATTGTGACATAATGGCAGCCAGACCGATGGCAGCCAGCGCTTTAGTGAATTTGTGCATGGTTAACTCCAGCTTTAACGTTCTTTTATGTAGGGTAAAATCAGACGATTTTTTGTAATTCGGACGTAAAACAAGGCATTACCTTTTATTGATAAGATCAATGCCAGTGCTGAGAGTATTTTTAGCGGGAAATTGATTCTCCATAAGAGAGCGGCATCACACCACAGAATTACAGTAATTGCGTACATAAATTCAGCGGGAAATGACATAAAAAATCGCGATTTTGTCGACGGGAAAAAAGAGAAATAGCAGATTAATCCATAACGTCAGCCAACGAATCCTTGTTCCCGAATACCGAAGCATTCGGGAAAATGATTACCATCGATAATAAATATGGTCAGCGTGATCGCGGACCGGAATGTCATCTCCCAGCAGACGTGCCGAAAGTGTTAATGCAAAATCAAAAATATGCCCCAGCCCTTTACCGCTAATCAGATTGCCATCTTCAACTACCGGCGCATCAATATATTCCCCATCCGTAACGTTTTGCCACAGATCTCCCGAGCACACGTAGCGACGTCCTTTCAGCAGGCCGTTGCCGCCCAGCACGCGCGCAGCCGCAGAACACACCGGACAAATGAGTTTCCCCGCCTGATCATGTCGGGCGACAAACTGGATGACCATCTCACTGGCAGCAAGATTAACGCTGCCCTGCGGCCCGCCGGGCAGCACGATGGCGTCGTAGAGATATGCCTGGCGCGCGGCCAGCGTGCTATCTGTCACCATCGGTACGTCATGATAACTCACCACTGCACGTGACTCTGCACAGGCCAGCGTTTCGACTTCGATATTCAGACGACGCAGAATATCAATGGTAACAATCGCCTCCGCCTCTTCAAAACCAGGTGCCAGCAGCACCGCAACCTTCTTCATATGTAACTCCTCGCGTTATCCAAATTCACAACACAATTAATGACGAATAGTTCAGGCCGTTAATTTTCTTAATTTGATTAAAACTGATCTGGCGCAAAAAATTAGTCATCAGATAATTAGTACAGATTCAGCCCAATCGTGAAATTGCTTCACAACATGAGCAGATAATCATCAGGTGCCAGACAATACCTTATTGTGGAAATTAATTTTGTGATTTAAAACACCATTTCATTATTGAAGAGTGTGTTTAATGGCATAAATATCAATTCGTTATATTCATATCACCTATATGCCAAAACGGCAGAAGCACAAGTACTGTTATGACAATATGTAAAAAAACATAAATACACGGATTTAAGGATTTTCTTATGTCATAGCAAGCGTTATGCTGAATCTCGATCGGGAGCGAATATAATTCGTGATCACTAAAGGACCGGCGGAACGGATTTATTCTGCTAACAGTTTTAATTGTACGTAGAGGTGAAGTGCAGCGGCAGCCCGCTGTACTGGCGTTAGTAACGTACATTCCCCTTTCTGGAAATAAGGATATTGATATGGCTGCAGTTGGAATTGTTCATAAACTCAACACGCAAATGAACCTCGAGTTCTACGCATCGAATCTTTACCTGCATCTGAGCGAATGGTGCTACGAGCATAGCCTGACAGGTACCGCCACGTTTCTTCGCACTCAGGCACAAGGTAACGTGACTCAAATGATGCGGATGTTCAATTTTATGAAAAGTGCCGGGGCTAACCCCATCGTCAAGGCCATTGATGTTCCGGGTGATGAACTGACTTCCCTTGAAGAATTGTTTCAGAAAACGCTGGATGAATATCAACAGCGCTCGAGTAGGCTCTCACGTTTAACCAATGAAGCAGAAGCGTTAAACGATGCGCCAACCATCGATTTTCTTCACGACCTGGAAAAAGAGCAGCAGCAGGATGGCGTGCTGTTACAGACGATACTTGACGAAGTCCGCAGCGCCAAACGCGCGGGGCTGTGCATGGCGCAAACCGATAAGCACTTGCTCAACGTCGTGAATTACCAGCATCACTAATCTTCAGTTTTCAAAGCGTTAATGCCGGATAGTAATGTGATGCGCCTTATCCGGCCAACCTCTGATTTTCCCTATGCACGCGCCTCCATTCTGCGAGGCGCAAAAAAACCTTTCTAAAACCTGAAACAACGGTTTATTTTAGTGGGATTCATTCTGCGGCGTGAATTTCAGCTCGATCAAGGCAACCGCTTTTTGTATTGCGCGCATAGTGACCGGATCGGCACCTGCAGGATGGCTGGAAAAATCGATGCTTTTCAGCTGGCTGGACATTTTTTCCCGAACTTCTACTGGGGCAATAACATCAAGAACATCCAGAATTTGCTTGATTACCAGTTGACAGGCAACAACGTCCGAGAGCAGTTCCTGATCGGCATTCAGTGTTTGGGACATGGTGAGCTCCTTATTGAAAGGTCGTCATAGTACCCATTCAGCGCTCGAAACGATAGCCGCCCACGCATAACGAATGCGTTGGAAATAAAAATAGTTCCAGTCAGTTTCTTTTGAGATGGCAAGCACAACATGAGTGAACAGTTAGCGGTCGAGAACAAACGCGGTCTTTCACCGGCGGCATTACTTGTTGCCGGGGCTTTCTTTATGGAATTTATTGACGGCACGGTGATTGCCACCGCCCTGCCTGATATGGCTAAAAGCTTTGGTGTGCAGGCGGTAGACCTGAACATTGGCATCAGCGCCTACCTGATAACCCTTGCGGTGCTTATCCCCGCCAGCGGCTGGATTGCGGATCGCTTCGGTGCAAGAAAGGTGTTTACCCTGGCGCTGGCGATTTTCACCCTCGCGTCGGTTTTATGCGGTTTGTCCGAAAGCCTTGAGGGTTTTGTCGCCATGCGAATCTTGCAGGGCGTCGGTGGCGCATTAATGGTTCCTGTTGGCCGTCTTGCGGTACTGCGCACCACGCCTAAACATCAGTTGATCACCGCTATTGCCACCCTGACCTGGCCCGCATTAGTCGCACCGATCATTGGGCCTCCCCTTGGGGGATTCATTACCAGCTATGCCAACTGGCGTTGGATATTCTTTATTAACGTACCGCTGGGAATACTGGCGATCGCGCTGGCGCTAAGGTTTATCCCGGATATTCATGACGACGAGCGTCGTCCGTTTGATATAGCGGGTTTTATCGCGACCTCTGTTGCGATGGTAAGTCTGGTGTATGCCATGGAGTTACTGGGAACCCGGCAGCCGCAGGGCTGGCTAACCGCCGGGCTTCTGGCGCTAGGGACGGTGACCTTCCTTTTTGCCCTGCATCATTTTCGTCGTGCTACCTGGCCGATGATTCGTCTTGATGCCATGAGCGTCCCAACTTTTCGCGTCACCATGTACGGCGGGTCGCTGTTTCGCGCTTCTATCAGCGCGGTGCCATTTCTGCTGCCGTTAATGTTCCAGGTCGGTTTTGGCATGAATGCTTTTCATGCAGGCTCGCTGGTACTGGCGGTTTTTGTGGGCAATCTGACGATAAAACCTGCCACTACGCCGTTAATACGCTGGCTCGGCTTTAAGAGACTGCTGTTAATCAATGGTGCGCTTAACGTCCTGGCGCTGCTGGCCTGCGCATTAATTACGCCACAGACTCCCGTGTGGGTTATTTTGCTGGTGTTGTATCTGGGCGGCGTATTCCGCTCAATTCAGTTTACCGGCGTCAGCACGCTTGCTTTTGCGGATGTTCCCGCGTCACAAATGAGCTACGCCAATACGTTGTTCAGTACGGCAACACAATTAGCGGTAGGCTTAGGCATTTCATTGGCCGCTATCGGGATACGTATCGGCGATGAGGTGAGTAAGTGGCTGACATTGGGGAATATTCCAGGAATCAGTTTCCGGCTGGCCTTTGTCGCTATTGCCATTATTTGCCTGGTCGGAATGGTGGATACGCTGCGACTTGCCCGTGATGCTGGAAGCGCGGTGTCTGATAAGAACAGATAGCCCGACAGGTGAACACCGCCGGGCCAACAGGTTTAGCCAATTATCTCGCGAACAAACGCTTCGATCGCTTTGTCCTGGCAGTTGTCAAAGAAACACTGCTGGAAGCGCGGACCCGATACGGCGGTTTTCACCAGCTCAGGATCGATAGCGCGTAGCGTATCCAGATAGTTTTCTTTTACCACCGCCGCTTTCACCTGGTTCAGAATACCGGCGTTACGCACCTGTGGCTCTTTACGCTCAGGCGGATAACCTTCGCCGTTACGACCAGTGAACGCTTTTTCAAACATATAGCGCACATTTAACTCAGCGCCCCAACCAAAACCTTTGGCGAATGCCAGAGAAAGCGCGTTACCGTTGTTGATCTGAGAGAATAAGAACGCGTCAGCCGGATCAAGACAGTAACCACACACCACGCCCGGATGAATATTCAGCGACATCATTGCCCCCTGACCCGTACCGCAACCCGTGACAACAAAATCCACGGCTTTGGAATTGAGCAGGATGCTGGCCATAATCCCTAAATGGATGTAGGTCAGATGATGGTCATTTTCGTCGCTCATCCCGACGTTGTACACTGGAAAACCTTTCTCATCCGCGACGGCTTTAAGCTCGTTATGAATGATGGCGTTTTTGCTTGCCTGGCTGTTTTCCATCATCAATGCAATTTTCATTCTGTAATCTCCTGAATGCGCTGCGGGGACCCGCAGAAAGTCATAACATTCAGGCCACATTACTATTTTGCAAACTCACTTTCAAATTTAATGAAATTTTGTTTTATAAAATAATGAAGTGCTCACATTTTTCCTTCGAAAGCTGAGAATGGCCTCAAGAAATTGACGTCGTTGCGATTAATCGCAGGTGATTTTCAGGTTATTCAAGCCATTGATACGTCAACACGTATGCCATGATAGCCTATCTCCGAACTTTCAGAGCGATCACATGAAGACCTTTATCCTTGCCCTTTTGCCGCTCGTGCTGACAGGATGCACTATAACTAAACAGGCGCAGGTCAGCGAAGCCAGCGCCATCACCGGCGTGGTTCGCCTGACCTACAACCAGGCCATGTTACAGTCGGCGCGTACCGATGACTACGTTACCCAGGGGACAGCCACCAAAGAGTGTCAGCGCCTGGGTTATGCCAGCGCAATGGCGTTTGGTCAGCCGGTGTCAACCTGTAGCCTGTACGCCGGTTCTTTGTGTTTAAATACCAAAATAACCCTCGCCTGGCAGTGTCACGGCGCAGCGGTATCACCATCCACTTCCTTTAATTATTAATATTTTCGACCAGCACATTATTGCTGGTCTTCTGCCTTCTCGTTATTTATTCTCCGACCAGTAGCGTTAATGCGTTTTATTCCCATTCGCATTTTTAATAAATAAATTTATTATTTTACCTTTTGCAAATAATTAAATAACAAATTATAGTGGCGCCACGTCAATATATAATAACGTTTGTGGAGCAGAACCATGCTGAAAACAGAAATGATCGACCAACTGAATGAGCAGATGAACCTTGAATTATATTCTTCTCTGCTCTACCAACAGATGAGCGCGTGGTGCAGCTATCACAGCTTCGAAGGTGCCGCTGCGTTTTTGCGCCGTCACGCCCAGGAAGAGATGACGCATATGCAGCGTCTGTTTGACTACCTGACCGATACCGGCAGCTTGCCGTGTATTAATACCGTCTCTTCCCCTTTTGCTGAATATGCGTCTCTGGACGAATTGTTCCGTGTCACTTACGAACACGAGCAACTGATCACCCAGAAAATTAATGAGCTGGCACACGCGGCAATGACTCACCAGGATTACCCGACGTTTAATTTCCTGCAATGGTATGTTGCCGAGCAGCATGAAGAAGAGAAATTATTTAAATCTGTTATTGATAAGTTATCACTGGCAGGGAAAAGTGGCGAAGGTCTTTATTTCATCGATAAAGAACTGGCTACGCTTGATACACAGAATTAATGTCTCTGGGTAATGAAGGCAACCCGCCATCATTACCCGTGACAATTAGTGACGGCAGATCTTGCTTTCGTGCGTAGAGAAGCCGTCTTCTTGTGCAATAAACTTTCCCTTCGCCGCTAAAAACGCCACCAGCTCTGCTGCCGTCATATCCGCAGCGGAACAGGTGTGAAAACGCGCCTGCTCGCCAAACCGTGCCGTAATCGCCGCCTCAAGGCTGGCATTCGAATACTGCTCGCCAGATTCAATCATCATGTTGAGCACTTCGTGACCGTGAATAGATTCCATACTACCTCCTCAATAAAGTCCGTAGCCTAATGTGAACCGCACGGCGCTGCTTTGCGCTAACGCAGGTTTAGTCGCAGATAAATGTCATTTGTCATACATCTTAAGGCGCGAAATATCGTAAAGATTAATGTACATACATTGTAACGGTGATTTGACGAAAATAGCGTTTTGCCTTAACCTGCGCCGCAGATATAACCGTTGATTATCTCTGGGACAGAGGAAAGCGTGAAAAACAGAACCCTGGGTAGTATTTTTATCGTGGCGGGAACCACGATTGGTGCCGGTATGTTGGCAATGCCGCTGGCTGCGGCAGGCGTGGGGTTTAGCGTCACGCTGGTGTTGTTAGTGAGTCTTTGGGCGTTGATGTGCTACACCGCGCTGTTGCTGCTTGAAGTGTATCAACACGTACCGGCTGATACCGGGCTGGGTACGCTGGCAAAACGTTATCTTGGTCGTTACGGACAATGGGTAACGGGTTTTAGCATGATGTTTTTAATGTACGCGCTGACGGCGGCGTATATCAGTGGCGCGGGTGAATTGCTGGCTTCCAGCATCAGCGACTGGACCGGAACAACTCTATCACCGACAACAGGCGTGCTGCTGTTCACCTTTGTTGCCGGTGGTGTGGTTTGCGTAGGAACCTCGCTGGTCGATCTGTTCAACCGTTTGTTATTCAGCGCCAAGATAATCTTCCTGGTGGCGATGCTGGCTCTGTTGATGCCGCATATCCATAAAGTAAACCTGCTTACGCTACCGCTTCAGCAGGGACTGGCATTGTCCGCAATCCCGGTTATCTTCACTTCGTTCGGTTTTCACGGTAGCGTCCCTAGTATCGTCAGCTATATGAATGGCAACATCCGTAAACTGCGTTGGGTGTTTATCACCGGTAGCGCCATTCCGCTGGTCGCTTATATCTTCTGGCAACTGGCCACGCTTGGCAGTATTAACTCGTCCACGTTCATGGGGCTATTAGCCAACCACGCTGGCTTAAACGGTTTATTGCAGGCATTGCGTGAAGTCGTGGCTTCGCCGCACGTCGAGCTGGCGGTGCATCTGTTTGCCGACCTCGCTTTGGCGACCTCTTTCCTCGGCGTGGCGCTGGGATTATTTGACTACCTGGCCGACCTCTTCCAACGCCGTAATACCGCTGCGGGAAGAGTACAAACTGGCGTGGTGACCTTCCTGCCACCGCTGGCATTTGCACTGTTCTATCCGCGTGGTTTCGTCATGGCGCTGGGGTATGCAGGCGTTGCCCTGGCGGTGCTGGCGCTGCTCATTCCCTCGATGCTGGTCTGGCAGAGCAGAAAACAAAATCCGCAGGCTACCTACCGTGTGGCGGGCGGAGCTCCGGCGCTGGCGCTGGTATTTTTGTGCGGCATTGTGGTGATAGCAGTACAGTTTTCTATTGCTGCAGGACTACTACCGGAAGTGGGTTAAAACAAAAGGGGCTTTCGCCCCTTTCTGTTAATGCAAACAGCACTGCTTATATTTCTTGCCGCTACCACACGGACAAGGGTCATTACGCCCTACTTTGGCATCCACTTTTACCGGTACCTTGACCGGCGTTTCCTGGGGATGCGCCATCCAGTAAGCATGCAGATCCAGCGCCGCCAGGCGAATGGCATCCACGCTCTCTTCAAACGCTTCTGGCGTCAGCTTCTCAACCACCGCAAAGTTCTCTTCCGTACCGTGCAGCGCAATAGCCTCAAGCGCAGGTTTTAACGTGTCTGGTAACGCGGACCAGTCTGACAAAGCAACGCCGCGCATATAGCCGAAGCACCACTCTTCAACGATAGTCAGTTCATGTTCGTCAATTTCACGTAAACCAAACAGCGGCTCAAACTGCTCAGGATATTCATCCAGACGGTCGGCCGTATCCGCCATATGTTGAAACGCCAGGTTCATGAAACGCGTCATTTCTTTTTCGGAGGACCAGCGAGGAACATACTGCGCGCCGCCCCAAATAGCGACCAGCCACTGCTCCGGTTCAATTTCATACGGAGAACTCAGCACCGCCGTCAGTAAACCATCCAGTTCTGATACATCCAGAATAGCCTTGTCCGTATTGTACTTAGTCAATACATCATCCAGCCATTCCAGTTCGCTCTCGTTTAATGGTCCCGTTTTCATAACGCTTTTCCTTAGTCAAAAAATCTTGCCTGTGATCATCCTACATGGCTGGAGGGATAACAGATACAAATGGGCATATGCGGCATCAGTTGCCGCCTGTTCAGGTTAACAGGAAACGAGGGGAATTCCGGTAGTTAACGCACAAAAGAGAACACTAAGCCGCCGGGCATCATACCGGGAAAACACAATAAAACCACCCGCAGGTGGTTTACTGTTGCTCAATGCGGTTGAGCGTTGCGGTATAGCCCGTTTTCGCTACAGCATTTAGTAAAGTATCGGTTGGGAAACCTTCTGGCACGATCGCTTCTGCCTGCCGGGTTTTTAGGGAGGATTTTGCTTTTATCACGCCGTCGGTTTCACGCAGCGCCTGATTGACTGAAATAACGCATAGCGAGCAGGTCATATTTTGTATATCCAGCACCACTTTTTGATTGGTCGCCTGAGCCCACACCGGCAGCAGCAAACATACAACTAACGTGAAGATCTTCATTCAAATACCTCATAAAACCAGGCGACGAGCGTTGGGTAAAATAACACTGGCAAAATCAACGCCAGTGCGCACCAGTAGAGAATGCGCGCCTGCTTCAGCGTTAGCCATCCGGAGCACCACAACCGTTTGGAAAAATAGAGCCGCCAGAAGACCCGCAGCAATAAGCCCAGGGACAGCAGCATCAAAGGCATTCGCAAAAACTCAAACCGGGTGAAAACAGCAAAGCTTGCCGCAGAAATACCAAACAGCAGGTAGAGCAGCGGTCCAATACAGCACAAGCCCGCGGTGACGGCAGCCGCAGCGGCCGTCAACAGGGTGAGTCCCGCCCCTTTAGCGTTGTTCTGTGGCGACATAGCTGTAGGAGAACGCTTTAGGATCATAGAAATTGATCGGGTCGCCATCGACTTCAGCGTAAGGATAGCCAAAGTTGTTCATGGCTCCCTGCTCCGTTGCCGGATACAACTCGAAATCACGCCCGTAGTTGAATCCAACCCAGTTCATTTCCCAGTTACCAAACAGGTAAGTATTTACCGCCTGGACATCGGCGTCCTGATGCGATTTTTTCTCTGCCAGACGCATTTTGGTCACGTCAGCGGGATCGCACGGTAACCAACCGTAACCAGCAAGATAGAATTCGGCTCGGCAATGTTGTCCACCGCTCACATCGGCGACGCCTGCACCGTCTGCTTTGCCAAAAGCGCTTTTCGAGTAACGTTCGAGTTTATTGGCTTTGCCCAGACGGATGCCAAACAGTTCGCGCGCCGGAATACCGCTGGCCCGCGCCAGAGCCACAAAAACGGAGCTCATGTCGGTGCATTTTCCTTTGAGCTTACCGCTTTTTAAGATCTCCGCCACATCCCCCGTGCCGCAGCCAATGACGTCGTTATCGCGCTCCATATGGCTGCTGACCCATTCGTAAATCAGGCGCGCTTTTTTCAGCGGATCCTGCTCATTACCGGTGATTTTACGCGCAGTTTCCAGAACAAGCCCATCAACTGGGGTATGTGCTGTTGGCAACAGATACGGTTTTACATCCAGCGGGTAAATAATCTGTTCGGGTGCCTGCCAGGTTTTCAGCGCATCCTGCTTCAGCGGTTCCCAGTCGGCGGTTTCAATGTCGATATCAACGTTAATCAACAATTCGCCCTGCGAGTCAGGCCAGGTGGCAAACAGCGTTTTCGCGCCATAGGTATTATTGGTAGTGACGTATGCTCGCTTAAAGTTTCCGCTAAAGGCGAGCGCCGTCATTTGTTGAAATGCGGTATCTACCGGCAGCGGGATCCACAGTTTCACTACGCCGCTCGATCCCTTAGGAGGATTGAGTTTATACGTTTGAGATAAGACAAAACGTCGACGAGCGACTGGCGCAACGGATGGCTCAGCGGCACGGACCGTCTGACTAATGACGGCAGGACCGACTAAACCGGCGGCGGAAAGGAGAACGCTATTTTTGAGAAACTGTCGACGTTGCATTGCTGTCTGTCCATGTTGTAAGAGTTGGGCTACGGCTAAGAAGGTAAAAACCGCATGCGATCATCACAGCAGACAGAGGCTGGCATAATAAGGCGAGTCGATGGAGGCTATTCATCAATAACAGACCTGTTAACTGTGAATGAAATGAGAAACTACAAGGTCGCTATTAAGCCATTTACAGGCAAAAAAGTACAGCAGTGGGAAGGAGTTCAGTATATATACACATGCGTAGCCAGTTTGCGGGCTAACCCTCTTGCCCCCTCGCGCATGACCGTATTGTGATTCCAGCGAAATACAGGTGCTGCCAGCGGGGCAAGATAATTCATCCAACGGATCGTGGTACGCACATTCCAGTCATACCTGACGATAGTTTCTGCACCACTTGCAGAAAAAGACCACACGCCTCGCCCTTCCACCGCGCCGCTGGCTTGTCCTTCAAGCAGAGAGCAAGGCAGAATGTTCAATACGTTGATGTCAAAGGTTAAGCGATAAGGAAGCGCCCCTTTCCAGGTATAACGATGCAGCGCCCCAATCCCCTGAAGATCGCCTTTCTTTAGCTCAACGATGCGTTCCAGACTTCCCCACCATTCCGGCCACTGGTCCGGATGGGAAAAAATATCCCATACCTCCTGGATTGAGGCCTCAACCCGCCAGACGGTGGAAAACTGATACTCAGCCACAATAAAGGCTCCCTCAAGGCGTAAAGAAATGAGTGGGAAAATGGATGTTGATAACCATCGCTTCCAGAAGAACGGTTTCTAATCGCTGCCCATCTGGGGCATAGCTGATCACTTTGGCAGGGAGTCCGTGGTAATTATCCAGCCAGACGTCGTAACGGTGAACGCCATCAACGGCCAGTCTTCCCTGTCCAACCACGGACACGAGCGTCGTCTCCCGCCCCGCAAGGCGCTCCTTAGCGACAACCGTCGTTGTTCCCCCACGTTGCAGATAGCGAATATTGCCCAACAACACGCCAATATCAGAGCGATCCACCCGATGACCGCGCTCATCCTGGATCAATAAATTGGTGGGCGACAGGTGCAAAATGGGCAACGTACCCACACCCAATGGCCATAACGTCACTTTACCGCTGACAGGATTAAAGATAAGCACCGCGCCTGAATGCGGCTGGGTAAAATCCATTCGTACATAGCCGGGTTTCTGATAGCTGTAGCGAATGATTTTATTCTCACCCTGTGCAGATGAGGATCGCATCATCACCTGATAAGAGGCCATGTTATTAAATGACTGCTGTGCAAACGCAATTGGATCCGCGGTCCCAACATCCGGCAAAAATGCCCCTCTCTTTTCCGCCGGGCATACTGTGCAGCTAAAAACGAGCAAAGCGGTGAACGCAACTAGCGGAGAAAATGAGACGCGCATGACCGCCCCCTGTATCTGTACTATCTGTAAACAGAAGCCATCACCTGTCGACTGTTTTTATTATAGTTCTTAACTGCGCGGCACTACTCTCCCGGCCCCTCTGAATCAATATGGGCAGCAGGTTTAAAGTTGGTTTTCTTTTCAGTTGAGATGACACCATAAAGCTATACTTTAATAGCCATACATTTAACAGGTATTAATCATGAAACTGCCATCGGTATTTTCATGCACCGTGCTCATATTACTGCTGCTGGCGTCATCGTCTGCCACAGCCAGCGCGTTACAAAACCAGGCCGTCAGAGAGCAAGAGTTAAGCGCGGCACTCCGAGCCGGTAATGGCGTCATCATCATTGGCGGAACGGATGATTTCGCTTTCACGCTCAGGGCACGAAACCGAATCCACAGACATTTGGCGATACAGGATAGCTTTGGCGATCCCATCCTGATGAATAGTTTCCAGGACCACAACTATAATCCCGCCCGCGATGGGTTTATTAACAACCCTGCCCGAGGGAGCTTTATGTTTAACGCACCGATTCGTCGATAGAATGACTGGCAATAGTGAGTGTGTAGAGGACAATTTACGTATCTGGCGGGTGACTTGACGCAAGGTAACGGTGGTTCGTAAAAAACAGGCACAAAAAAACCACCCGTAGGTGGTTTCACGACACTGCTTATTGCTTTGATTATTCTGTTCTTTCCCATGGTACCCGGAGTGGGACTTGAACCCACACAGCGCGAACGCCGAGGGATTTTAAATCCCTTGTGTCTACCGATTCCACCATCCGGGCTCGGGAAGAAATTGGAGGCGCGTTCCGGAGTCGAACCGGACTAGACGGATTTGCAATCCGCTACATAACCGCTTTGCTAACGCGCCGAAATCTTCTGGCTTTACAGCCGACATCCGCTATTGCCGATGTCTTTAATTTGGAGCGGGAAACGAGACTCGAACTCGCGACCCCGACCTTGGCAAGGTCGTGCTCTACCAACTGAGCTATTCCCGCATCACCAAGTAAGTTTGTTAATCACTTGATTTTGTTATCGTCTGGCAATCAGTGCTGCCGTTCGATGCGTTGCATTCTACTTACCTGACGCAATGAGTCAACGATATTTTTCACCACTGACGATCGTTTGCTGAAATTTGCGCCGAAACGATCACTGTTCAAGCAAATCTCCCCATGCAGCGCTCAAATACTGGAACATTGACCACAAAGTCAGTATCGCGGCGACGAAGAAAAGTGCGATCCCGGCGTACTCTACCCAGATATTTGGACGCCACAGCAACCATGCGAGCGCGGCCATTTGCGAAGTAGTTTTCACTTTACCGATCCAGGACACTGCCACACTGCTGCGTTTACCCAGCTCGGCCATCCATTCACGCAGCGCAGAGATAATTATTTCACGCGCAATCATCGTGGCGGCAGGCAGCGTCACCCACCAGCTGTGATAGTGTTCGGTCACCAACACCATCGCGATAGCCACCAGCACTTTATCAGCAACCGGATCGAGGAAGGCACCAAAACGGGTGCTTTGGTTCCAGCGACGTGCCAGAAAACCGTCAAACCAGTCGGTGACCGCCGCAATACAGAAGATCAGCGCACAAACGAAGGGAGCCCAGGTGAATGGCAGATAAAAAGCCAATACAAAGAATGGGATCAGGATGACGCGAAACAGCGTGAGCAACGTAGGGATATTAAATTGCATATGACGGATAACTATCTGTTGTCAGTGAAATTACCCCTATGTTGCTACAGAGGGCCTAATGTTTCAACGAGTAGAAGATCTTTTCTGCCAGAGCTTGCGAAATACCCGGCACTTTTGCAATTTCTTCGATACTCGCGTTACGAAGACCTTGCAAACCGCCCATATATTTCAACAACATCTGCCGACGCTTTGGACCAACGCCTTCAATGGTCTCAAGCGTACTGGTACTTTTCACCTTCGCCCGTTTTTTACGGTGCCCGCTAATCGCATGATCGTGAGATTCATCGCGGATATGCTGGATAACGTGCAATGCAGGCGAATCAGGCGGCAGGCTAAAGCCCTCACCTTCCGGCTCAAAGAACAGCGTTTCCAGTCCTGCTTTACGATCGGCCCCTTTTGCCACCCCCAACAAGAGTGGGTGCTGTTTGTCCCAGGGAACATCCAGCTCCGCAAAAACGGCTTTCGCCTGCCCTAACTGACCTTTACCGCCGTCGATCAATATGACGTCCGGAATCTTACTTTCTTCAATCGCCTTACCGTAACGCCGACGCAGAACCTGATTCATGGCCGCATAATCGTCACCCGGCGTAATGCCGGTGATGTTATAGCGGCGATATTCTGCACGCAGCGGGCCATTGGCATCGAATACCACGCAGGAGGCTACCGTCTGCTCGCCCATCGTGTGGCTGATATCAAAACATTCCATGCGTTTTACTGCCGGTAGCTTAAGTACCGATGCCAGCGCCGTCAGACGTTGGGTAATGGTCGACTGCTGGGAAAGCTTCGTGGTTAACGCCACCGCCGCGTTGGTTCGCGCCAGCTTCAGATAACGAGCGCGATCGCCTCGCGGTTTCGTCTGAACGTTAACCTTCCGCCCGGCCAGCTCAGACAAAGAATCCGCCAGCAGGGTTTTATCGCTAAGATTAAAATCGAGCAGGATCTCACCGGGTAAGGTGCGCATCTGGCTTCCCTGCAAATAGAACTGTCCGACGAAGGTTTCGACGACCTCGCCGAGTTCTGTTCCACTCGGTACTTTCGGGAAATAGCTGCGACTGCCTAACACTTTCCCCTGGCGAATGAACAGAACGTGCACACAGGCCATGCCAGCGTCAAACGCCACGCCGATGACGTCCAGATCGTCTCCGGTATTTGAGACAAACTGTTTTTCAGTCACGCGGCGTACGGCCTGAATTTGATCACGGATGCGGGCAGCCTCTTCAAATTCGAGATTTTGGCTGGCCTTTTCCATCCGGGCGATCAGTTGCGTTAATACCTGATCGTCTTTCCCGGACAGGAACAGACGAACGTAATCAACCTGCTGCGCATACTCTTCTTCACTCACCAGACCCGCGACACACGGACCGAGGCAGCGACCAATCTGATATTGCAGACAAGGACGCGAGCGATTGCGATAAACACTGTTTTCGCACTGACGTATAGGGAAGATTTTCTGCAGCAGCGCCAGCGTCTCACGTACAGCATAACCGTTAGGGAACGGTCCAAAGTACTCGCCTTTGGCATGCTTAGCCCCACGATGCATCGCCAGGCGAGGATGGGTATCGCCGCTGAGGAAAATAAAAGGATAGGATTTATCGTCGCGCAGCAAAACATTGTAGCGCGGCTGATACAGCTTGATGTAGTTGTGCTCAAGCAGTAACGCTTCGGTTTCGGTGTGCGTTACCGTGACATCAATCTGCTGTATTTGCGCGACCAGCGCTTCGGTCTTACGCGACGCGAGGTTGCTACGGAAGTAGCTGGAAAGCCTTTTTTTCAGGTCTTTCGCTTTCCCGACGTAGATGACCGTCCCGGCGATATCATACATACGATACACGCCGGGCTGACTGGTCACGGTTTTCAGGAACGCTTTGGCATCAAACTGATCGGTCACTGGCTTGTTAATGTCTCCGCATTACACAGGCCATGGCGAATTGCCAGATGAGTCAGCTCAACATCGCCGTGAATGTTTAATTTACTGAACATTCGATAGCGATAGCTGTTCACCGTTTTAGGACTAAGATTCAGCTGTTCTGAGATCTCATTGACCTTCTGACCTTTGGTGATCATCAGCATAATCTGCAACTCACGTTCAGACAAACTGGCAAACGGGGTTTCCGTTTTCTCAGGCTCAATCTGGCTGAGCGCCATTTGCTGAGCGATATCGGAGGCAATATAACGTTGGCCGGAAAAAACCGAACGAATCGCACTCACAACTTCCTGGGGGGCGGCTCCCTTGCTGAGATACCCCGCAGCTCCTGCCTGCATGACTTTAGCAGGCAACGGGTTTTCGGTATGGACCGTCAGCATGATCACTTTAATGTCAGCCGTTGAACGCGCAATTTTTCGCGTTGCCTCAAGGCCACCAATACCGGGCATATTCATGTCCATCAGCACGACGTCAACGGAATTTGAGCGGCACCATTTTACCGCATCTTCACCGCAGCACGCCTCGCCGACAACTTTAATGCCTTTTATATCTTCAAGAATGCGTCGTATCCCTGCGCGCACCAGTTCGTGGTCATCAACAAGAAAAACGTTGATCAAAGGAATATCTCCAGAATAGGGATAACGCTACCGATAGTTAATCGGTCCTATGTTAACGGGTTTTATCTCAACTTTGAAATGTAAAAAACGCCCGACTTTCGATTTTGCTCTCGTTTTTGGAAATTAGATTGTACGACGGGTGGAAACATTCAGTACTGGCAACCTTCGGCCACGGTTATATCTGCATAGCTGTTTCATAATAGTGACAAAAAAATCATATTCCTTCGCTGAATACGAACCAGGCAGTTAAAGTTGTAACAATAATTAACGAAGAAAATACTCGAAATAAACATCAAGTGGAGAAAATATATGCAGTGCAACATGTTGTTTATTTTAATGTCACCCACTTTTGTTTGCGCAAAAAACAACCGATGATATTTTTAGCCTCGCTTATGGTATACTCCGCCGCCTTAAGATTTCACATCGCACTTTTTCATTGAAACATAACGAGGAAAATAAATGAGTACGCCTGACTTTTCCACTGCTGAGAATAACCAGGAACTGGCCAATGAAGTCACCTGCCTGAAAGCCATGTTAACGCTGATGCTGCAGGCAATGGGTCAAGCTGATGCAGGACGCGTGATTCTTAAAATGGAAAAACAGATCGCACAGATTGAAGATCAATCACAGGCTGCGGTATTTTCCAGCACTGTTAAGCAAATTAAACAGGCCTACCGCCAGTAATAAGAAACCGGCTGAAAGCATCGCTATCAGCCGGTTCTGCGTCTGACACTCAGAACGATAATTTATTCAGATAAGCCCGGTCGCAGCGGCGTAACAGGCAATCTGCGTTTTGTTTGGCGCATTGAATTTCTTTTGCATATTCTTCTGGTGAAAGTTAACGGTATTTTCAGAAATCGAGAGAATTATTGCTATTTCTGAAGATGTTTTGCCCTCAGCGGTCCATTTCAATATTTCTTTTTCCCGCTTGCTAAAGCGCATCTCTGGCGCCATGACCATGTCATCTTCCAGTCGCGTCAGAACGGATAAACTTTCCCGCACCAAGAGCTGCATCCTGAGCTCCACTTCATCATTCGCAAAGCGACTATTGCGGATACTTGCACGTGACACCGATAAAAACCCCAACGCTCGATTAGGTAACATTAAGCATTGCGTCATCCCTTTACGTAAACCATGATTGCGCGCGGCATCCCACAGGGGCTGCGCATCGCGAAATAAGGTGTCGTTCCAGGGTAAATGCCCCTGACTGAAGTTTTCAGGCTTCAGCACCGGATCAATCGCGAAATAATTCTCGGACTGATAATGCGCCACCCAGGCTTTGGGATACGTCGTGTGAAGTGATGTTTTGGGCCGGGTAAAAGGTACGGGATGACGAACACAGAGCGCGTAAAAATCGAACTCTAAGTGCTGCGTCTGTTGCTGTAATTCATTATAGACATCCTCTGCCGTCGCCATTTCCTGAAAGCGTAACAGCATGCTCCGTCGCCAGGTGAAGAAATCATGATCCTGCATACTAAGTGGTATTGCCCCTGAGATTGATAATCATCCAAACATATGAAACAAGCTAACACATAAATGTATTTTATATATGCAAATTATCGGACAAAGGAACAATTACTTGAGCGTTGCTCAACGGCGAGAGGAAGTAACAGAATCGGGGGTTGATAATAAAGCAATATTTATAAATAGTTATGCGAGCAGTACTCACCCAAAAACATTATCGGTGAGTACTGTATGCACAATTTATTGCATCAGAAACTTTTCAAGAAACTGACGGGTTCGTGGCTGTTGCGGATGCGTGAACAGGGATTTAGCGGGGCCCTGCTCCACGATCCTGCCTTGATCCATAAATATCGCCCGGTCGGCCACATCGCGGGCAAAGCTCATTTCATGCGTCACAATCACCATGGTGCGTTTTTCCTGCGCCAGTTGACGGATGGTATTAAGTACCTCGCCAACAAGTTCAGGATCGAGCGCAGAGGTCGGCTCATCAAAAAGAATAACCTCGGGTCGCATCGCCAGCGCCCGGGCAATAGCCACGCGCTGCTGCTGCCCACCGGACAAGCGCCGCGGATAGCTGGTTTCTTTACCTGCCAGGCCAACCTTCGCCAGCAGTTCGCGCGCACGTGCTGTCGCTTCGGCTTTCGGCTCGCCTTTAACAATCACCGGGCCTTCAATAATGTTTTCCAGCACCGTACGATGTGGGAACAAATTAAAGTTCTGAAACACAAACCCCACGTGCTGGCGCAACTGACGAATCAGGCCTTTTTGCTGAGTTAACGAACGTGCGGTATCAATGGTAATCTCACCCACTTTAATGGTGCCCGCCTCCGGTTGCTCCAGCAAATTAATGCTACGCAACAGCGTGGTTTTGCCGGAACCGCTCGGCCCGATAATCGCCACGACCTCACCGGGTTTAACGTCGAGATCGATCCCATGTAACACCGTTTGCCCATGGAATTTTTTGACCAGGTTTCTGACTTCGATAGCACTCATTTCGGCTCTCTCTCCTGGCGGTTCAGTTGTTCTTCAAAATAGTTTTGCAGTGCGGAAAGCACCGTCGCCATCACCCAGTAAATCAACGAGGCCGCCAGATACATTGTGAACACTTCCAGAGTACGCGAGGTAATCAGCTGCGCCTGGCGGAACAGTTCCGGTACCTGAATAGTGGCAGCCAGAGAGGTGTCCTTCACCAGGCTAATAAAGCTGTTGCTCAGCGGCGGGAGCGCAACCCGCGCGGCCTGCGGCAGGATCGCCCGGCGCATGGTTTGCCATCTCGTCATGCCAATACTGGCGCCCGCCTCCCACTGCCCTTTGTCGATGGAAGAGATTGCCGCACGCAGGGTTTCCGCAGCGTAGGCTGCCGTATTAAGCGACAAGCCAATCATCGCCGCCGGGATGGGATCCAGCTCAATACCAAACTGCGGCAGACCGTAATAGATCATGAACAGTTGGGCAATCAACGGCGTTCCGCGAAAGATTGAGATATAAAAGCGCGCCAGCCAGCGCACAGGCAACAGCGGCGACAGACGCATCAGCGCCAGGATAAACCCCAGCACGAGGCCAAAGAACATCCCGCCGATGCTCAGTTGCAGCGTAAAAACCGCACCTTTGAGCAGGTACGGCAGAGAATCAATCACCAGTTGGATACTTTCATGCATTAGCGTTTTTCTACCTGGTCGTTACACGTGAGGATGGTAGGCAAACAGCGCAGGCGCCCCACCAGTATGAATAAAGAGAATTGGCCCTTCATCTTTGAAGCGTTTCTGGCTGATGCCGTCAATCAGACCTGCCATCGCCTTGCCGGTATACACCGGATCCAACAAGATACCTTCCAGCCGTGCCAGCAGTTTTACCGCCTCCATGCCCTCTTCGTTTGGCGTACCGTAGCCCGGCGCAAAATAATCGTCCCATAGCAGGATATCCGCGGAGGCCGTCAGTTCCAGTTCTCGGGCAATATCCTGCTGCAGCGTAACAACTTTGGGTTTTTGATCCGCCACGCTGCGCGAGACAGTCACGCCGATAAGTTCGACGTCTGGCATCAATTGTTCCAGACCGACGGCCAGTCCGGCATGCGTTCCCGCACTGCCCGAGGCAACCACTACGGAAGAGAGCGCGACAGCGCCTTCACACTGTTGGGCTATTTCCAGCGCACTTTCCACATAACCCAGTGCGCCCAGCGCGTTAGAGCCCCCAACCGGGATCACATACGGGCGGAACCCTTGCGCTTCAATACGCGTCGCCAACTCCTGCAGTTGTGCATTCGGATCGGTCAGCGCATCGCACATTTCAATTTGCGTATTAAACAGATCCAGCAGCAGACGGTTGCCATTGGTGAGATAGTTTTCCGCAGTGGTGCCAATCGGATTTTCCAGCAGCGCCACACAGTGCAGACCGAGCTTAGCCGCTACCGCCGCCGTCTGGCGAACGTGGTTAGACTGAATCGCACCGGCGGTTATCAGCGTATCAGCGCCTTCACGCAACGCGTCTGCGGCGAGAAATTCCAGCTTACGCAGCTTATTGCCGCCCATGGCCATCGGCGTGACGTCATCGCGTTTGATGAAAATATCGCGCCCGAGGTAGTCGGAAAAGCGTGGAAGATATTCGAGCGGTGTTGGCGCGCCAATAAATTCCAGACGTGGAAAGCGCGTTAAGTTATGCAGCGGCATACAGCCTCCGGTATTCGTTGTTGTGATGTTCTTTTTATTATGCACGTTCAGGCGTAATGAAATAAAAAAAGGCGCTGTTAAAGGCGCCTTTTTTCATCGGATGACGATTATTTCGTCACATCCGCTCCAAACCATTTTTCAGACAGCGCTTTCAGCGTACCGTCTTTTTGCATTTCGGCAATGGCAGCATCAACCGCTTTCAGCAGATCTTCATTGCCTTTGCGCAGCGCCACGCCGGACTCCTGGCGGGAGAATGCTTCACCGGTAACGGCCAGCGTATCCTTGGTTTTTTTCACCAGGTCCAGTGCGGCCAGGCGGTCAACCAGAATGGCATCGATACGGCCTACGCGCAGATCCTGGTATTTGGTCGGATCATCATCATAGGTACGAATATCCACGCCCTGCACGTTCTGACGCAGCCACTCTTCATAGTTGGTACCCAGACCAACGCCGACTTTTTTACCTTTCAGATCGGCAGCAGTCTTAATAACGCCTTCATTGCCTTTCTTCACCAGCGCCTGAATACCAGACACAGTATACGGGGTAGAGAAATCGTATTTTTTCTTCCGTTCGTCAGAGATGGTCACCTGGTTGATGACCACGTCAATGCGTTTGGAATCAAGAGAGGCCAGCATACCGTCCCATTTGGTCGGTTTGAGCGAGGCTTTCACACCCAGATGTTTAGCCAGCTCCTCGGCAAATTCCACTTCAAAACCGGTCAGCTTGCCGTCATCGCCCTGAAAACTAAACGGGGGATAGGTCCCTTCCAGGCCCACCAGCAGCGTGCCGCGCTCTTTAACTTTATTTAACAGACCTTCATCCGCATAAGTCTTTACGCTCATTCCGGCGACAAGTGCAACAGCCATTACACCCATCAGAGCCTGACGTCCCAGAAGTGCTAATTTCATAGTTACCCCGAATATTGTCATTAGTGACTGCTATTTATACACAAAATCATTCTAGTTGCATCAAGGCGGCAAGCGAGTAAGTCCCCAGGAGCTTACTAAAGTAAGTGACTGGGGTGAATGAGCGCAGCCAACACAGAGGCAACTTGAAGGATGACGTGTTTATGAGCGTAGTGTAGAGCGCTTGTCGTGATCCACAAACATCACTCTGTTACACCTTATTCGTTTTTAATATATATCAGAACTGGCTGTCCAGGAGGATTTCTGCATATGTCCTATATGGGTATGGGCTTTGAACTGCTCATACTTACGCAAGGCGATGCGGTAATTGTTGGTGCTGGTTTCCGGCAGCCACGGGGCAAGGTTTTCGTCGAGGAACCCTTCCTGCAGCAGGTCGTGAGAGATATTTTGTTCGGTCAGATGATTTCCGAGGCGGCGCAGGCGGACAACGTATTCACGTACCGTGCCGTGGCTCATTTCGGTCTGTTCGAATAAAAATTGTTTAAAACCGATAATGTCAAAAAAGTCGCTCTGCTCTTTGCAGTGCAAATCACCGCAAAAACGACACAGTGCCACCCACTCTTTTTTTTCCTGTTCCCACTCAGCTTCATTCAGCAAAGTGTCCAGTCGGGCGATGGCGATTTTATTCACAATTTGCCCGCGGCGAACCAACGTGATCCGGTCGAGCAGCTTAAAGCAATGGGCGCAATGCGTCTGGCTGTGTTTGAAATCTTTGAGGTAGCGGCTTAGAGGCCGTCTTTTTGATTGCTGCACCGTCATGAGAACTCCTGGTAGTCAATTCGTAATGCGGCATTGTTCAGGGGTAATAATGTACCCCTATAGCTTACCCAGCTTGGTGCGTAGACGTTTGATGGCCTGACTGTGCAACTGGCTGACCCGTGATTCCCCGACTTCCAGTACCGCGCCAATCTCTTTCAGATTCAGCTCTTCCTGGTAGTACAGCGTTAACACCAGCTTTTCGCGCTCCGGCAACGCCTCGATCGCGTCCATCACGCGCTGGCGGAGGTTACCCTCAAGTAGCTGTTGTAACGGGTTTTCCTGCTGATGTTCTTCCGTCACCAGCTCAATACTATCGCCATGCTCTTCCCGCCACTCGTCATAAGAGAAGAGCTGGCTGTTATTGGTATCAAGCAACATCTGACGATACTCTTGCACAGGAATAGCCAGACGCTCCGCCACTTCGGTTTCAGTCGCGTTACGCCCTAATTCCTGCTCCAGTTGTCCCATCGCCTGTGCCACTTCGCGAGCATTGCGCCGAACGCTACGCGGTACCCAGTCCCGGCTACGTAGTTCGTCCAGCATCGCTCCACGAATACGCTGCACTGCGTAAGTGGTAAATGCCGTTCCTTGCAAAGCGTCATATCGGTCAACTGCATTCAATAACCCGATGCCGCCCGCTTGTAGCAGGTCATCCAGTTCTACGCTCGCCGGCAAACGCACCTGAAGGCGCAATGCTTCGTGACGCACCAACGGTACATAACGCTGCCACAGCGAGTGTTTATCCATTACACCTTCAGCGGTATACAGTGAATTCACGATAAACAGCCCTGCGTTAAATGAGTTATCGGCATGATTATCCGTTTCTGCAGGGGTTTTAATCGGGTGAATAGTGGGTGAAATGGGGGGTTATTTAGGGGTTACGGGTAAAGCTAATTATAAAAAACCCCGCCGGAGCGGGGTTTGCGCAGTAAGCGTAAATTAACGCAGCAGAGACAGAACGTTCTGCGTGGTCTGGTTAGCCTGTGCCAGTACAGAAGTACCTGCCTGTTGCAGAATGTTTGCACGAGACATGTTGGACACTTCGGTCGCGTAGTCAGCATCTTCGATACGGCTACGGGCTTCAGACAGGTTGTTTACGGTGTTACCCAGGTTGGTAATGGTAGAGTTGAAACGGTTCTGTACCGCACCCAGGTCGGAACGCAGGTCAGCAACCTGAGCCAGCGCCGCGTCGATTTTCGCCAGCGGGCTATCTGTTTTCGCGGTAGCGACTTCGTTCAGCGCTGCACCAGATTTGAAATCGTGACCTTTCACGCTGGAGGCCAGGTACTGTTTGCCGTCAACAGTTGCCACTTCAGTTTTGCCGTTCACACCACCGAATTGGACAGCGGCTTTCTGGCCCACGCCTTTGTCATCAGTGTAATCAACTGTTTTAGCAGTGATTTTACCGGTTTTTGCATCGTAATCAGCAGCGTAGTATTTGCCGTTGTTTTCCAGTGCATACCCGCCATCAATAACTTTGCCGTTTTTGTCTTCAAAAGACATCTTAACCAGCGTGGTGTTACCCGCGGTAGCACCCGCAACACCAGCACCAACTAAAGCAGTTGCTGCTGCAGTAGTGTCTGGTTTAGTACCAGCAACATCCACAACCTGGTTCTTGGTAATTGTTGTGGTTTCAGCTTTGGTAATTGTGTTATCGATTGCACCAATGGTAACGGCAGTACCAGCTACAGTGGCCTTGTACATGCCATCAGCACCACCAGTGGTACCAGTAATGTTTACATAATAGTTACCGTCTTTAAATTCAACAGTTGCAGCACCACCAGTACCACCTGCAGCTGCAGTGATAGCAGCAGCATTAGGTGTGACTAAAGTATCTGTACCATCTTTATAGGTATCAGGAGTACCAACAGCAGTTGCTTTAGTGGTGTAAGCATCCTGCACACTCAGGCTGTCCAGACCCAGAGTTTTGGAGTTGATTTCTTTCAGGTTGATATCGATGGTTTCGCCATCGTTGGCACCGACCTGGATGGTCAGGGTGTTGTCTTTCGCCAGCACTTTCACGCCGTTGAACTGGGTCTGACCAGATACGCGGTCGATTTCGTTCAGACGCTGAGTGATTTCAGCCTGGATAGAGTCGAGGTCAGACTGGGAGTTGGTACCAGTAGAAGACTGAACCGCCAGCTCACGAACACGCTGCAGGTTGTTGTTGATTTCAGACAGAGAACCTTCAGTGGTCTGCGCGATGGAGATACCATCGTTGGCGTTACGGGACGCCTGAGTCAGACCTTTGATGTTAGAGGTGAAGCGGTTAGCAATCGCCTGACCAGCAGCATCATCTTTCGCGCTGTTGATACGCAGACCAGAGGACAGACGCTCGATAGCGGAGCTCAGGGAAGACTGAGATTTGTTCAGGTTATTCTGGGTCAACAGCGACAGGCTGTTTGTATTGATGACTTGTGCCATGATCTTTTCCTTATCAATTACAACTTGATGTTATTGGGCTGTTGCCCACGGTTTCTCACCGTAACCCTTGTATCGGCACCTTAATTTCGAACTTTAGAAAATTTTTACTTTCCGTCGTTTTTTTTCTTAGCCGCTGAAATACCCTCTATATGCACCACTATTCCGCGCATTATTTTTGCAAAACTATTATTAAACTTTGCGCGCAGATTGCCGATAAAGCGGTTAACTACTGTTTGCAATCACAAGGAATTAGGCATGCCTTCATTTACATCACTGGGCGTTGGTTCGAACTTACCGCTGGATACATTGCTGACAAACTTAACCACTGCTGAGAAAAAGCGTTTAACGCCAATTACCCAGCAGCAGAGCGCTAACACCTCGCGTCTGACCGCGTATGGCACGCTAAAAAGTGCATTAGAAAAATTTCAGACTGCGAATACCGCACTGAACAATGCCGATCTGTTTAAAAGCACCACTGCCACCAGCAGCACAGAAGATTTAAAAGTCAGCACCACCGCGGGCGCTGCTCCAGGTAAATACACCGTCAGCGTCACTCAACTGGCGCAGGCACAGTCATTATCGACTACGGCGAAAATTACCTCGACTAAAGAACAGTTGGGCGATACCAGCGTCGATGAACGTACGATTACGATTTCGCAACCGGGCCGTAAAGAGCCACTGGAAATCAAATTAGGCAAAGGCGAAACCTCACTGGAAGATATTCGCGATGCCATAAATGATGCCGACAGCGGTATTTCCGCAAGTCTGGTGAAGGTTAAAGAAGACGACTACCAGTTGGTGTTAACCGCAGAAAGCGGCACTGAAAGTGAAATGACCATCTCGGTGTCCAACGACGCAAAACTGAGCGATTTACTGTCCTATGACAGCAAAGCCGGCAGCGGGAAAATGAAACAGCTGGTCGGGGCGCAAAATGCGCAATTGACCGTCAACGGCATTGATATTGAACGTCAAAGCAATACCGTAACTGACGCTCCGCAGGGCATCACGCTCCAGCTGACCAAAGAAGTAAAAGATGCGTCTATCACGGTAACAAAAAGTGATGAAAAGGCCACCACGGCGATCAAGGCCTGGGTAGAAGCCTATAACTCACTGGTGGATACCTTTGGCACGCTGACGAAATATAAAGAAGTTGAACCGGGTGAAGCGGCCAGCGCCGATAACGGCGCGTTGCTGGGCGATAGCGTTCTCCGTACCATTCAAAACGGCATTCGTGCGCCATTTGCTAACAGCGGCAGCGAATCCCCGTTTAAAACCATGTCTGAGATTGGTATTACGCAGGACGGTGGTACCGGGAAATTAAAAATCGATGAAGAAAAGCTGGCTAAGGCACTGAAAGATAATACCGCTGCCACTCGCGAGCTGCTGGTTGGCGATGGCAAAGAGACCGGTATTACCACTAAGATTGCCACCGAAGTAAAAAGCTATCTGGCCGATGACGGCATTATCGATAATGCGCAAGACAATATTAACGCCAACCTGAAGCTGCTGACTAAACAGTATCTGACTGTCAGCAACAGTATTGATGAAGTCGTTGCTCGTTATAAAGCCCAGTTTACCCAACTGGATTCCATGATGAGTAAGCTGAACAGCACCAGTACGTATTTGGGGCAACAATTTTCAGCGATGAATAATTCCTGATAACACGAGGTAAGCATGTATACCGCGAGCGGTACCAAAGCCTATGCACAGGTCAGCGTGGAAAGCGCCGTAATGAGCGCCAATCCACATCAGCTGATTGAAATGTTGTTTGATGGCGCCAACAGCGCCCTGGTGCGCGCTCGCCTGTTTATGCAGCAAGGTGATATCGTCGCCAAAGGTGAAGCGTTAAGTAAAGCCATCAATATTATTGATAATGGCCTGAAAGCCGGCCTGGACCACGAAAAAGGGGGAGAACTCGCCACCCATCTCTCTTCATTGTATGACTATATGGTTCGCCGCTTACTGCACGCTAATCTGAATAATGATTGTCAAGCCATTGAAGAAGTCGAAGGGTTACTCGGCAACATTGCGGATGCCTGGAAACAGATCTCACCGAACGCGTCGTCCCAGGAGTCTCGTTAATGACCTCAGCCGTGGAGTTTATCAACCGTTGGCAGCGCATCGCGCTACTCAGTCACTCGCTGCTGGAACTGGCGCAGCGTGGTGAATGGGACCTTTTACTGGAACAGGAAGTTACCTATCTGCAAAGTATTGAAGTGGTCATGGAAGAGCAAACTCCACCAGGCATTACGCGAAGTATTCAGGACTTAGTGGCCGGGTACATTAAACAGACGCTGGATAACGAACAACTGCTCAAAACATTGTTGCAGCAGCGCCTGGATGAACTCAGCAATCTCATCGGTCAGTCGACGCGCCAAAAGACGCTGAATAACGCCTATGGTCGTCTTTCCGGCATGCTGTTAGTCCCCGACGCCCCCACTGCCCCACAATAATTTCCCGTCTCGTCTGAATTATCTTCCATACTCCAGAGGTCGGCCAAACGACTTCTGGAGCACGGAAGATGAAAAATCCCACGTTATTGCAGTATTTTCACTGGTATTACCCTGAGGGCGGTCAACTCTGGCCCGAACTTGCCGAACGCGCAGGCGGACTCAATGACATCGGCATCAATATGGTGTGGTTACCTCCCGCCTATAAAGGCGCATCCGGCGGCTACTCCGTTGGCTACGACTCCTACGATTTGTTTGATCTGGGCGAATTCGACCAAAAGGGAACCGTCGCCACCAAATACGGCGATAAAAACCAGCTGCTGGCGGCGATAGACGCGCTAAAACACAATGATATTGCCGTCCTGCTCGACGTGGTGGTCAACCACAAAATGGGCGCGGATGAGAAAGAGAATATCCGCGTTCAGCGGGTTAACGCCGACGATCGCACGCAAATAGACGATGAGATAGTAGAATGCGAAGGCTGGACGCGTTACACCTTCCCTGCCCGCGCAGGCCAGTACTCGCAATTCATTTGGGACTTTAAATGTTTCAGCGGCATTGACCATATCGAAAATCCAACCGAAGACGGCATTTTTAAAATCGTTAACGACTACACCGGGGAAGGCTGGAACGATCAGGTTGATGATGAGTTGGGTAATTTTGATTATCTGATGGGAGAGAACATCGATTTCCGTAATCACGCGGTTACCGAGGAGATCAAATACTGGGCTCGCTGGGTAATGGAGCAAACCCAGTGCGACGGTTTTCGCTTAGATGCCGTGAAACATATTCCGGCATGGTTTTATAAAGAGTGGATCGAGCACGTACAGGAAGTCGCTCCCAGGCCACTGTTTATCGTCGCGGAATACTGGTCCCACGAGGTCGATAAGCTACAAACCTACATTAATCAGGTGGAGGGGAAAACCATGTTGTTCGATGCCCCTTTGCAGATGAAATTCCACGAAGCCTCCCGTCAGGGTCGTGATTACGACATGAGCCAGATTTTCACCGACACGTTAGTGGAGGCCGATCCCTTTCATGCCGTAACGCTGGTGGCCAACCACGACACTCAGCCCTTACAGGCACTCGAAGCCCCTGTCGAGCCGTGGTTTAAGCCGCTGGCCTATGCGTTGATCCTGTTACGAGAAAACGGCGTGCCGTCGGTGTTTTATCCTGACCTCTACGGAGCGCATTACGAAGACACTGGCGGAGATGGCGAAACCTATCCTATCGACATGCCGATCATCGAGCAGCTTGATGAACTGATCCTCGCGCGCCAACGCTTCGCGCACGGGGTACAGACGCTCTTTTTCGATCATCCTAACTGTATTGCTTTTAGCCGCAGCGGAACGGAAGAAGATCCCGGCTGTGTGGTGGTCCTGTCTAACGGCGATGATGGCGAAAAGACCATCAATCTCGGCGCGAATTACGGCAATAAAACCTGGCGTGACTATCTGGGAAATCGCGAAGAAAGCGTGGTCACCGATGAAAACGGTGAAGCAACGTTTTTCTGTAACGGCGGTAGCGTCAGCGTGTGGGTAATTGAGGACGTGTTGTAAAACTTAACCCCGGTGGCCGTTGGCTACCGGGGCGTATAACTTATGGCAGTGGCGTGGCCAGCGGCGTTTTCTTTAACGCGTCAGCACATTCCTGCGTCGGGCGATCGACCCGCTGCAGCGTCATACCGTCATATTCCAGCGTATTGCCTTCCCGCTCAATCTCATACAGCTCGCGTTTCACCGTCACGTTGGTGAGATCGCCTGAAATCATCGTCAGTTTCCCCGGCAGGGCAATGACCCGCTGCCACTGGCGACAATCCAGCGTATCGCCCTCTTTTGTTACCACCAGGCTGGCAATCGCTTCCGGGCTGACCAGGCTGCGTTGCGGACCTTTTGACTGCCAGTATCCTTCCAGACCGGCTGGCGCTGGCGTTTTCACCACGTCGTTATAATTTTCTACTTCGGCGCATCCGGTAAGCGCCAGAAATACACCAACGATTGCTAATTTTTTCATCATTCATCCTGCATGCGAAGAAAATGGGATTGTGGCATTAAAGGCCTGATGCCGCCAGCCTTTCGGCTGCGTTGAGAAAGATTGATCCAGACGGTATTACCTCTTATTACTCATAGTCAAAAATTCTGATCGGTGTAGTATCCACACTTCTTGTTACATACCTTCTGAGTTCAGAGGCAAAACGCATGTCATGGCAACACTTCAAACAGGCCTGGTTAATTAAATTTTGGGCCCCCGCCCCTGCGGTCATCGCAGCGGGTATTCTCTCTACTTATTATTTCGGCATTACGGGAACCTTCTGGGCCGTGACCGGCGAATTCACGCGCTGGGGTGGTCAAATCCTGCAACTGTTTGGCGTGCATGCCGAAGAGTGGGGATACTACAAACTGATCCATCTCGAAGGCTCGCCCCTGACCCGCATTGACGGGATGATGATCCTCGGCATGTTTGGTGGCTGTTTTGCTGCCGCGCTGTGGGCAAACAACGTCAAATTACGCATGCCGCGCAGTCGGGTGCGCATTATGCAGGCGATAGTCGGCGGGATGATCGCCGGTTTCGGTGCCCGACTGGCAATGGGCTGTAACCTGGCCGCATTCTTCACCGGCATTCCGCAGTTCTCGCTACACGCCTGGTTTTTCGCACTGGCAACGGCTATTGGCTCGTGGTTTGGCGCACGCTTTACCCTGCTGCCGATGTTCCGTATTCCGGTCAAAATGCAGAAAGTCTCCGCCGCTTCACCGTTGACGCAAAAACCGGACCAGGCCCGTCGCCGTTTTCGCCTCGGCATGCTGGTGTTTATCGCCATGATCGGCTGGGCGCTACTCACCGCAATGGATAAACCCAAGCTCGGTCTGGCTATGCTGTTTGGCGTCGGGTTTGGTCTGCTGATTGAACGGGCGCAGATCTGCTTCACCTCCGCCTTCCGCGACCTGTGGATTTCCGGTCGTACCCATATGGCAAAAGCGATCATCTTCGGGATGGCGGTCAGCGCCATCGGTATCTTTAGCTACGTGCAACTTGGCGTTGAGCCTAAAATCATGTGGGCGGGTCCAAATGCGGTGATCGGCGGCTTGCTTTTCGGCTTCGGTATTGTTTTAGCGGGCGGGTGTGAAACCGGCTGGATGTACCGCGCCGTTGAAGGTCAGGTACATTACTGGTGGGTTGGTCTGGGCAACGTAATTGGCTCGACCATTCTGGCCTACTACTGGGATGATTTTGCTCCCGCGCTTGCCACCAACTGGGACAAAGTGAATCTGCTTAACACCTTCGGCCCGCTCGGTGGTCTGCTGGTGACCTATCTGCTGTTATTTGCCGCGCTGATGCTGATTATCGGCTGGGAAAAACGTTTCTTCCGTCGCGCAGGGCTGACGCCTGCCAAGGAGTCTGTATGAAAAATATCGTGCCTGATTATCGCCTCGATATGGTCGGCGAACCGTGCCCGTACCCGGCTGTAGCCACGCTGGAAGCGATGCCGCAATTGAAGAAAGGTGAAATTCTGGAAGTGGTGAGCGATTGCCCGCAGTCAATCAACAATATTCCACTGGATGCGCGTAATCACGGTTATACGGTGCTGGATATTCAGCAGGATGGCCCAACGATCCGCTATTTGATTCAGAAATAACTCGTTGCCGGATGGCGCTGCGCTTATCCGGCAAACATTCTCTGCACGCAGTCTCTACACCTGCATCGACATCACTTCCTGATACGCCGACACCAGTTTATTACGCACCTGAATACCCATCTGCATCGATACCGACGCTTTTTGCATATCGGTCATCACATCATTCAGCGCAATACCCGGTTCACCGAGGGTAAATTTCTCAGCCTGCACACGGGATGCGGTTTGCACATCGCTGATCCTGTCTAACGCTGCATGCAGTTGACCGGCAAAACTCACGGTCGGTTGTGGCTGCAAATCCTGCATTTTTGCTGACATCGCCGTGGTCTGTAGCTGGCTGATGACCCCTTCAATCCCCTGTATTGCCGACATTCTGATCCCCTGGATGATTTTTTACGTAGTTGAGATTACCAGTTAGTCAATAAGATAAAGGCGTTAAATAACGATAAAAAACCACGGTTTTTAACGCATAGAAAAATTCGAAACCGCAAATAATGAGACCGTCAATTTTTCGAGTTTGCTGACCCGGGAGTGAGTCTTGTTCCACTTTGCAAAAAACGCCGTCCACGATAAGCCACGAGGTGCGAGATGAGTGCGACAGCATCGACTGCAACCCAGCTTAAACCTCTCGAGTGGTTAAACCGCCTGCGCGCGAATCCCAGAATTCCTCTGATTGTGGCGGGAGCCGCTGCCGTCGCTATCATCGTGGCGATGGTCCTGTGGGCCAAAGCGCCTGACTACCGCACGCTGTTCAGCAATCTTTCCGATCAGGATGGTGGCGCGATTGTCACCCAACTGACGCAGATGAACGTTCCCTACCGTTTTACTGAGGGAAGCGGCGCCATTGAAGTTCCTGCCGATAAAGTCCACGAACTGCGCTTACGTCTGGCGCAACAAGGCCTGCCGAAAGGCGGTGCGGTGGGCTTTGAACTGCTGGATCAGGAAAAGTTTGGTATCAGCCAGTTTAGCGAGCAGGTCAACTACCAGCGTGCGCTGGAAGGTGAATTAGCCCGTACCATTGAAACGCTGGGACCGGTAAAACGCGCCCGCGTGCATCTGGCAATGCCGAAACCGTCGCTGTTTGTGCGTGAACAAAAAGCGCCTTCAGCCTCCGTCACCGTCAATCTCGAGCCGGGCCGCGCCCTCGATGAAGGTCAGATCAGTGCGGTCACGCATTTGGTCTCCAGCGCTGTTGCAGGCTTACCTCCGGGCAACGTTACGCTGGTCGACCAGGCGGGTCACCTGTTAACTCAGTCGAACACCAGCAGCCGCGATCTTAACGATGCGCAACTGAAATACGCCAGCGATGTTGAGGGCCGCGTTCAGCGTCGTATCGAATCGATCCTGTCGCCGATTGTCGGCAACGGTAATGTACACGCGCAGGTCACCGCACAGCTGGATTTTGCCAACAAAGAGCAAACCGAAGAGCAGTATCGTCCAAACGGTGATGAGTCCCAGGCCGTGCTGCGTTCACGTCAGTTGAACGTCAGCGAACAGGTTGGTAGCGGAGCGCCAGGCGGCGTCCCGGGCGCATTGTCTAATCAGCCTGCTCCGGCAAATACCGCGCCAATCGCCAACCCACCAGCTAATCAGCAAAACGCGCAAAATACGCAAAACCCGCAAACGGCGAATAACAGCAATAATGCCGGCCCGCGCAGTACGCAGCGCAATGAAACCAGCAACTATGAAGTCGACCGTACCATTCGCCACACCAAAATGAACGTTGGCGATGTACAGCGTCTCTCGGTGGCAGTAGTCGTCAACTATAAAACCTTGCCAGACGGCAAACCGTTGCCGTTAACCGCCGAGCAGATGAAACAGATTGAGGATCTGACCCGCGAAGCGATGGGCTTCTCCGACAAGCGTGGCGATACCCTGAACGTGGTGAACTCTCCCTTCACGGCGACCGACGATTCCATTGGCGAGCTACCGTTCTGGAAACAGCAGTCCTTTATTGATCAGTTAATGTCCGCAGGTCGTTGGTTACTGGTTCTGTTAGTCGCCTGGATCCTGTGGCGAAAAGCTGTTCGCCCGCAGTTGGTTCGTCGCAGCGAAGAAGCAAAAGCCGTTCAAGAGAAAACGCGTATCCGTCAGGAAACCGAAGAAGCGGTTGAAGTTCGACTTAGCAAAGACGAACAAACCCAGCAGCGTCGAACTAATCAGCGTCTGGGTGCAGAAGTCATGAGTCAGCGTATTCGTGAAATGTCAGATAACGATCCGCGCGTCGTGGCGCTGGTCATTCGCCAGTGGATGAGTAACGATCATGAGTAATGCCCTTACCGGTACCGATAAAAGCGTCATCCTGCTGATGACCATTGGCGAAGATCGCGCGGCGGAGGTGTTTAAGCACCTTTCCACGCGCGAAGTTCAGGCGCTCAGTACAGCGATGGCGAACGTACGCCAGATCTCCAACAAACAGTTGACGGAAGTGCTGGCCGAGTTTGAGCAAGAAGCAGAACAGTTTGCCGCACTGAATATCAACGCCAACGAATATCTACGCTCCGTGCTGGTGAAAGCGCTTGGCGAGGAACGTGCCTCCAGCCTGCTGGAAGATATTCTGGAAACCCGCGATACCACCAGCGGCATTGAAACGCTCAACTTTATGGAGCCGCAAAGCGCCGCCGACCTTATCCGCGACGAGCATCCGCAGATTATCGCCACCATTCTGGTGCACCTCAAACGAGGTCAGGCTGCCGATATTCTGGCGCTGTTTGACGAACGTTTACGTCATGACGTCATGCTGCGTATCGCCACATTCGGTGGCGTACAGCCTGCCGCGCTGGCAGAACTGACCGAGGTACTCAACGGTCTGCTCGATGGCCAGAACCTCAAGCGCAGCAAAATGGGCGGCGTGAGAACGGCGGCAGAAATTATCAACCTGATGAAAACCCAGCAGGAAGAAGCCGTTATTACCGCCGTACGCGAATTCGACGGCGAACTGGCACAGAAAATTATCGACGAGATGTTCCTGTTCGAAAACCTGGTGGACGTCGACGATCGCAGCATCCAGCGCCTGCTGCAGGAAGTGGATTCCGAATCGCTGCTGATTGCCCTGAAAGGTGCCGAACAGCCGCTGCGCGAGAAGTTCCTGCGCAACATGTCGCAACGTGCTGCCGATATTCTGCGCGACGACCTCGCCAACCGCGGTCCGGTGCGTTTGTCGCAAGTGGAAAACGAACAGAAAGCCATTCTGCTTATTGTGCGTCGTCTGGCGGAAACCGGCGAGATGGTGATAGGCAGCGGCGAGGATACCTATGTCTAACGAACTGCCATGGAAAGTCTGGACCCCGGACGATCTCGCCCCACCAATGGCGGAGTTCATACTGGCCGACCACAGCGAAACGCCGCTGTCAGAAGAGTCCGACGAGCCGGAACTCTCTGCAGAGCAACAGCTTGAGCAGCAGCTCGCACAGTTGCAAATGCAAGCCCATGAGCAAGGCTATAACGCGGGCCTGGCGGAAGGTCGACAAAAGGGCCACGAACAAGGTTATCAGGAAGGTCTGAACCAGGGACTGGAGCAAGGTCAGAGCCAGGCGCGCGCTCAGCATGCGCCGATTCATGCCCGCATGCAGCAGTTGGTGAGCGAATTTCAGAATACGCTGGACGCACTGGACAGCGTTATCGCCTCACGCCTGATGCAAATGGCGCTGGAAGCCGCGCGTCAGGTGATTGGTCAGACGCCAATCGTGGATAACGCGGCGTTGATTAAGCAAATCCAACAGCTGTTGCAGCAGGAGCCGTTGTTTAGCGGTAAACCGCAATTGCGTGTGCATCCGGACGATCTCCAGCGTGTGGAGGAGATGCTCGGTGCGACCCTCAGCCTGCACGGCTGGCGGTTGCGCGGCGATCCGACGCTGCATCACGGCGGTTGTAAAGTCTCAGCCGACGAAGGCGATCTGGATGCCAGCGTCGCCACGCGTTGGCAAGAACTCTGCCGTCTGGCAGCGCCGGGAGTCGTGTAATGACTACTCGCCTGACTCGCTGGCTCAATACACTGGACAACTTCGAAGAGAAAATGTCGCTACTGCCTGCGGTGCGCCGTTACGGTCGACTGACCCGTGCCACCGGGCTGGTGCTGGAGGCCACGGGATTACAATTGCCGCTCGGCGCCACCTGCGTTATTGAGCGTCAGGACGGCAACGAAACCCAGGAAGTCGAAAGTGAAGTTGTGGGCTTTAACGGTCAGCGTCTGTTTCTGATGCCGCTCGAAGAGGTCGAAGGCGTTTTGCCTGGCGCGCGCGTGTACGCAAAGAACATTGCTGGCGAAGGTCTGCAAAGCGGCAAGCAATTACCGCTTGGCCCTGCACTGCTCGGGCGGGTGCTAGACGGTAGCGGCAAACCGCTCGACGGACTGCCCGCCCCGGATACCACCGAAACTGGGGCGTTGATTACGCCGCCGTTTAACCCGCTCCAACGTACCGCGATTGAGCACGTACTGGATACCGGCGTACGTCCCATCAACGCGTTGTTAACCGTTGGTCGCGGCCAGCGTATGGGACTTTTCGCAGGCTCCGGCGTTGGTAAAAGCGTTCTGCTCGGCATGATGGCGCGCTATACCCAGGCCGATGTTATCGTCGTGGGCCTGATTGGCGAACGTGGCCGTGAAGTTAAAGATTTCATTGAAAATATCCTCGGAGCCGACGGTCGCGCACGCTCGGTGGTGATTGCCGCTCCGGCAGATGTCTCGCCGCTATTACGTATGCAAGGCGCGGCCTATGCTACGCGTATTGCTGAAGATTTCCGCGATCGTGGACAGCACGTATTGCTGATTATGGACTCCCTCACCCGCTACGCGATGGCGCAACGTGAGATAGCCCTGGCGATCGGCGAGCCGCCGGCAACCAAAGGTTATCCCCCTTCAGTATTCGCCAAATTACCGGCGCTGGTTGAACGTGCCGGGAACGGTATTCACGGCGGCGGTTCAGTTACCGCGTTTTATACGGTACTGACCGAGGGTGACGACCAGCAGGACCCCATTGCGGATTCCGCGCGCGCGATTCTGGACGGCCACATTGTGCTGTCACGTCATCTGGCTGAGGCGGGTCACTATCCGGCCATCGATATTGAAGCCTCGATCAGCCGCGCTATGACCGCGCTCATTAGTGAACAACACTATGCGCGGGTGCGTAACTTTAAACAGTTGCTATCCAGCTTCCAGCGCAACCGCGATCTGGTTAGCGTGGGGGCGTATGCCAAAGGCAGCGATCCCATGCTGGATAAAGCCATCGCCTTATGGCCGCAACTGGAAGCGTTCTTACAGCAAGGCATCTTTGAACGGGCTGACTGGGAAGATTCTCTGCAAGCTTTAGAACTGATTTTCCCTGGTGTGTGATTAAGCAGGAGAGCATAGGTCATGGCACAACATGGTGCATTAGCAACATTGAAAGACCTGGCTGAAAAAGAGGTAGATGACGCCGCTGTCTTATTGGGAGAGATGCGTCGTGGCTGTCAGCAGGCGGAAGAGCAGTTGAAGATGCTGATCGATTATCAGCATGAGTATCGCAACAATCTTAACACTGACATGGGTCAGGGTATTACCAGCAATCGCTGGATCAATTACCAGCAATTTATTCAGACGCTGGAAAAAGCCATTGAGCAACATCGCCAACAGCTCAATCAATGGACGCAGAAAGTGGACCAGGCTTTGAACAGTTGGCGTGATAAAAAACAACGTTTACAGGCATGGCAGACTCTGCAGGACAGACAAACCTCGGCGGCATTGCTGGCTGAAAACCGCCTGGATCAGAAAAAGATGGATGAATTTGCTCAGCGCGCAGCTATGAGGAAACCCGAATGATTACTTTACCCCAACTGATTACCACCGACACCGACGTAGCCGCAGGTCTTCAGTCTGGCAAAGCGGTAGATTCAGCCGAGGATTTTTTAGCGCTGCTGGCTGGCGCATTAGGTGCGGGCGACGCGCAGGGTAAAGACGCCCCGCTGTCGCTTGCCGACTTACAGGCGGCCGGTAGCAAACTGCAAAAAGGGTTGCTGCAAAAAAATGGCGATCCAACCCCGTCGCTCAAGTTATCCGAGCTGCTGGCGCAAAAAGAGATGCAAACCGATGCGTCTCTTGCCGACATGACAGACGCTCAGCAACTGTTGTCAGCCCTCACGCCCTCCTTGAAAGCTAATGCCCTGACAACACTGGGCAAAGTCGCTCAGCAGGATGAAAAAACCACCACGCTCAGCGATGACGATCTCGCCAGCCTGAGCGCGTTGTTCGCCATGCTGCCAGGACAACCACTGGCTACGCCTGCCATCGACAGCGCGCCAGTCCCAGTTGATGCCGCACTTTCGGCGTTGTCACGCGGCACGGTACACGGCGCTATCGCCGATAACGCGGGCGAATTGCTGCCCGGTGATGCCAAAAAAGGCAAAGCGGATATTGCCAATCCTGGCAGCAGCCTGGATCAGACAAACAATCCGACGCTAACCCCGTTGGCGGCAGCAGCGACGACCAGAGCGGAAATTGACAGTTCCCCTTCGCCAACCAGCGTTGGCGTGACGGCGGCGCCGTTAAGTAGCCCGCAACCCCATGCTCAGCCGTTACCGACCGCCGCCCCCGTACTCAGCGCCCCATTGGGTAGCCACGAATGGCAGCAATCTCTGAGCCAGCACGTCACGCTGTTTACGCGTCAGGGTCAGCAAAGCGCAGAACTGCGCCTGCATCCACAGGATCTCGGCCAGGTGCATATTTCCCTCAAGCTGGATGACAACCTCGCGCAGCTGCAAATGGTATCGCCACACAGTCACGTACGTGCTGCGCTGGAAGCCGCGTTACCGATGCTGCGTACGCAGTTGGCTGAAAGCGGGATCCAGCTTGGGCAAAGCAGTATCAGTAGTGAAAGCTTTGCCGGCAATCAGCAGTCTTCCGGGCAGCAACAGCAGACGGGTCGCGCTCAGGGACAAGACATTTTTGCCGCTGAAGATGACGCCGTACTGGCTACGCCAGCCTCACTGCAAGCCGCAGCACGCGGTGATGGAGCAGTAGACATCTTCGCCTAACGCCAGAGGTAGCATGATTATCCGCGTCTTTTCCACGCTTTGTCGTGGACAGGACACGGGATAATCAGCCCATAAGCTGTACCGAAACAGGAAGCCCGTATCTGATGACTGACTCCGCGATTAACAAAAAAAGTAAACGCGCTATTTGGATCCCTCTGCTGGTATTAATTACCCTCGCCGCCTGCGCAACTGCGGGTTATAGCTACTGGCGCATGCAGCAGCAGCCGTCCGCCAGCGTCAAAGCGGAACCGGCTCCACCGCCAGCCCCGGTATTCTTCGCGCTGGATACCTTTACCGTCAATCTGGGTGATGCGGACCGTGTACTGTATATCGGTATCACACTGCGTATGAAAGACGAGGCGACGCGTTCACGTCTTAACGAATATCTGCCGGAAGTACGCAGCCGCTTGCTGCTGCTGTTTTCCCGCCAGAACGCGGCTACGCTCGCCACCGAAGAAGGTAAGCAACAGTTGATTACCGCCATCAAAGAGACGCTCGCGACTCCGCTCGTTGTTGGTCAACCCAAACAGGTTGTCACCGACGTTCTTTATACAGCTTTTATTCTGCGGTAAAGACATGGGCGACAGTATTCTTTCTCAGGCTGAAATCGACGCATTGCTTAACGGCGATAGCGAAACTAAAGACGAACCCATTTCCGGTATCGCAAAAGAAAGCGATATTCGTCCTTACGATCCCAACACCCAGCGCCGCGTAGTACGTGAGCGTTTACAGGCGCTGGAGATTATTAACGAACGCTTCGCGCGCCAGTTCCGTATGGGATTATTTAACCTGTTGCGCCGTAGCCCGGATATTACCGTGGGTGCGATCCGTATCCAGCCATACCACGAGTTTGCGCGTAACTTACCGGTTCCGACCAACCTGAACTTAATCCACCTGAAGCCGCTGCGCGGTACGGGTCTGGTGGTGTTCTCACCGAGTCTGGTATTTATCGCCGTTGATAACCTGTTCGGCGGTGATGGACGCTTCCCGACGAAAGTTGAAGGTCGGGAATTTACCCATACCGAACAGCGCGTTATCAACCGCATGCTGAAGCTGGCGCTGGAAAGCTACAGCGACGCGTGGAAGGCCATCAATCCGCTGGAAGTGGAATACGTTCGTTCCGAGATGCAGGTGAAATTTACCAATATCACCACCTCTCCTAACGACATCGTGGTGAATACTCCGTTCCACGTTGAAATTGGCAACCTGACCGGTGAATTTAACATCTGTCTGCCATTCAGCATGATTGAACCGTTGCGTGAGCTGCTGGTGAACCCGCCGCTGGAAAACTCGCGTAATGAAGATCAGAACTGGCGCAATAATCTGGTGCGTCAGGTTCAGCATTCTGAGCTGGAGCTGGTGGCAAACTTTGCCGACATTCCGCTGCGGCTATCCCAGATTTTAAAACTGAAACCCGGCGATGTACTGCCGATTGAAAAACCCGACCGCATTATTGCTCATGTGGACGGCGTGCCTGTACTGACCAGCCAGTATGGCACCGTAAACGGTCAGTATGCGTTACGCGTAGAACATCTGATAAACCCGATTTTGAATTCGCTGAATGAGGAACAGCCCAAATGAGTGATATGAATAATCCGTCCGATGAGAACACTGGCGCATTGGACGATCTGTGGGCTGACGCGTTAAACGAGCAAAAAACCACGCCCACCAAAAGTGCGGCCGATGCGGTATTCCAGCAGTTAGGCGGCGGCGACGTCAGCGGTGCTTTGCAGGACATCGATCTGATCATGGACATTCCGGTCAAACTGACCGTCGAATTGGGCCGTACCCGCATGACCATCAAAGAGCTGCTGCGTCTGACGCAGGGTTCGGTCGTCGCATTGGATGGTCTGGCTGGCGAGCCGCTGGATATCCTGATCAACGGTTACCTGATTGCCCAGGGTGAAGTGGTGGTGGTCGCAGATAAATACGGCGTTCGTATCACCGACATTATTACCCCATCAGAACGCATGCGCCGTCTGAGCCGTTAAGCATGAATACCCAGGCGACAGTTTCTCAGCCAGCCGCAGTACCCGGCTCACCGCTGGTACAGGTAAGCGGCGCGCTGTTTGGGATCATCGTATTGATCCTGGCTGCGGCCTGGGTCATTAAGCGTATGGGGTTTGCCCCCAAAAGCGCTGGTACGCGCGGACTGAAAGTTACTGCGAGCACCTCACTGGGTCCACGTGAGCGCGTGGTGATTGTTGAGGTTGAAGATGCGCGCCTGGTGCTGGGCGTCACGGCCTCGCAAATTAACGTATTGCACACCCTGCCCGCGGCGCCTGCCGAGGCAGAAGAAAAACCGGCCTCCCCCGCGGATTTCCAGGCCATGATGAAGAGTTTGCTCAAGCGTCCTGGGAGATCCTGATGCGCCGTTTGTTATCCATCACGCTGGCAGGCTTATGGCTTTTCAGCCCTGTTGCCCTCGCTCAGCTTCCGGGACTGGTAAGCCAGCCGTTGCCAGGCGGCGGACAAAGCTGGTCTTTGCCAGTGCAAACGCTGGTGTTTATCACCTCGCTGACATTCCTGCCCGCCATTTTATTGATGATGACCAGCTTCACCCGCATCATCATCGTTTTCGGCCTGTTACGAAATGCGCTGGGAACACCTTCTGCACCGCCGAACCAGGTGCTACTGGGGCTGGCGCTATTTTTGACCTTTTTCATCATGTCGCCAGTAATCGACAAAATTTACGTCGACGCGTATCAACCGTTCAGTGAAGAGAAGATCTCCATGCAGGAAGCCATGGAGAAAGGCGCACAGCCGCTGCGTGAGTTTATGCTGCGCCAAACCCGTGAAGCGGATCTGGCGCTGTTCGCTCGTCTGGCAAACAGCGGCCCACTGCAAGGACCAGAAGCCGTACCGATGCGAATTTTGCTTCCGGCCTATGTCACCAGCGAGCTGAAAACGGCATTCCAGATAGGTTTTACTATTTTTATTCCGTTTCTGATTATCGACCTGGTCATCGCCAGCGTGCTGATGGCGCTCGGGATGATGATGGTCCCCCCGGCCACGATCGCGCTGCCGTTCAAGCTGATGCTGTTTGTGTTGGTAGATGGTTGGCAGCTGCTTGTCGGCTCGCTGGCACAAAGCTTTTACAGTTAGAGGCGCGAAATGACTCCTGAATCGGTCATGATGATGGGCACAGAGGCGATGAAGGTCGCCCTGGCCCTTGCCGCGCCGTTGCTGTTGGTCGCCCTCGTCACAGGTCTTATCATCAGTATTTTGCAGGCGGCGACCCAGATTAATGAAATGACGCTGTCCTTCATTCCCAAAATTGTCGCGGTGTTTATTGCCATCATTGTTGCCGGACCGTGGATGCTTAACCTGCTGCTCGACTACGTACGTACGCTGTTCAGCAATATCCCCTATATCATCGGGTAGATGACATTATGCTGCAGGTGACCAGCGTTGAATGGCTCCACTGGCTAAACCTTTACTTCTGGCCTTTGCTGCGCATACTGGCGCTCATCTCAACGGCCCCTATTCTCAGCGAGCGCGCCATCCCCAAACGGGTAAAACTGGGGCTTGGATTAATGATAACCGTCGTTATCGCCCCATCGATTCCCCCCGTAGACGTCCCCATCTTTTCTGTTGGCGCGCTATGGCAGGCAATGCAACAAATCCTGATCGGCATCGCCATAGGCTTCACCATGCAGTTTGCATTTGCGGCAGTACGAACCGCCGGGGAATTGATCGGCCTCCAAATGGGTCTCTCCTTCGCAACCTTCTTTGACCCCGGCAGCCGTCTGAACATGCCGGTGCTGGCACGCCTGATCGACATGCTCGCCATGCTGTTGTTCCTGACGTTTAACGGTCATTTATGGCTTATTTCACTGCTGGTGGATACCTTTCATACCTTGCCAATCGGCGGCAATCCGGTGAACAGCAATGCGTTTCTCGCGCTGGCGCGGGCGGGTAGCCTGATTTTCCTCAACGGTCTAATGCTGGCCCTGCCGATAATGACGCTGCTACTCACACTGAACCTCGCACTCGGTTTGTTAAATCGTATGGCCCCCCAGTTGTCGATTTTCGTCATCGGCTTTCCACTCACCCTCACCGTGGGTATTTCATTAATGGCGGCATTGATGCCATTAATTGCGCCATTCTGCGAACGATTATTCAGCGAAATTTTTAATTTATTGGCTGATATTGTCAGCGAAATGCCCGGAAAATAATAACCCTTATTTTTTATCCTGTTTTACTAAGGATTGTCCTAAATTTAAAAAGTGACAACATCCACCAGGATATCTCTGTCGCGGTTTATTTGTTTTTGCCTCACTCACATAACGCAACATTTACTTTACTTTAAGATGTTTCCTGGCAAATTATACGCAACTTTACGGGATAGTAATTTCGCCTGAAAAACAGCGAAAGCGTCATCTTGGGTCGTTATTATTCCGTTTAGTTGTGATGAAATAATCAGGTAAGGGGAATTATCGTTACGCATTGAGTGAGGGTATGCCATGTCAACGATTATTATGGATTTATGCAGTTACACCCGGCTAGGGTTGACCGGATATCTGGTAAGTCGGGGGGTGAAAAAAAGGGAAATCAACAACATTTCCAACGTTGATGAACTCAGTCTCGCCTGTGTCTCTCAACAGCCCGCTGTGGTGTTTATTAATGAGGACTGCTTTATCCACGATCCTGCTAATAGCCAGCAAATAAAGCAAATCATTAATCAACATCCCGGTACATTATTTATTGTGTTTATGGCAATTGCCAACGTACATTTTGATGAATATCTATTAGTAAGAAAAAATTTATTGATTAGTTCTAAGTCGATTAAACCAGATTCATTGGATACACTTCTTGGCGATATTCTGAAAAAGGAAGTGGATATTGTCATTGATGTTAATCTGCCGACACTGTCATTAAGCCGTACCGAGTCCAGCATGCTGCGCATGTGGATGGAGGGTCAGGGAACAATACAGATATCCGACCAAATGAATATCAAGGCCAAGACCGTGTCATCCCATAAGGGGAATATAAAACGAAAGATAAAGACGCATAATAAGCAAGTTATCTATCACGTTGTTCGACTCACGGATAATGTCACCAATGGTATCTTTGTGAATATGCGCTAAGACGTTCTGACTGGTGGCGAATCCACCAGTCAGAATCACTGCAGAACGGGTTTACTCCACTTTTTCCACAAAGATACCATCCTGATGACCTGACTCATTAAAGAACCAGATACCGAGCGGGTAGTCTTCCAGCGAAACCAGGTACATAGTGCCTTCACTAAACTCTTCAATAGCCAGTACCACGCCCGGTCGACGAGGACCGCCGTCCGTTTTGACTGTGACCCGATCATTCACCTTCATAGTTTTCCTCCTGTGGCTTTGTGCCAGTGTAGAACAATTTCCTTTTTCTGGCAGCGCCTGGCTCGTGCGATTGCGGGTTTTATCGACGGTCTATACTTAAGTTGTGCGTATCTGATGTCCGGATACGCTCCCCCGGTATCCTTAACGGTTGAGAGGTATGAGGATGAAAACCGCGAAAGAGTACAGCGATACGGCCAAGCGTGAAGTCAGCGTCGATGTGGAAGCGCTGCTGAAGGCAATCAACGAAATCTGCGAGAGTGAAATTCATCGCAGCCAGGATGACCCGGAACGCGTCAGCGTCGACGGGCGTGATTACCATACATGGCATGAACTGGCCGACGCATTCGAGCTGGATATCCATGATTTTAGCGTGTCGGAAATCAATCGCTGACTGAGGGCGAAAAAAATCCCGGCCCTTATCGGGTCGGGATCAAACTTGCTTATGCAAGAAGCACTTGAAAATTCGTTACACCAGGAAATCTGATGTGAAACAAACCTTATCTGCAATTTTTTTGCCTGACAAGTAAATAATTCTCACTAAAATGATAAATATAACTAATGGTTGAGAGATCGCCCGGTTACGCGCAAGCCAGATGTTCAGGGATCCTGGCACAGCTTTCTGCGCTCGCCCGGCACCAGTTCATCTTCACGGAATGCTTCCCGTTTTACGCCAAAGCCGTCGTACCAGCGACACTCCACCATTCCGCTGGCATATCCGGTAACGATCATGCGTGGGCCCCCCTCTTTTGAGGTGACTTCCTCACTGACAGAAAAGACCATACCTGCCTCCTGTATCAAGAGAAACCTTTACACCTTAGACGACAAAGAGGCGTTTTGCGTAATCAACCCTGCGACATTTAGTGCGAAACTCCGCGCAGTCTGGCAACAGCTTTCACCAGCAGCACGACTATCCCGCCAATGATAAAACCAAGCACCAGATTCAGCAGGGTTGGAAGCATCAGCGCAATCAATGCACTTTGCTGTTGGGAAAAATGTTCAATCGCATGATGCAATGGTGATATTCCATGCACCACAATTCCGCCGCCGACCAAAAACATCGCCAGCGTGCCGACCACAGAAAGTGTTTTCATCAACCAGGGAGCAACGATCAGCAATCCTTTACCCAGCGACTGGGCAAACGCGCTACGTTTTTCTGCCAGCCAGTACCCAATATCATCGAGCTTAACGATAATCCCAACCAGACCATAGACCCCCACGGTCACCACTAACGCGATGCCCGATAACACCAATACCTGATTCAACAATGGCGCATCCGCTACGATCCCCAGCGTAATCGCGACAATCTCAGCAGATAAAATAAAGTCGGTACGTATCGCCCCTTTGATTTTATCCTTCTCAAAGGTGAGCGGATCCTGCGCCGCCAAAGATGTCAGACGCTGCTGACGTTCTTCCGGAGTTTCTTTGTGTTTACGCGCTTCCAGGGTATGGAGAACTTTTTCCACACCTTCAAAACAGAGAAACGCCCCGCCTACCATTAATAAGGGGGTAATCGCCCAGGGAATGAAGGCGCTTATCAATAGCGCCAACGGCACAAGGATAACTTTGTTAACAAACGATCCCTTCGCCACGCTCCAGACCACCGGGAGTTCGCGATTCGCCCGCACGCCCGACACCTGCTGCGCGTTAAGCGACAGGTCATCTCCCAGTACGCCCGCGGTTTTTTTCGCGGCCAGTTTTCCCATGACGGAGATATCATCCAGCAGCGTGGCGATATCATCGAGTAAGGTCAATAAGCTACTTCCTGCCAAAATTTTTACCCTCAATATTATTTTTTTGCAGTCATAAGTATGAAGTAAAACACGCAATGCTGAAACTGACCTTTCTGGTCAACAAATTTTTAACATCGGCAGGTAATTATAAATCTCGCCAGCAAGATAGTTTTAACGTTTACTATGTTGCACCTTTTTATTTCCACCGTGAGGGATTATGCGTTTCAGGCAATTGCTACCGCTTTTCAGTGCGCTTTTCGCGCTGTACATCATTTGGGGTTCCACGTACTTCGTTATTCGCATTGGCGTTGAAAGCTGGCCGCCGTTGATGATGGCTGGCGTTCGTTTTCTCTCTGCGGGAATTTTGTTAACCGCATTCTTACTTATTCGCGGACATAAGCTTCCGCCTCTGCGTCAGCTTTTGAACGCCGCGTTAATTGGTATCCTGCTGCTGGCTGTAGGTAACGGACTGGTGACTGTCGCTGAGCATCAAAACGTGCCTTCCGGTATTGCCGCCGTAGTGGTCGCCACCGTGCCGCTGTTTACGCTGTGCTTTAGCCACTTTTTTGGCATTAAAACGCGCAAGCTGGAGTGGATGGGGATCGCAATTGGACTCGCTGGGATCATCATGCTGAACAGCGGAGGTAATTTGAGTGGTAATCCGTGGGGCGCTGTTTTAATCCTGATAGGTTCAATGAGCTGGGCATTTGGATCGGTGTACGGTTCACGCATAACGCTACCCGTTGGCATGATGGCCGGGGCCATTGAAATGTTAGCCGCCGGTATTGTGCTGATGTGCGCCTCGTTGCTTTCCGGGGAAAAGTTGACCACTATGCCAACATTTTCAGGCTTTATGGCGGTCGCCTATCTGGCCCTGTTTGGTTCTATTATTGCCATTAACGCGTATATGTACCTGATCCGCAACGTCAGTCCGGCATTAGCCACCAGCTATGCCTACGTGAACCCGGTTGTCGCCGTATTGTTAGGTACCGGTCTGGGAGGAGAAAGCCTGGCGCCCATCGAATGGCTGGCGCTTGGCGTGATTGTATTTGCGGTAGTACTGGTCACGCTCGGTAAATACTTATTTCCCGCTAAAGCGGACGCCGTTGTGATCCCGTCGGAAAAGACGTTACAGTAAATGAATACCGAGAGTGTCGATCTGCGCGCTGGCGCCACCACCGCAGATCCACTCGATAACACGTTCGGATAACGCGTCATCCCCCAGCTTTTCGCGCCCACGCAGGGCGCACTCCCAGACAATCAGTACACGCCAGCCCAGCGCCTGCAACATTTCACCGTCCCGCGCGTCACGCTGGACATTTTTGCCAATTTTTTCCAGCCAGAATTCCGTTCGTGTTGCGGGGACTTTAAATAGATAGCAGTGGTGATGATGCCAGAAACAACCGTGGGTAAAAATCACACAACGATAATCATCGACCACGAAATCGGGGCGACCGGGTAACGTCGCATCCTGCACGCGAAACGTTACCCCCTGCTCTGTCAGCAAGCTGGCAAGGCGCTTTTCAATGGCAGTATCGCGGGTGGCTATCGCCCGCATATTTTTACTGCGCGTTGCCTTATCGTGAACGTCTGCCATGCAGGTTCTCTTTCTCGCGAATAGCAACCGCCTGTTTGATTTTTGGCTCCAGCAGCCTGGCGACCGCCGCAAACGCCGGGACGACCACCGAGTTACCAAACTGACGATATGCCTGCGTGTCCGACACCGGGATCCTGAACTGATAACCCTGAGGTGATTCGAACCCCATCAGACGCGCGCACTCTCTGGGCGTCAACCTGCGAGGACGGTGTCGCTGATTGTGCGGATCATCAAAATCCTTTTCACCCAGCGCCAGATCCCAGCCGCGGTCGATCAAGATCTCCGCCCCATCTTTATAGTAACGCGCCGATAATGTACGCGTTACGCAATCGGGATTGCCGGGATATACCATGCCATAGCCAAACCCATTCCCCCGCGCCTGATGCTTTTTCGCATAGCGATACAGATATTTCCACAGCACCGGCGTCAACACATATTTTGCATCAACGGTCGGCTCAAGCAGCTCCGCCAGCGTAGTGCGCCGCTGAGGATAGCGGGAGATAATATCGCGCAGCGTGAAGTCTGATTTCAGATTTAGATCGCGGCGAAAGCCGACGAGCACAATACGTTCGCGATGCTGAGGCAAGAAATGTTGCCCGTCGATAATTTTCGGATCGTCCGGTCCGTTATCGTCTGCATCCGCCACGTCATAACCCAGCTCGTCCAGCGTTTGCATAATGATGCGGAAGGTTTTTCCCTGATCGTGGCTCTTCAGATTTTTGACGTTTTCGAGCACAAATATTGCTGGTCGACGCGCATCGATGATGCGCACCACGTCAAAAAAAAGTGTGCCCTGCGTGTCGCAGGCGAAGCCATGAGCACGACCTAACGCGTTTTTCTTTGATACGCCGGCCAGTGAGAATGGCTGACAAGGAAACCCCGCCAACAGCACATCATGCTGAGGAACATGCTGGCGAATATGTTCTGCTGCCTGCTGGTCGCTCACCCCATCATGATGACTGAGGGTGATATCGCGAATATCTTCATTAAAATGGTGCTGGTGAGGATCGCAGTAGTGATTCGCTTTGTAGGTACGCACCGCATGCTTGTTCCACTCACTGGTGAACACGCACTGCCCGCCAATCGCCTCAAAGCCGCGACGAATGCCGCCAATACCGGCAAAAAGATCGATAAAGCGAAAAGCATAATGTGGATGATGCGCAGGCGGCGTCGGCAGCAAGGCTTTCAGATGAGCCAGCTCGCCATCGCTGAGACGATGCCATGTCTCATTGGCGACAACTCGCTTAAAGATGGCCGGACTCCAGCGGTTCTCGCCAACACCATTCAGATGAGCAACCAGCGTTTTCACGTCATAAATTTCAAGCAACTTCGCCAAAATCACCTGTGCGGCGGCGTCGTTATCATCTGTCATCGGATTCATGGAGCCTGCTACTGAAAAATTATCCTGCATACATTTAACCGGCCGAAATGGATAACCGACAGATTAACATAAAATAGCGCGGTTGACGTTGCGGCTGTACTGGCAACTAACGCGCTATAAGGGGTTGAATCGCGTCAAGATCCAGCATTTCATATTCTCCTTTTAACTCCGCACTCAGTTTCGCCATGTACGTCAATAAGAAGTCAGCATTATGTTGCGCCAAATGCCGGCCTTGCGCGGTTTGCATCGTTAGCGGCAGCGTCAACAGTTTGGTCTGGAAGTGATCGAGCGCGTACTGTTTATCATCAAGATTACGCTGCCTGGCAAACGGATCTTCCGCATCAAACAGCGCCACGCCTAACGCCCCGGACACGGCAAATACACGCGCTAAACCAATCGCCCCCAGCGCCTCAAGCCGGTCAGCATCCTGCACAATTTTGGCCTCAAGGGTTTCTGGTACAATTTTGGCGCTGAAACTGTGCGCCTCAATGGCATGGCACACGGCAGGTAATCGTTGGTGTGGAAAATCAGGGAAATCGTGCATCAAAACGCGACGTGTTTCCTGGGCTGCCATTACCGATGAACGATGACGATCGGGATGATTCTTCGGCAAACTGACGAGATCATGGAAGTAGCATGCCGTCAGCACCACCAGCCAGTCTACGGTCGCATCCGTGCTCAGCTTTTGAGCCGTCTTCCACACACGCCGAAAATGAAAGATGTCGTGAGCAGCGTCGTGCCCTGAATGATTTTCACGCAACCAGGCTTCAAATTTCGACTGCCAGTCATGTCGTTCCATACTCTCACTCTTCGCAGAAAGAAAACCACCTTAGCAACAATTCTCATATCAGACTACCGCCAACACTGCATATCACCACTATATATTATTTTATAATAATCATATTTTCTGCGAATATATAATTAGCATTAGTCAAGACGAGCAGATAAATTATAAATATGACAGCAAAATAAATAACGAACATCAATAATATATATTTAACAATAAAAATAAATATAAAACATAACTCAATGATAACAAAGCATTTATCATAAAAATAAAAACATGATAAACATACAATATTAATGATGATAATGCGCTGGTGACATATTTTGAAATATCTTAAATACATTTGTTACATGTTATATTTTAAATTAAATGAACTTCATAGATAGTATCCGAATGTAGTCTTTCAAATAGTGTTACATATTCATTTTAATTATTATATAAAGGGAATACATAATGAAAAGAAAAGTACTGGCACTGCTTCTCCCTGCTTTATTAGCTGCAGGCGCAGCTAATGCGGCTGAAATTTATAATAAGAACGGCAATAAACTGGATCTGTACGGTAAAGTCGATGGTCTGCGTTATTTCTCTGACGATGCAGGCAGCGACGGCGACATGTCCTATGCACGTCTGGGTTTCAAAGGCGAAACGCAGATCAATGATATGCTGACTGGTTATGGTCAGTGGGAATATAACATTCAAGCCAACGGCACCGAAGGTGATAAAGGCGATTCCTGGACTCGTCTGGCTTTCGCTGGCTTAGGATTTGGTGAGAACGGCACCTTCGATTACGGTCGTAACTATGGCGTCGTCTATGACGTAGAAGCCTGGACCGACATGCTGCCAGAATTTGGTGGCGATACTTACACCCAGACCGACGTGTACATGACCGGTCGTGCTAACGGCGTTGCCACCTATCGCAATAAAGGCTTCTTTGGTCAGGTTGATGGTCTGAACTTCGCCCTGCAGTATCAGGGTAATAACGAAGGTAGCAGCTTAGGTCAGGAAGGTTCCGGTAACAGCACTAACCGTAAACTGGCGAAAGAAAACGGCGACGGCTTCGGTATGTCTACCTCCTATGACTTTGACTTCGGTTTAAGCCTGGGTGCGGCGTACTCCAGTTCCGATCGTACCAACGAGCAAGTTTCTGCTGGCCGCGGCGATCGTAGCTATACCGATAAATATGCTGGTGGCGAAACAGCGGATGCCTGGACTATTGGCGCGAAATATGACGCTAACAACGTGTATCTGGCTGCTATGTACGCAGAAACCCGTGACATGACAGCATACGGCAGCGGGAATAACGATGATGGCTCAGCGAAAGGCGGTATCGCTAACAAAACGCAAAACTTTGAAGTCACTGCTCAATACCAGTTTGACTTTGGCCTGCGTCCTGCGGTTTCTTTCCTGATGTCTAAAGGTGTTGATTTAGGCGGCTGGGATCGCGACAGCAATGGCAATTACCGCTACACCGACAAAGATCTGGTCAAATATGTTGATGTGGGTATGACTTACTACTTCAACAAAAACATGTCCACCTATGTTGATTATAAAATCAACCTGCTGGATGAAGACGACAGCTTCTACTCTGATAACGGTATCGCGACAGACGACATCGTTGCCGTTGGTTTAGTCTATCAGTTCTAATTGATGCACAAACGCGCAAGCCCGCTTCATATGAAGCGGGCTTTTTATTTATATGAAACGTATTTTTTTACCGCACGGGCATGACAACGATAAACTTGTGAGGATACTCAAAGAAAAAAACATCCGTGAGAACTGTCGTTGAAAGCAAGGCGTGCAAGTGCTTGAATAGTGGCGGAGAGAGGGGGATTTGAACCCCCGGTAGAGTTACCCCTACTCCGGTTTTCGAGACCGGTCCATTCAGCCGCTCTGGCATCTCTCCGTTTTGGCGGTTGCCATGATGCCAGGTAATTTGGCATTTTAACAGACCCAGTTCCGTCAATTTCGTTCGAGTGACGAGTTTGCGAGCAAAACGATGATTAAGTGGCCCTGGAAAGAACAAGAAACAACCCGGAGTGACGACTGGCCGTGGGACGACGCCATGGCTATTCCCCTTTTGGTTAATCTCACCGAGCAAGAACAAGCCAGACTTGTCGCCCTGGCAGAACGCTTTTTACAGCAAAAAAGAATGGTCGCTCTTCAGGGATTTGAGCTGGACCCGCTAAAAAGTGCGCGCATTGCTCTGCTGTTTTGCTTACCTGTTCTGGAACTGGGGATTGAGTGGCTCGACGGGTTTCATGAAGTTCTCATCTACCCTGCCCCGTTTGTCGTAGACGATGAATGGGAAGACGATATTGGGCTGGTGCATAACCAACGCGTTGTACAGTCCGGACAGAGCTGGCAACAAGGCCCAATAATCCTCAACTGGCTTGATATTCAAGATTCCTTTGACGCCTCCGGCTTTAATCTGATCATCCATGAAGTGGCACACAAGCTTGATATGCGTAATGGCGATCGTGCCAGCGGTGTTCCGGCAATCCCCCTGCGCGATATCGCCGGTTGGGAACATGACCTGCATGCCGCAATGAACAATATTCAGGATGAGATCGATCTGGTTGGAGAAACGGCCTGCAGTATAGATGCCTACGCAGCGACCGATCCTGCAGAATGCTTTGCCGTGTTATCCGAGTATTTTTTCAGCGCGCCTGAATTATTTGCTCCGCGTTTTCCTGCCTTATGGCAGCGTTTCATCCAGTTTTATCGCCAGAACCCCATGGAACGGTTACGCGATACCCGGGGAGACGACGATTATCGCTCACCAAATGCGCATTAAGACTGAATTTGAAGATTAATTAACCAATTGAAATGACGCGCTAATTTTACTGTTGACACCTCATGGTGAGGTCAGTAATATGCGCCTCGTTCACACGATTCCTCTGTAGTTCAGTCGGTAGAACGGCGGACTGTTAATCCGTATGTCACTGGTTCGAGTCCAGTCAGAGGAGCCAAATTTAAGAAGCCTGCTTAGGAAACTAAGCAGGCTTTTTGCTTTTCATGTCTGTTAAAAAAATGCCTGTAAGAGAGCGCCCGGCTTGCCATAACGCCCCATCCGCCGTTGCATCACATCGTTGATTAAAGTTGTGTAAATGTAAATCGTTTAAACTTTGCACTTATTGTAAGTGCTAGTGATTATCATTTATTGTACGCGAGCCAAAAGAACGAGCCCCTGCTCGGTTCACTGTATGTTCCAATTACTCTGGGATAAAAACGATGAATGCTCTGCCTCGCACCGGATTGCGCCGTATCACGCTTGCCTCTGCCCTCGTCTTCGCTGTCAGCCTGCCTGCTTTCGCTCAGGAAACGTTAACGCTTTATACCACCCGCGAACCGGGTCTGATCCAGCCTTTACTTGACAGCTGGACTAAAACCAGCGGCATCAAAGTGAGTACGGTCTATATCAAAGACGGTATGCTTGAGCGTGTTAAGGCTGAAGGCAAAAACTCGCCTGCCGACCTGCTGATGACCGTCGATGCCGGTAATCTCATTGATTTAGTGGAAGCCGGTGTAACCCAGCCGGTAGAGTCAGAAGCACTGAAAGCCGCGATTCCTGCGAATCTGCGCGGTGCGGATAATCAGTGGTTTGCGCTTTCTATGCGCGCTCGCGTGCTGTATGCCGAGAAGTCGCTGCCAATCGATAACTGGCATTACGAACAGCTCGCCAGCCCTGAATACAAAGGAAAAGTCTGTATTCGCTCCGGGCAGCACCCGTACAACACGGCGCTGATCGCCGCGATGATTGCCCATCATGGCGAAGCCAAAACCGAAGAATGGCTGCGCGGCGTGAAGGCTAACCTGGCACGTAAAGCCACCGGCGGCGACCGCGATGTTGCCCGCGATATCCTAGGCGGAATTTGTGATATTGGTCTGGCTAACTCCTATTACGTCGGCCATATGAAAAATGCCAAAGAAGGCAGCGATGCACGTCAATGGGGCGATGCCATCAAAGTCGTAAAACCCACCTTTGAAAATGGCGGTACGCACGTCAACATCAGCGGCGCTGCCGTTGCCCGCTATGCGCCGAATAAAGCCGATGCCGTTAAGCTGATGGAATATCTGGTTTCGGCGCCTGCCCAGCAGCAGTACGCGAAAGCGAACTTCGAATATCCGGTACTGAAAGGCGTAACGCTTGACCCGGTTATCAGCGCCACAATCGGTGAAATCGATGTAGATAAAACGCCGCTAATCGAAATCGTGAAGTATCGTAAACAAGCTAGCCTGCTGGTAGATAAAGTTGGATTCGATCAATAAATCTCTGCAGTTTCCGACGTTACGCGGCCTGGTTTCCGGGCCGCAGTCATTATTAACGCCGTTGCATCTTGGCGCGCTGTGCGTCGCACTTGGCGTCCTGACCCCTGTCGTTGCGCTGATCTGGCAGGCCACCCAGGCCGATTTATCCCACTGGGATAATCTCATGACATATGTACTGCCATCTGCGCTAAAAAACACCGTGCTGTTGCTCGCAGGTGTCGCTGTAATGGTCGGTGTCATTGGCGTAGGCAGCGCATGGGCTGTGACGGCATGGGATTTCCCTGGGCGAAAAATTCTCAGTTGGGCGCTGCTGTTGCCGCTAGCGATGCCGACCTACATCGTCGCCTTTGCGTGGCTCGATCTGTTGCATCCGATAGGTCCCCTGCAAACCTTTATCCGTTTCTTACTGGGATTTGACAGCCCGCGACAATTCCGCCTGCCAGATTTACGTTCTCTTTCCGGCGCAATAATTCTGCTCGGCTTAGTGCTTTATCCTTACGTCTACCTGACAACCCGCGCTATGTTTATCAGCCAGCCGGCCCATTTACTGGAAGCTGCGCGTACGCTGGGATGCAGCGCAACAGGAGCCTTTTTTCGCGTCGCACTCCCCATGGCTCGTCCGGCACTGGCCGTTGGGATCAGTCTGGCACTGCTGGAAACGCTCAACGATATTGGCGCGTCAGAATTCCTCGGGGTACAGACCTTAACGGTTACCGTGTACACCACGTGGATCTCGCGTTCTGATTTATCTGCCGCGGCGCAAATCGCCTGCATGATGCTGATGTTTATATTTTTTATTCTGACGCTGGAATTTTATGGCCGCAGAAAACAGGGCTTCAGCAGCCGCAGCCTGCGGGAAATTCAACCCACGCGCGTGCAGGGCTGGCGTGGCTGGCTGCTCGGTGGCGTTATTTCACTGCCGGTTGTGCTGGGTTTTCTGGCCCCGGTCCTGTTTTTAATTTGGGAAAGCGCCAAACGCATAGGCGATGAGAACCCAATATCCTCCTCGTTACTGTCAGCATTACAAAATACGCTATCACTGGCGGCGGGAACCACGCTGGTGGTGGTGTGTGTCAGTATGCTGGTTGCCTGGAGCGCGCGCCACAGCGCCGCAGATAACGCGATGCCGGGATTTCGTCGCGGTGTAATGCGTCTGGCGTCTTTAGGCTATGCGGTTCCCGGCACCATTCTGGCGATTGGTTTTTTAACCCCCGCCATGGCTGTCGACCGCTGGCTGGCTGATTTACTTGATGTTCGCGGCCTGCCGCTGATGTCTGCAGGGATCCTGCTGGTAATTTGTTGTGCCATGCGTTTCCAGGCAATTGCTATCGGCGCGCTGGACTCCGGCCTGGGGCGCATCCCGCCGTCGCTGGAACAGGCTTCACGTCTGCTGGGTGAGAATGGTGCGGGCACATTTGCACGGGTTCATTTCCCATTGCTGCGCCCGGCGTTAGTGAGTAGCGCCCTGCTGGTTTTTGCCGATGCCATGAAAGAACTGCCAACCACGTTGCTTTTGCGCCCGGTAAACTTCGAAACGCTGGCAACGTTGCTGTATGCGGAAGCCGCCCGTGGAACCTATGAAGAAGGCGCTATCGCCGCGCTAATGATTGTTTTAGCTGGCACGCTACCGGTTATTTTGTTGGTGCGTCATCAGATGACTCGCCGTGGTTAAGAGAGCAACAATGTCAGAAAATGCATTACGACTCCAGGATGTGCACGTTGCCTACGGTAACAGCCAGCAATCGGTACTGAGCGGATTTTCAATGTCGGTACGTAAAGGAGAAATCGCCTGTCTGCTGGGCGCTTCAGGCTGTGGAAAAACTACGGTGCTACGCGCAGTTGCCGGATTTGAACGGCTGCGAAGCGGAGAGATCTATGTGTCACAGCGCCGCGTTGCCGGTCCCGGGGTTCATCTGCCGCCGGAGAAACGTCATGTCGGCATGGTCTTTCAGGAATATGCGCTGTTCCCCCACCTGACCGCGCAGCAAAACGTGGCCTTTGGATTACGACGTATGCCACGCGAGGAGCAGCTGGTTCGGGTGGCGGAGCTGTTAAAAATGGTGGAGTTGCACAGCCATGCCAGCCGTTATCCGCATGAACTTTCCGGCGGGCAGCAGCAGCGTATCGCGCTTGCGCGCGCGTTGGCCCCGCATCCGGAAATCCTGCTGCTCGATGAGCCTTTCTCCAGCCTGGATAAGCGTACGCGTGAGCGTCTTGGCAACGAGGTACGGGATATTTTACGCGCCGCCGGGCAAACGGCACTGCTGGTTACCCACAGCGAACACGAAGCGCAGCTGATGGCTGACCATATTGGCGTGGTAAAAATGGGGCAGTATCAAATTAAAACAGCGACCCACCCTGGCTAAAGGTACCGGGTCGCCGTGATAATTAATAGTGCGTCTGAACCAGACTGATGTTCACCGGCATGCCGGAGCGTCTTTCCAGCGCCTGATTTCCGCGACTCACATCCACGTCATTCCCGCTGATGAAAGTGCGCAACGCGGGAGTGACTGGCAAGGGAACCTGTCTGTCAGACTCATATTCCGAACGGTTTCGTGACAGGGGTTCATGCACTTCCACCCAACGACTACCGTCGGGCTCTACGCTGTATTTCACCGGTCGGTCTATCAGTTGCACACGCGTCCCAACCGGGACGGTATCAAACAGATATTTAATGTCATCATTACGCAAACGGATACAACCCTGACTGACCCGCAGACCAATGCCAAAATTCGCATTTGTGCCATGTATGGCATAAAGCCTGCCGATATAAATCGCATACAGCCCCATCGGGTTATCTGGTCCAGCGGGCACAAACGCAGGCAAGGATTCCCCGCGTGCGGCGTATTCACGGCGGGTATTCGGCGTCGGCGTCCAGCTCGGCGCTTCCTGCTTACGCTCGACCGCCGTCACCCAGTTACGCGGCGTTTCTCTTCCCGCCTGACCAATGCCAATGGGTAAAACTTCAACCGTATTACTGCCAGCGGGATAATAGTAAAGGCGCATTTCTGCGACGTTAATGACGATCCCCTCGCGCACGGTATCCGGTAAAATCAGTTGCTGAGGCACAACCAGCGTTGAGCCAGACTGAGGCAGAAAAACATCTACGCCGGGATTGGCTTCAAGCATGTTGCTCAACCCCTGCCCGTACTGCGCGGCAAAGGCTTCCAGCGGCTGAGTGTTTCCTGAAGGGACCGTAATAGTCAAAGGGCTTCCCACCAGGCGACTTCCTTCTGGCGGCAGCGGATAGCTCACCGCCTGCGCGCCCTGACATGCGAGCAGCATAATGAGTGAACAAAGCAGTTTCACACGACGCATCTTTTTCCTTTCCTTCGGCGCAGCAGACATCCGTTAATTATAGCTTTTATTATCTGTTTTAGTGGGTTACGTCTAAAATGTGCATAAAAAACCCCGCCATCCCGCGGGGTTCAGGACTCACATAACTACGCTTCCTTACCATCCGGAAGCACAATGTTACTGGCGGCGAGCTGCCCCATGTTGGAGTACATTGCACAGGCCGCTTCAATAATCGGCATCGCCAGCGCGGCCCCACTACCTTCGCCCAAACGCATCCCCATGTTGAGGTACGGATCCAATTCAAGATGGGCCAGCGCAGTGCGAGCGCCCTTCTCAGCGGAGAAGTGTGATGGGATCAGGTAAGGTTTAATCTGCGGCGCAATCTGGCTGGCCGCCAACGCAGCAGAGTAAGAGAGAAAACCGTCCAGCACCACAGGCAGGCCACAGGAGGCCGCCCCCAGCATCACCCCCGCCATACCGACAAGATCAAACCCGCCAACCTTAGCCAGCACATCGATACCGTCATTACGATCCGGTTGGTTGACGGCAATAGCTCGCCGCACAACCTCAACTTTATTGCCTACTCGGGAAAGCGGCAGGTTAGCGCCGATACCTACCACATCCTCAGCATCGCTGCCGGTCAGCACGCTGACGATTGCTGCTGCAGGTGTCGTATTTGCCATACCAAGTTCACCAACACCAAACAGCGTTACACCGTCTTTGGCCAACTCATGAGTATAACGAATAACTTCCAGCAGCAGTTCTTCGGCCTGCGAACGGCTCATTGCCGGGCCTTGGGCAATATTGCCGCAGCCGCGCGCCACGCGCATGTTCACCACGCCAGGAATAGGTTCGGCATCAATACCGACATCAATCACATGTACCTTTGCCCCCGCTTGCGCGGCCAGCACACAAACGCCGGTTGTCCCGCGCGTCATATTCGCGGCCTGAATAGCCGTGACGATTTTAGGCGAAACAGCAACCCCTTCATCCCACACGCCGTGATCGGCACACATCACCAGCATCGCTTTGCCGTTCACATGCGGGGTGCCTTTCAGGCCAGGCATACCGGCCAGTTGCACGGCGAGCGATTCGAGCCGCCCAAGGCTTCCCGGCGGTTTAAGCAAGCCGTCGATATGCTGTTGTGCACGCCGCATCGCAGCACTATCAGGTGTTGGGATTGCGCGGAGTAAAGAGGTTAAAGTCTGCATAAGGATTCCAGTATGTTGGCTGACTCAGAGCAGAGCCAGCAGGAAAATCAACTCGCCAAGTTCAATGGCTGCGCCCAGCGTATCGCCGGTCTGCCCACCCAACGTGCGTTTTAATAACTGCCCAAGAATAAAAATCGCCACTATCGTAACAACCAGCGCTGCAACGCCGCGCATGCCGGGAAGAAGCACGGCAGCCAGGATCGCCGCGAATCCCAACGTGACGCAGGTTTGACGCCCGGTGACTTTACCAATAAAGACATTACCCAGCCCTTCTTCGCGGGCGTAACGATGTCGATACATCAGCAAAACAGCGGTACCCCGTCCGGCGACACACGCTGCAGCAAGCGCCGCCAGCATCGGTGTGCCACGCAAAGCCAGTTCGCTCACCACCAGCACTTTCGCCAGCAACACGAAAATTAACGCCAGTCCGCCGTGGGTTCCCAGACGGCTGTCACGCATGATTTCCAGCATCCGCTCACGTCGACGGGCAGAAAAAATGCCATCACAGGTATCCGCCAGCCCGTCGAGATGAAATCCCCCGGTCAATAACGCCAGGGTAAGGACGGCAAACAGAGCCGCCAATGGCACTCCGCACCAGGGCTGTAGCGCCATAAAGACCAGCCCCGTCAGGCCTCCCAGCACCACGCCAATCAAGGGGAACATCACAATACCGCGCGAATAGTGCTCGAAATCCAGTCCTTGCGACCAGCGTGCAGGAACGGGCAAGCGACTGATAAAAGAGAGCATTGCCCAGAACAACTTACTCATTTAATTTTGACTCCAATTCCTGATACCACCAGCCAGACCTCATCAGCTGCCGCCGCCAGTCGCTGGTTCACGCGTCCTGCAATATCGCGAAAATGCCGTGCCAGACGATTTTCCGGAACAATCCCCATTCCCACTTCGTTGGTGACCAGCACCACCTTTGCCGGGCAGCGCTGACAGGCAGCAATCAGCGAACGGATTTCGTCGTCGATGGACTGCTCCATCGCCGCGTAATCCCAGCTATCCGGGTCACTGTCACCGCCCAGCGCAAACAGCAGATTAGTCACCATCGTGGTAATGCACTCCAGTAGAATGGCTTCTTGCGGATCGTTCGTTGCCGTTATCAGTTCATCCAGATGTTGCCAGCGCTCGGCTGTACGCCAGTGCGCAGGGCGTCCATCGCGATGATGCTGAATTCGCGCAGCCATCTCCTCATCAAAAATCTGCGAAGTTGCGATATACAAAACGTTTGGAGAATCAGCGATCAGCGCCTCCGCATGCCGACTCTTGCCGCTTCGTGCGCCGCCCGTAACCAGAATCATCATACTGGCTCCCGGTGTTGCTGCATGATGGTATAAATTTTCTCAATATCGATGTGTTGCCGCATCGCATCCGCCAGCAGATCAAACTGCTGCGATTTATATTTCGCGTAATGGAAGGTGGAATCCAGCGGGGCTAATCCTTTACGCTCTCGCAGGCCATTCACCAGCGCACGGGTAAATTCATCGCTGTCGAACAGACCGTGAAGGTAGGTGCCGAACGCCAGACCATCCGGAGTGACCGCGCCGTCAGCCACATTGCCGCCGTCTTTTCGCAGCGTCATCACCGACCGGCATTCTTCAGTTAACGTCGTTTCGCCCATGTGGATTTCATAACCGCGAACGGATAACCCCGCCGTGCCTGCCAGCCAGTCGGGCAGCGAGGAGGACATTTGCCCTTCAACCAGGGTGGTGGTTTTATGCTGGGCAAAATGGGTTACGGTATTGAGCAAGCCCAGCCCCGGCAGCGTACCGAGTCCTGACTCCACGTCATCAATGATGGTATCGCCGAGCATTTGGTAACCGCCGCAAATCCCCACCACCGGTACGTTATTACGATGCAATTGCACGACGCCGTGCGCCATGCCGCTTTCACGCAGCCACACCAGATCGCCCAGCGTATTTTTGCTGCCGGGCAGAATCACCAGATCGGCCCCCGCCAGCTCTTCTGGCTGGCGAACATAGCGCACGCGCACATCCGGTTGTGCGGCAAGCGCATTGAAATCCGTAAAGTTAGAAATGTGCGGTATTTGAACCACCGCGATGTCGATGTCGCGTTTGTCTGTGCGCAAATATTTGCCCTTTTGCAGCGCAACGCCATCTTCATCTTCCAGATCAACATCCAGCCAGGGCATGACGCCCAGTACCGGAACGTCGGTCAGCGCTTCAATTTGCTCAATACCGGAGTGCAGCAGCGTCACATCACCGCGAAACTTATTGATGATCACCCCTTTGACCCGCGCGCGTTCGTGATCGTGCAACAGCGCCAGCGTGCCATAAATGGAGGCAAACACCCCGCCGCGATCGATATCTGCCACCAGAATGACAGGACATTGCGCCATTTCAGCCATGCCCATATTGACGATATCGCGATCGCGCAGGTTAATCTCAGCCGGACTTCCCGCGCCTTCCAGCACCAGTACATCGAACTCCTGCGCCAGGCTGTTGTAAACTGACAGGATTTGATCCCGCAGACGCGGTTTGTACTCGTGGTAACTCACCGCGTCCATATCGGTCGCCACTTTGCCCATCAGCACGACCTGCGCTTTACGATCGCTGGTTGGCTTAAGCAGCACCGGATTCATACGCACATCTGGCGTAATGCCGGCAGCCTCAGCCTGAAAGATTTGCGCGCGGCCCATCTCTTTGCCCTCTGGCGTAATACCAGAGTTCAGCGCCATATTCTGCGATTTGAACGGTGCGGTACGCAGCCCATCCTGATAAAAAATTCGACACAGCCCGGCGACCAACACGCTCTTACCCACATCAGATGCCGTTCCCTGCAACATTATTGCCTGCGTCATGACGCCTCCTTCAGTGCGTTCTCTCGCATACAACTAAAAAATTCAGCCTCTGTTTTACACAGCGGGAAGCCCAGCTCAGTATGCAGCTTCACCAGCCAGGGCTGAGTTAGTCCCGCTTGTTCAATCAGTTCCGTCTGGGCGAAAACGTCACCCGGCGTGCCATGCGTTAGCACTTCGCCCCGGCGCAAAACGTAAACTGCATCGCTGACCTCATAGATAAGATCGATATCATGGCTGGAGATAACCACGTGATTTCCTTGCGCTACGATGCGTTTGATTATCTCAATCATCTGCGTGCGACCTGAAGGGTCAAGGCCTGCAGTAGGTTCATCCAATAGCAAATACTGCGCCTGCAACACCAATGCCCCTGCAATCGCCACACGTTTTTTTTGCCCGTGGCTTAAACACTGAATAGGCTGATGGCGGAAATGCTGGGCGTCGACCAGCGTGAGCGCATCGTCCACCCGACGGGAGATTTCAGCCTCATCCACGCCAAGGTTGCGCAGGCTGAAGGCAATGTCGCTGTCGATATCGGTATAAAAGATTTGCTGATCGGGGTCCTGAAAGACGGTTGCCACCTGCTGACGCAGCGCCAGCAGGCCGCGCTTGCTGTAATCCAGCGGTTTGCCTTGCCACATCACAGTGCCTTGCTGCGGGCGCAGTAAGCCACTCAGGTTCATAAACAGCGTAGATTTCCCGCAGCCATTGGCACCGACCAGCCCGGTGACGGCATGCGTAGAAAAGTCCAGCGTTAGCCCTTTGAGGATGGGGTCATCCTGATAGCGAAACCAAAGCGCTGAGGTGGCAAGCATACTTATCCTTACAGGTGAAAATCACCCTGATACAGTTTGATATCCAGTGTGGTGGTCATTTGCTGGTAGCGGATCAACACGCGGGTAAACAGCAATCCCACCAACATCGCCAGCGAGCGATAGCCCAACGGCAAGCTACGATAACCAAAACGCAGCGTTTGTGCGCGATGTATAGCCAGCGCCTCGTCTAACAGGATAAAAATAAAGCGCCAGGTTAACAGGATCTGCTCAGTCAACAGGCGAGGAACGCGCCCGCGTTTAAGTAAGATAATTAATTGCGGAAACGGTAGATTCAGTACCAGCCAGAACGTTGCCGCCAGCGCAGCCAGGCTGCGCCAGAAGGTTTCATTGGCGGTGACCAGCCCTGGCCCACTCACGCCTAACCAATAGCTTCCTACAGGGATGCTGGCCAGCAGCGTCTGTGGATCGCGGCTAAAACTAAACAGAATAGTCACCACGCCAACTGTCAGAAAACCAAATGGCAAAGCCATCCAGCGACACCAGCGCCAGAAGGAAATGCGCAGCAGCCAGCAGCTCAGCGCGGCAATCAATAATAGCTCAATACCCTGCCCCAACGGGGGCAGAGTAAATGCCAGAATCATCATCATCAGCCAGAGCAGAAATTTCCGCACCGGTGAGACATGAAACCAGCGGCTTTGATAGCTAAGCCTGTCAAGCCCGGTCATCACGACGTTGCCTGCCCTTGGTATAACCCAGAATGTAGAAAATCACGGCTGCGCCCAGCGATCCCTGAAGCGTAAACAACAGGCTTTCAATCTCGCCGCTAGCGGGTTCATACAACGGCTGGAACCACGGTTCATAATGGGGAGCAATTGCCTGAATCTGACTCTCCGCCTCACCGTCTGAACCGCCGTACTCTCCACCGTGGTTGATAAAGAACGGCAGGATCACCAGCGCGACAACCATCACTAACAAAATCAGCGTCTTTTTCATCGTTAATGTCCTTGAGCGGTAATCAACTGCCGTTTGGTTAACTGGTCATAAATCATTACGGTGAGCAGACCTTCCGCAATCGCAATAGGGATCTGCGTCAGGCAGAAAATTCCCATGAACTTGATGATTGAGCCGGTAGCGCCAGCGGACGGATCCGGGAACGCAACGCCCAGTTGCACCGAGGTCACGAAATAAGTGACGAGATCCGCCAGCATCGCGCAGAGGAAGACGCAGACATCACGACGTAGCCCCGCACGGCAGGCCATTTTCCACACCATGTAGCCCACTACCGGGCCGATCACCGCCATCGACATACCGTTAGCGCCGAGCGTCGTCAAACCACCGTGTGCCAGCAGCAGTGCCTGGAACAGCAGAACAATTGCCCCAAGGATTGCCACCACGCCCGGTCCAAACAGGATAACCGCCAGACCTACGCCGGTAGGGTGTGAACAACTTCCGGTAACGGAAGGAATTTTCAGCGCCGACAGCACAAAAATAAACGCGCCGCACAAAGCCAGTAACACTTTTTGGTGACTATCTTCCTGTACGATTTGGCGCAGACGCACCAGCCCGTACCACAGACAGGGCAAAAATAGCAGCCACCAGGCCAGCGCCCACATCGGCGGCAAGAAACCTTCCATTATGTGCATGGCGAACGCTTGTTCAGGAACAATCATCAGTAATAGCGCCGCAGCCAACCCGCTGAAAGACAGCTGTTTTAGCTGTTGTTCAAGCTTCATTGTGCATACTCCCACTGTTTATTGACCAGAATGGTCGAGAAATAAGGCAGCGGCTGATCGTCGCTCACCTCATCGAGATGACGCCAGCACTGCTCACCCGGCAGCGTGGCTTCAGACATCATCAATGCGCAATCTAACAATCCCTCTTGTCGCAGCAGTGCTTTGATGCGCGCAAAACGACCGTATACTTTCATCAGCACCAGACTTTCATGTTGCTTTAATGCCTGCTGGATTTCCGCTTCCGGCGCGGTACAGGAGACCACTGCCAGAGACTGTTGCTCCATGGCGAGCGGCGTTTTGGAACGCGCGGCAATCGCGGCGAAAGAGGTCACGCCCGGGACAATTTCTAACCAATCAGGACAGCCTATACGCTGGAGTAAAAAGACCCAGGTGCTGAACAGCATGGCGTCGCCGAGAGTGATAAAGCCCACCTGCTTACCGGCTTCAACTTCCTGTACTAACGCGGCAGCAACGTCATCCCATACGGCCTCTTTTTCAGCGCTGTCGGCACTCATAGGAAAATGGCAGCAGCGAACTTCGGTCTGCTCGCCGATATATTCCCGCACGATCGACAACGCCAGGCTGTCGCCACCTTTACGCCCGGCAGGCGCATAGAGAATGTCCAACGTGCCCAGCGTGCGTGCGGCCCGCACGGTAATAAGATCGGAAGCACCTGGCCCGGTGCTTAATGCGTACAGTTTTCCGCTCATGCCGCTTCCTCCAGCGCAACATTAAGCGCCTGCTGTAAATGCGCCACAAACATAGCGCGAACCGCTGGATTCTCACCCAGGCCACTGAGCCACGGCGTTGCCGGTATCCCGGCCGCGTTAAACAATGTTTTCCACGAATCATCTTCGTCGGAGGCCATATCATTGATGGCATGATCGCCAGCAACTAGCATCAGCGGCATCAGATGTACCGCCGTCACTCCTTCCTGGGACAAACTTTCAATCAGCACATCGACTTCCGGATAGCTTTCCACCGCCCCAACCCGCGCCGGGTAACGCTGCGCCGTCATCATGTGATCGAGGCAGGCATAGGCGGCAAAGGCATGATGGCTGGCGCCGTGTCCCATAAAGACCACTTTTTCATTTTCGCCAAGCGCCGGCATTTGCTGTTGCAGCGCCAGCATCAGCTGGGCGTAATCTTCATGGCTGCTCAGCAGCGGTACACCCAGCGTCAGGCGAGAAAAAAGCGGGCGCATACTTTGCACTTCGCGGACAATTTTTTCGTATTCGTCGCCGTTGATAATATGCAACGACTGAATAGCCACATCCTGATATCCCTGCTCCGCCAGTTTTTGCAGCGCCTGCAGCGGCGTGTCGATTTCAATGCCGTCACGCTGCTTGAGCTTGCGGATTATCATCCCGGAGGTAAACGCCCGGAACAGGTCGCGGTCAGGGCAACTGGCTGCGAGATCGCGCTCACAGGCCACAATATTTTTCTCACAGGTGTCGTGGTAGCTGGTGCCAAAGCTGACCACCAGAAGCGCCTTTTTCATCTCTAACTCCTTAAGCAGCGGCCAGCCAGCGCGTTAAACGCGCCCCAAAGGCGGCCTGACTTTCCAGTAACTCATCTCCCGTCACCAACGGTGCCGGACGTGTAATCACGATGCAGGGGATACCGGCATCCAGACAGGGTTGAACTTTTTCCTGATAACCACCTTCCGCGCCTGATGCTTTGGTGATCACCACATCAGCCTGACACTGGCGATAAAACGCAGCGTTGAACTCGGCGCTAAACGGCCCGCACAATGCGAATATTTCACCGACGCCAAACCCAAGATCCGCGCATTGCTGAATGACTTCAGGTACAGGCAGCACGCGCGCCAGCAGCGTTTTTTCAGGCAACCCTTCGCGCCAAATAGCCAGATCTTTACTGCCGGTCGTCAGCAGCACGCGATCGCCGAAGCGTCGAGCCACCTCGCACGCTTGCTGAATACTCTGTACGGTATACAACTGCGGGTGGGTTAAACCGCGCAACTGCTCAGGACGCTGATAGCGGCTCAGCAATACGCCCGCGGCTTCGCAAGCGCTCATGATGTTGCGGCTCACCACCTCGGCATACGGATGCGAGGCGTCGATCACCCAGCGCGTCTGATTTTCCTGCAGCCAGGCAATCATTTGTTCACGTTCCAGACGTCCGCAGCGCACCTGGCCTTTAATATCTCCCGCCAGCTGTTTCCCCGTTGGGGTTGCAACCGACAGGGTGTAAGCCACGTTTGCCGCATCCAGTTGCTGGCACAGCATGCGCGCATCGCTGGTACCGCCCATGACCAGCACATCACCATAATTCACAGCACATAACCTCGTGGCGTGATCATCAGGCCGTCCTGAACATAGGTGGTTTTGTTGCCAACGATCACAAGACTGGTCATATCAACCGGTTCAAAGTCCATTTCGCCAAGAGTGGTCAGCCATTTTTCCTGCTTTTTACGTCCGGCTGACTTCACAATACCGACCGGCGTTTGCGCGCTTTTGCTGGCAGACAGCAGTTCAAATGCACGCGCCAGATGACCTTCGCGTCCCCGACTGCGCGGGTTGTAGAAACAGATAACAAAATCTGCTTCGCCGGCGGCAACGATACGTTTTTCGATGACCGGCCACGGCGTTAACAGATCGCTTAAGCTGATGTGGCAAAAGTCGTGCATCAGCGGCGCGCCCAGCAAAGAGGCGGCGGCAATACTGGCGGTCATGCCAGGGATTAACCTGACCTCAACGTCCAGCTTTTGCTTGCTGACCAGTTCGAGCACCAGCCCAGCCATACCGTAAATCCCCGCGTCTCCGCTGCTGATCAGCGCCACATTGTGACCCGCCTGCGCCAGCTCGATAGCCGCCTGGCAGCGTTCAATCTCTTTGCACATCCCGGTTTTGATCACCTGCTTGTCGCCAGTGAACGCTTTTACCAGATGGGTGTAGGTTTTATAGCCAACGATGATTTCCGCTGCCTGCAATGCTTCAACGGCTTCCATGGTCATCATTGCCTGCGAGCCAGGGCCAATTCCAATTACGCTTAACATCAGTGTGAAACTCCCAAAGTGATAGTGACGCCCTGTTCTCGCAGGGTCTCGCCTAACAGTTTTCCGTGGCTCAACAGCCAGGCTGCAGGACCAGAAACGCTTCCTGTACCCACCGTTTTGCGCACAAACGATGAGGCCGGAAAACGGTGCTCATGCTCACGCAGGGCGTCAGCAGTAAAGGTTTCGAAAGGAACGCGACAGCACGAAGCCAGCTGGATAAGTCCCTGTTCATCTTTTTTCAGCGTGATACTGCCAATCGCTTTTAGCGCCAGCGGGTCGAGCTGCTGGGCTTCAAGTTGGCGGGCTAGCAGCGCGGCCAGCAGCGGGAACGGCGTGTCACGACGACAACCAATTCCGGCCACCACACGCTGCGGCACCAGCTTCCAGTGCGGAACAGGCAGATCGGGTAAATTGGTGCGTAAGGTGATACACACCAGCGCATCCAGTTCAGGTAGCTGGTTGAGATCGGTGACCGTGATAAAACCGCGCCGGTCGCAATGGCTGACATCCTGCGTCAGTTCGTCATCCCACCACAGTCCAACTCGCTTATTGCTGACCAGCATCTGATTAACGATCTTGACCGCCGAACGGAAATCACTCATCCGGGCATTCAGTTGAAATGCCAGCGTATCCAGTGCCGCCATATCGTTCACATCCGTCGCCGTAGTGATAACCGGGTCTGCGCCCAACATGCCCGCCAGATAACGCGCCAGCGCATTCGCGCCCCCTGCGTGACCGGAGAGCAGGCTGATGACATGCTGGGCACGTTCATCAATGACCACCACAGCCGGATCGCAAAATTTGTCGTTGACCAGTGGGGCCAACACGCGGACCGCAATGCCGGTCGCCCCGATAAAAATCAGCGCCGAGTAATTCGCAAACGCTTCGCGGGCGGTATTCGCAAAGCCGTTTTCGAAAGGAACAAACCCCTCTTCCAGCAGCTTTTCACTGGTAAAACAGGTGACCGGCAGCATGGCCGCCAGACGTTTCGCCAGCACAACGCCGCCGGGGGTCAGGCAAAAAAGCGCAATAGATTCAGGCTTTACGGTATTCATGGCTAAAGTCCGCCGCATAGAGTTTGGAGTAGTGATACTCCGAGCCCAGGAAATTACCGACCAGAATAAGGGCCGTTTTACGGATGCCCGCATCGCGAACCTTGTCGCCAATATCCGCCAGGGTACCGCGCACGGTCTGGCTTTCTGGCCAGGTGGCCTTGTAGATCACCGCCACTGCCGTGGTCGCCGGATAACCGCCTTCAATCAAACGCTCCGCTACCCGATGAATACGCTGGACGGACAGATAAATCGCCATAGATGTCTGGTGACTGGCAAAAGACTCCAACTGTTCACGTTCCGGTACCGGCGTGCGTCCTTCAAGGCGAGTAATGATCAGGCTCTGCGAAACCTCAGGCACGGTATACTCAACGCCCAGCTCCGCCGCCGCGCCAAGGAATGCGCTAACGCCAGGCACCACCTGCCAGTCGATCCCGCGTTTGGTCAACTCCTCGCCCTGCTCGCGCACGGAACCGTACAGCGAAACATCGCCGGTTTGCAGGCGGACAACGGTCTTACCCGCTTTCACTCCGGCTTCCATCAGGTCGAGGATCTGTTCCAGATGCAGTTCAGCGCTGTCGTGACATTCAGCGCCGGCAGGGCAATATTCCAGTAGTTCCGTGTTAATCAGCGATCCGGCGTAGATAACAACCTGCGCCTGCTGTAGCAACCGGTAACCTTTGAGGGTAATCAGCTCGCGATCGCCAGGACCTGCGCCAACAAACCACACGCTACGGGGATCAAAAATCTCAGACATGGTTTCCTTCCTTCTGACAGGCGATAACAAATACGGGGTTATTCGGTTTGAAATAGTGACCACTGCCAAGCGTGGCAAGCGAGGAAACCTGTAACTGCAGGCAATCCACTCCCTGTACGCCAAGATGGTCCAGATGCGCCAGCGCGGTGTTGAGGTTTTCCTGGAGGATGAACGTCATCACCAGCCGCCCGGCGGGATGTAATTGACGCATTGACCAGTCAATCAGTTCGGTCAAATGGCCGCCGCTGCCGCCCATAAAAATGGCATCGGCTTTTTCCGCGATGGTCATTGGCGCAACGCCAGGAAAAATGTCGATGTTTGCACAGGCAAAATGCTGGCGGTTTTCATCCAGCAATCTGAGCGCCGCCGGGTTACGCTCGATTGCCGTCACGCGCAATCCAGGGTATTGCAGCGCAGCTTCTATCGACACGCTGCCGGTTCCGGCACCAATATCAATCAGGTGACTGGCGCGGTGTAATTCAAGTTTTGAGAGGGCAAGTGCGCGTACCGCTTCTTTGGTCATCGGCACTTTCTCTCCACGTAGAAACAGCTCATCTTTCATCGAGGATCACCACTGCATTCATGTCATAGTCGGCGTTAACTTCACTCACAGGCAGGAAATGGATCCGTTCGTTTTCCATCGCCAGGTTTTCGCCAATCACCATCCAGCGATGTCCCTTGCCTCGTGCGATAAGCTGTTGTGCAATTTCCCGTGGGCCGCACAGCGTATCTGTCACCATCGCCACCTTGTTATGTCGCGCCAGTTCATCAAAACAGACGCTACGACCATGGCTACTGGTCAGCCACATATCGTTCATATCAATGCCGGACTGAGCGCACAGGTACTGCACCGCGCTAATGCCGGGAATAATGCGTACATTTTCAATACCGAAATGGCCCACCATGCGCGTCCCGATGCCGTAAAACAGCGGATCGCCAGACGCCAGCACCACAATGTGTTGTTCCTGGTGCGCGCTGATCCAATTCAGGAGTTCCGTGATATTGGCGCCAAGAGCAAACTGTTCACCGGTAAAATCCGGGAATTGCTGCAAATGCCGCTTTCCACCGACCAGAACATCAGCCTCTGCGACCGCTTCACGCGCCGCAGGCGTCATTAAATGCAAACCGGCGGGCCCCATCCCTACAACGGTTAACATTGCATCTCCTCAGCAATTTCTGCGACCGGGCGATTACTGCCAAGCACCTGATTATCAAAAGAAAACATGATGGCGTCGCAGGTCGGGGGATTTTTGGTAAAGCGCAGCGTTTGCAGGACGCGCATACAGATGCGCTTAGCCAGATGGTTATAAATGTGCTGAAAACCGTATGCTTCGATGTGTTCCATCGCCGCCTCGGTGGTATCGCAGTCGCTGACCAGCGTCAGCAGTTCCAGCGGCGCGCCAAGTAATGCGAGGTGGGCCACCAGTGTTTCCATGCGGGCATCGGCAATATGGCTGTGGGTATGGAAGATCCCCGCCGCAATTTTGACGAGCTTGCCTGGGTGTCCCACCAGTACGATTTGCCGGAATCCAAGACGTACGGCTTCTTCAATCATATAGCCGACAAAGTTGCTCATGGTGACCACCACCTGAGTGTCGATCCCCATCTGTTCGCGCACAAAACGCTCGCCGTGGTTTCCAGGCACCAGTACGACACGCTCCAGCCCCGCCGCTCGCTTAATTTCCAGCTCCAGCGACAGTGAACGTTTCCAGCTCTCTTCCGACATCGGCGTGACGATCCCCGTAGTGCCGATAATCGAAATGCCGCCCAGAATACCAAGGCGGGAGTTGTAGGTTTTTTGCGCCCGCTCTTCACCTTCCGGCGCGAAGATTTCAATCTGCGCTCCACGATTCGGCCCAATCGCCTCACGTACCGCAGACTCAATGGTCTGGCGAGGTGTGCGGTTAATCGCCGAACTCCCCACCGGCAGGCCAATCCCTTTGCGGGTTACCGTGCCAACGCCTTCCCCGCCCTGAAGGGTTATCTCTTTACTATCGTTTAACGTCACGCGGGCAAAAATCAGCATGCCGTGGGTGGCGTCCACATCATCGCCACCGTCTTTGCGGATGGCCGCTATCGCCTGCTGTCCTTCGATATGCGGCGACTCCACGTTCAGGCACAGCGTCACACCGGAAGGCGTGACAATGGAAACCTGATGGATCAGGTGTTGGCGCAGTACCATCAGCGCTGCCACTTTTGCAGCCGCCGTCGCGCACGATCCCGTGGTATATCCTTTACGCAACGCTTTACCGTTGTGCCAAACCGGCGTATCGAAGGCCTCGCTCATCGCGCCCCCTGCATGTGATAAAGCATGGCGTTGACGATAGCGGCAGCGACATTACTTCCCCCTTTGCGACCTAGCGCTGCAATGGCGGGCAAATTGCTTTGGGTCAGGGCATCTTTCGACTCTTCTGCGCCAACGAACCCGACCGGTACACCAACCACACCGCTGACGGCTACATCATGCTCTAGCAGGCGAAACAGCGCTGTCGGCGCGTTGCCAAAGACAAACAGCTTTTCCCCTTCTTCCTTCACCGCAATGTCGACGGCCGCCATGGACCGGGTAATACCCTGCTCTTTTGCCGTACGTACGACGCGCGGGTCGCTGATGTAGCAGCGGCATTCACCGCCGAATTTTGCCAACAGCGTTTTATTGATCCCGGAAAGCGCCATCGTGGTGTCGGTATAAATCACGCTCGAACGGCTAAGCGCCGCACAAAACTGCTCCAGCACATCACTGGAAAACCACAGAATGTCCAGCCAGTCGAAATCCGCCGTCGTGTGAATGACCCGCTTGATAATGGCTTCATGTAACGGACTGGCAAACTGATAGTCCGGGCGGGTTTCACGGATGATCTCGCCAATAATGTCGAAACTTTTGGCCTCAATCGCCTGGGGTTGCTGGATATATTGCATTGTGTTGTCCTCAGGCTACACCGACCAGCAGGCATCGCAGCGCAATAAACAGCGCCAGTGCCAGCGTCGATGCCACCCACATCAATCGAATCGTATGGGAAATGTCGTCTACCGAAATGTCACGTTGTGCATCACCGATCCACGGTTTCTCAACGCGCTCGCCAAAGTAGTCATTTGGACCACCCAGCCGAATTCCTAATGCGCCGGCAACGGATGCTTCCGACCACGCACAGTTTGGGCTGCTGTGGTTGTAGCGATCGCGCCAGCCAATCTGCAACGCACGCGCGCCATCCTGGCGGCATAAAAACGCCGCTGCGCCCAGCAGCAGCCAGCTCAGCCTCGCAGGGATATAATTTGCGACATCGTCCAGGCGGGCGCTGACCATACCGATAGCGCGGTATTTCTCATGTTTGTAGCCCACCATGGAGTCAAGGGTGTTTACCGCTTTGTAGGCCATCGCCAGAGGCGCACCGCCGAGAAAGAGGAAAAACAGCGGCGCGATGATGCCGTCGACAGTGTTTTCAGCCACGGTTTCTACTACGCCGCGATTGATCTGCTGAGGTTGTAATTGCGAGGTATCGCGTCCCACAATCCATGACAATTTTTCACGACTTGCGGCAAGATTACCGGCACGTAGCGGACGTTCGACATCCTGCGCCGCGTTTGCCAGACAGCGCCCGGCCAGCACGGTAAAGATCATCCAAACCTCCACCACCCAACCAAGCCAGGGATGAATAGATTGCGCCAGCGCCAGCACTCCCCAGGACACTATCCAGGTCAGACCGACCACCACAATCCACATCACCGCGCCGCCGATACATAGCGCGCGGTCGCTATGGCAGTAACGCCGAACAACTCGCTGCACCGCAGAAACCAGATTGCCAATCCAGCGCACCGGATGTGGCCAGTTCTGCGGATCGCCGATGATATAATCAAGCAGCCAGGCAACACACCACGCGAGGATCGTCATAGCGCACTCCTCGCGGCTGCCAGCCAATGGTTGAGCATCTGCGGACGTTGAGCAAAATGAACGTGTAGATAGCTGGCGAAGGTGTTTCCGACCTGCCAGCCGCCAGACCAGGCTTGCAGCGTTTTGCCATCGCGCACTTTGCGACAGTTCATCACCGCTGGCGTTTCAGGGGTAAAATCGGAGTAGTGGAATTCATGTCCGCGCAGCACTTCGCCTTCTGCGGCTAACAATGTTTGCTGTGTGGCCTGCGCTTCACAGTAGCCAAATCGGGTCAGACGTTTCCCCATTTTGCTGTGACCGGGAATGATATCCGCCATCAGCCAGGTATCGCCGTGGCTATCCTCCAGCGAACTGCCGAGATACATCAATCCCCCGCACTCGGCATAAATCGCGACACCCCGCTGATGCGCTGCCCGCAGTTGGCTAAGCATCGAAACATTGCGAGCCAGCGTCGCAGCATGTAACTCAGGATATCCGCCACCTAACCAGACCATCTGACAATCGGGTAAGCTGGTGTCGTGCAACGGGCTAAAACGAACAATCTTAAGCCCTGCGCGCGCAAGGAGCGTGATGTTATCCGGGTAGTAGAAGTTGAACGCTTCGTCATCGGCGATGGCAAGCGTTAGCCCTGCTCCGGCGTCTGCGGCAGGCAACGCTGGCCATTCACCAGTGGGAAGGTTGGTTAACTGGCTTAATTTCAGCAGCGCATCGATATCAAGAGTTTGCTCCAGCGTCGCGGCAAACTCCTGCCACGGCTGCTGGTTAATAACCGACTCGCGTGCGGTAACCAAACCCAGATGCCGTTCAGGAAGCGCAACGCCTTCCATTCGGGGAACATAACCCAATACGGGGACATCGCAGTAACGCTCAATCGCCACTTTCAGGAGCTGGTAATGCGATTCGCTGTTGACCCGGTTAACAATGACGCCGGCGATGTTCAGGGTTGGATCAAAATGTTGAAATCCCATTACCGTCGCGGCGATCGAGGTGGAAACGGCTTTGCCATCAACCAGTAAGATAACCGGGCAGCCTAACTGTTTGGCCATCGCGGCGGTGCTGCAGTAATTTGGGTCGGTGCCATAACCGTCATACAGCCCCATAACACCTTCAATCACCGCGATTTCCGCATGTTGCATTTGCTCGCAGAATAGAGCGTTCAACGTGGGGACGGGAAGCATGAAGCTATCAAGATTGCGCGAAGCAGTACCGCATACCGCTGTATGCCAGCCGGTATCAAGGTAATCAGGACCCACTTTGCAAGGCTGGACGCGTATACCGCGTTTTTTCAACAAGCTCAACAAGCCCAGCGTCACCGTGGTTTTACCACAGCCGCTTCCGGTACCTGCAAGAACAAATGCGTGAAAATTGGCCGCCATACCCTGATCCTGTTCAGGGTGGTAGGGGTGTAGAGATACCCAGTCTCTCGACTGTATGCATCTGAACCACCCACTTCCCACCGAAGTTGTTGGTAGTCACTGACAGGCAGGTCTTCTGGCTTAGCGTCATCCTCACCCGTCCTTCCCAATCTTGCGATCAGTGGTCCATACGGGGTCGTCAGCATCACAGCAGCGGGGGCTGCGGGGGATTCTCACCCCCTTCCCTACCACAAATGTGGCAAACCTGTCAGTTCAAGAGCCTGGTTAATTAAGCTCTCTGTTATGAGGTAAATTCACAACCTCATGACAATAATTCAATTTAATATCTTTCCGGGTTCATTCAGCCAATTATCTGGCCTAAACCCACTTATTCATATGTTCAAACTTTGAATGAAAGCGTCAGTAAAGAATAAAGAAAGTCATTCACACAGACACTGTATCTCATCACAAAAATAAAAACTGGTGCAGTTTATCCCTCTGATACCATTAATTTGTTGCGCTATGACAATTTATTGACTGGTGTCGTTACTTTTCATTTTATAATGACTGACATAGCGCCCTATATCAAAAATCGGCAATAGCAAAATATTGCTATCTAGGCGGATTCACTACGTGAAATGACATTAATTTGCTGGCGAAATGCCTGCGGCGTAACCTGATACGTTTGACGGAAAACTTTGCAAAAATAACTGGTTTGCGAGAAGCCCAAATTACGCGCAATGCTGGCAATACTCCAGTCACTGTGACAAAGCAACTCTTTGGCACTGGCCATTCTCTGCTGGTTTACCCATGCGTTAAAACCGATACCCTGATATTTTTTGAACAATTTACTGAAATAGTAAGGACTCAGGAAAACATGAGAGGCAACATCCTCCAGACGCAATTCGTCTGATAAATGCGCATCAATATAGCGCAGAGCTTTTTTCATTTTACTGTCGTGAGGGTTGGTACTGCGGTTCGCACGAACCGGCTCTGACTGCTGCGGATTATCCTTGATAACAACAAAATTAAGTTGTTTCTTAAGACAATTTTCTACAATGAGTTTGAGAAGATCCGCAGAAGCGATGACTCGCGAATAGTCCATCTCCGGTACATTACGAAATTCACTGACCAGCTCGGGATCCGCTTGCCAGCGATCATCTACATTCAGAATATCAACCAGACCGACATCATTACTTAAGCGGACTTGTCCACAAAGCACAAACCCTACCAGGTGTCCCGCAATGACCAGCGGAATTGAGAAATCGGTAAGCCCGGCGTGACAGCGATAGATGCAGGGTTGATCGGATTTCGAAGCTTCCAGTCCCCCACAGCGATCGCTCATACGACAGCGGGTACTGTGCTGCGGATGCTGGCGCATCAACTGGCAAAATGGGGTGAAATTAAAAAGCTCAGAAATTTCATCACCGTGAATATTGACAACCACAACGGCCAGACTGGTGGCCTGCGCAAAATCCTGTGCGATTTTATTAATGAGTTCTGAGTTCAGGGCACTCGCAGAAATCATGATAAAACCTCTCAGTTAATTTATTGTTATAAACAAAACATATTATTCACATTCATTTTCATCCTGCCATCCTGAGCAATGATGAAAGTCATCATTGAACATAACAAAAGTCTCCCATTGTTGGGAGACTTTTTCAGCGGTTCAGGAAACCGGATCACGAAAACAGTTTTTACCTTTCAAAAATAAACTTCTTCTGTGAAGCTAGCTCTCATTTTCCTCCAGCTTACACGTATTACACGGTAAATTTTTGCCAATAAAATAACGATAAATTGCTGCGCCCGCGCAAGCACCGATGATAGGGGCGACAATCGGCACGATAAAATAAGGAATATCACGTCCACCTGTCATCGCAACATCTCCCCATCCGGCCATCCAGGCAAACAATTTAGGACCAAAATCACGCGCCGGATTCATTGCAAATCCGGTAAGCGGACCGGTGGATGCGCCGATAACAGCGACCAGAATACCAATCAGCAATGGTGCCAACGGACCTTTAGGAACACCGTTACCATCATCAGTCAGCGCCATGATCATTCCCATAAGAATGGAGGTAATCACCACTTCGACTAACGCGGCCTGCCATACGCTGAGCGCCGCTGCAGGATACGTACTAAAAATGCTGGCAAGTTGCAGGCTTTCCAGACTACCGCGCACCATCTGGTGGGCCGATTCATACTCGGTAAACAGACTGCCGTAGAGCAAATAACCCAGCAGTGCGCCACCGAAGGCACCCGCAACCTGTGCCACGGAGTAAGGTAAAACTTTACGCCCCGGAAAACAGGCAAACAGCCACAGAGCAATAGTGATAGCAGGGTTGAGATGCGCGCCAGATATCCCGGCAGTCAGATAGACTGCAAGCGAGATCCCCAGTCCCCATATGATGCAGATTTCCCACAATCCCAGGCTGGCACCCGCGACTTTCAGGGCACTCAGGCATCCAATACCAAAAAATAAAAACAGCCCGGTACCCAAAAACTCAGCAATGCATTGTGCTTTTAGTGAATCGTTCATTGTGACACCTTCTAAGCAGAGTTCGTGTCTTTACCAGCGGACTCCTTGCTGGCAAGTAGAATACTTCAAGGCTTACTATAAAAAGGCATGTCGGCAAATTGTTGGCAATCTGCGAGTGGTATGATTTTTAAAATCGTGCTGCGATAGCAAATTCTTGCTATCACCTTTATTAAAACAGGTGATAAAACGAGGACTCACCCTATTAAAAGCACATTTTCAAAATAATAAAATATTGCTAATAGCAGAATTCCGTTTTCAAACCATCATCACAATTTCATTTTTCCGCATAGCAAATGATATTTAAACTGTCACTCAGAAAAGTGTAAATATGGAATTGACATAACCAAATAATCACATCATAAAAAAATAAAATAACAATATAAAACAACCATATACAATAAAACACAGCAATTTTATATCACCGTATCCTCACTATTTTTTCACTCTTACTTTCAACTCAGCCATTCTTTTTCCTCGCTTCTTTTTATAGTCATGAAAATCGGGACAACCCAGGCGAGGTCTTTATGCAACAAGAAGCGTTAGGAATGGTAGAAACCAAAGGCTTGACTGCAGCCATAGAGGCCGCAGATGCAATGGTGAAGTCAGCCAATGTAATGCTGGTCGGCTACGAAAAAATTGGTTCGGGGCTGGTAACAGTTATTGTCCGCGGCGATGTCGGTGCAGTCAAAGCAGCAACAGATGCAGGTGCCGCCGCAGCCCGTAACGTGGGAGAAGTGAAAGCCGTACACGTCATCCCACGCCCTCATACCGATGTAGAAAAAATCTTACCGAAGGGAATTAGCTAATGAGCAGCAATGAGCTGGTTGAACAGATCATGGCGCAGGTGATTGCTCGTGTGGCAACGCCGGAACAGCAGGCTATCCCTGAAAATAATCCTCCAACACGAGAAACGGCTATGGCAGAGAAAAGCTGCAGTTTAACGGAGTTTGTCGGTACTGCGATTGGCGACACCGTCGGTCTGGTAATCGCCAACGTAGACAGTGCCCTCCTGGACGCGATGAAACTTGAAAAACGGTATCGCTCCATTGGCATCCTCGGCGCACGTACTGGTGCGGGTCCTCACATCATGGCCGCCGATGAAGCGGTAAAAGCAACAAATACTGAAGTCGTCAGTATTGAGTTACCACGTGATACCAAAGGCGGCGCAGGACACGGCTCGCTGATTATTCTCGGCGGCAACGATGTTTCCGACGTGAAACGCGGCATTGAAGTTGCGCTGAAAGAGCTGGATCGCACCTTTGGCGATGTTTATGCCAACGAAGCCGGTCACATCGAAATGCAGTACACCGCACGCGCCAGCTACGCACTTGAAAAAGCCTTTGGCGCACCGATTGGCCGTGCCTGTGGCGTTATCGTCGGCGCGCCAGCATCCGTTGGTGTCCTGATGGCTGATACCGCGCTGAAATCCGCCAATGTGGAAGTTGTGGCCTACAGCTCCCCAGCCCATGGAACCAGCTTCAGTAACGAAGCCATCCTGGTCATTTCAGGTGATTCCGGCGCTGTTCGCCAGGCCGTTATCTCCGCCCGTGAAATCGGTAAAACCGTTCTCGGGACCCTCGGCTCAGAACCGAAAAACGATCGTCCGTCCTACATCTGATATCAGTGAGGCTGATTCATGAGATCGAAAAGATTTGAAGCACTGGCGAAGCGCCCTGTGAATCAGGATGGCTTCGTTAAGGAGTGGATCGAAGAAGGCTTCATTGCGATGGAAAGCCCGAACGACCCCAAGCCGTCGATTAAAATCGTCAACGGTACAGTCACTGAACTGGACGGTAAATCCGCCAGTGAATTTGACTTGATTGACCATTTTATTGCCCGCTATGGCATTAACCTGGCACGCGCTGAAGAAGTCATGGCGATGGACTCGGTAAAACTTGCCAATATGCTTTGCGACCCTAACGTGAAGCGCAAAGACATTGTGCCGCTGACCACCGCAATGACGCCGGCAAAAATTGTCGAAGTGGTGTCCCATATGAACGTCGTTGAGATGATGATGGCCATGCAGAAAATGCGTGCGCGTCGTACACCATCTCAACAGGCGCACGTTACTAACGTTAAAGATAACCCGGTGCAGATTGCCGCTGATGCTGCTGAAGGCGCATGGCGCGGGTTTGACGAACAGGAAACAACCGTTGCCGTTGCGCGTTATGCGCCATTTAACGCCATTGCGCTGTTAGTCGGCTCACAGGTTGGACGCCCTGGCGTATTAACCCAGTGCTCGCTGGAAGAAGCAACCGAACTTAAACTCGGCATGCTAGGCCACACCTGCTACGCGGAAACCATCTCCGTCTATGGTACTGAGCCCGTCTTTACCGACGGCGACGATACACCATGGTCGAAAGGCTTCCTCGCCTCTTCCTACGCCTCACGTGGCCTGAAGATGCGCTTTACCTCCGGCTCAGGCTCAGAAGTTCAGATGGGTTACGCCGAAGGCAAATCGATGCTTTATCTGGAAGCCCGCTGTATTTACATCACCAAAGCCGCTGGCGTACAGGGTTTACAAAATGGTTCAGTAAGCTGCATCGGCGTGCCTTCCGCGGTGCCATCAGGCATTCGTGCTGTGCTTGCTGAAAACCTGATCTGCTCTTCTCTGGATCTGGAATGTGCTTCCAGCAACGACCAAACCTTTACCCACTCGGATATGCGTCGTACTGCCCGCCTGTTGATGCAGTTCCTGCCGGGTACTGACTTCATCTCTTCCGGTTATTCCGCGGTACCGAACTACGACAACATGTTTGCGGGTTCGAACGAGGATGCCGAAGATTTTGACGACTACAACGTTCTCCAGCGTGACCTCAAGGTAGATGGGGGTCTGCGTCCGGTTCGTGAAGAAGACGTTATCGCCATTCGTAATAAAGCGGCGCGCGCACTACAGGCCGTCTTTGCTGGAATGGGATTACCGCCAATCACTGATGAAGAAGTGGAAGCTGCGACCTACGCCCACGGTTCGAAAGATATGCCGGAGCGAAACATCGTTGAAGACATCAAGTTTGCGCAAGAGATCATCAATAAAAACCGTAACGGTCTGGAAGTGGTGAAAGCCCTTGCTCAGGGCGGGTTTACCGATGTCGCTCAGGACATGCTCAACATCCAGAAAGCCAAGTTAACCGGGGATTATCTGCATACCTCCGCCATTATCGTTGGCGACGGACAGGTGCTATCCGCGGTAAATGACGTCAACGACTATGCCGGTCCGGCAACAGGTTATCGCCTGCAAGGCGAACGCTGGGAAGAGATCAAAAACATCCCTGGCGCACTTGATCCCAACGAACTTGGCTAAGGGGTGAAAAATGGAAATCAATGAAAAGCTGCTGCGCCAGATAATTGAAGACGTACTGTCTGAAATGCAAACCAGCGACAAACCTGTCTCATTCCGCGCATCGACAACGGCTAGCGCACCACAGGCTGCTGCGGAACAAGGAGACAGCTTTCTGACCGAGATTGGCGAAGCCAAACAAGGCCAGCAGCAGGACGAAGTGATAATTGCCGTAGGTCCGGCGTTTGGACTGTCGCAAACCGTCAATATCGTAGGGATCCCGCATAAGAATATCTTGCGAGAAGTGATTGCCGGTATTGAAGAAGAAGGTATTAAAGCGCGTGTTATACGCTGCTTTAAATCCTCCGATGTGGCGTTTGTCGCCGTTGAGGGTAACCGTCTGAGCGGTTCCGGGATCTCTATCGGCATCCAGTCAAAAGGCACCACGGTTATCCACCAGCAGGGGTTACCGCCGCTTTCAAACCTGGAGCTGTTCCCTCAGGCACCGCTTCTGACGCTGGAAACCTATCGCCAGATCGGTAAAAACGCCGCGCGTTATGCCAAGCGTGAATCTCCGCAGCCGGTCCCTACTCTGAATGATCAGATGGCTCGCCCTAAGTACCAGGCGAAATCGGCCATTCTGCACATAAAAGAGACTAAATACGTCGTGACGGGCAAAAACCCGCAGGAACTGCGCGTGGCGCTTTAATAAAGGATAACTCCATGAATACCGATGCAATTGAATCGATGGTTCGGGATGTGCTGAGCCGGATGAACAGCCTGCAAGGCGAGTCCGTAACGCCTGCTGCGGCGAGCTCATCAACACATACCGCGAAAGTCACGGATTACCCTCTCGCGAATAAACATCCTGAGTGGGTAAAAACCGCAACCAACAAAACTCTGGATGATTTCACGCTTGAAAATGTTCTGAGCAACAAGGTGACGGCGCAGGACATGCGCATCACCCCTGAAACACTGCGCCTGCAGGCAGAAATCGCCAAAGATGCCGGACGTGACAGGCTGGCGATGAACTTCGAGCGCGCCGCTGAGCTAACTGCTGTTCCTGACGATCGCATTCTTGAGATCTACAACGCGCTGCGCCCGTACCGCTCAACGAAAGATGAGCTGATGGCCATCGCCGACGATCTCGAAAATCGTTATCAGGCCAAGATCTGTGCAGCTTTCGTTCGTGAAGCGGCAGCGCTGTACGTTGAGCGTAAAAAACTCAAAGGCGACGACTAACTCAGGGACAGGATCATGCGATATATAGCTGGCATTGACATAGGCAACTCATCAACGGAAGTTGCTCTGGCAACCCTGGATGAGTCTGGCACGCTGAGCATCACCGGCAGCGCACTGGCAGAAACCACCGGGATTAAGGGCACATTACGTAATGTGTTTGGCATCCAGGAGGCGCTTACGCTGGCGGCAAAAAACGCCGGTATCAATGTCAGCGATATTTCGCTCATCCGTATTAACGAAGCCACCCCGGTCATTGGCGACGTGGCGATGGAAACGATAACCGAAACCATCATCACTGAATCCACCATGATCGGCCATAACCCCAAAACGCCGGGCGGCGTCGGGTTAGGCGTAGGCATCACGATTACGCCGGAAGACCTGCTCAGTCGCCCGGCGGATACGCCCTACATTCTGGTGGTGTCATCGGCATTTGATTTCGCCGATGTCGCCACGATGATTAATGCTTCCGTCCGTGCCGGATATCAGTTGACTGGCGTTATTTTGCAGCAGGACGATGGCGTTCTGGTTAGTAATCGTCTGACTCAACCTCTGCCCATCGTCGATGAAGTCCTTCATATCGACCGCATCCCTCTGGGTATGCTGGCTGCCATTGAGGTCGCGGTCCCAGGAAAGGTTATTGAAACGCTTTCTAACCCCTACGGGATTGCAACCGTCTTTGGCCTCAATGCCGAGGAGACTAAAAACATTGTCCCGATGGCGCGGGCGCTGATCGGCAACCGCTCTGCCGTGGTGGTGAAAACACCGTCAGGCGATGTGAAAGCACGAGCTATTCCCGCCGGAAATCTGGAGCTACAGTCGCAAGGTCGTACTGTACGTGTCGACGTTGCAGCTGGCGCTGAAGCGATTATGAAAGCGGTCGGTGAATGCCCGAAACTGGATAACGTCACCGGAGAGGCTGGCACCAATATTGGCGGCATGCTGGAGCATGTGCGCCAGACAATGGCTGAATTAACCAACAAACCCAGCCACGAAATTTTTATTCAGGATCTGCTGGCGGTCGATACCTCGGTTCCCGTCAGCGTGACAGGTGGCCTGGCCGGTGAGTTCTCCCTTGAACAGGCCGTCGGCATTGCCTCCATGGTGAAATCAGACCGCCTGCAAATGGCGATGATTGCCCAGGAAATCACGCAAAAGCTCAACATTGATGTCCAGGTTGGCGGCGCCGAAGCCGAAGCGGCCATTCTGGGAGCCCTAACCACCCCAGGTACGACGCGCCCGCTGGCCATTCTGGATCTCGGCGCGGGATCGACTGACGCCTCCATCATCAACCCGAAAGGCGAAATTATTGCCACACATCTGGCGGGCGCGGGCGATATGGTCACGATGATCATTGCCCGTGAACTGGGGCTGGATGACCGTTATCTCGCTGAAGAGATCAAAAAGTACCCGCTGGCAAAAGTCGAAAGCTTATTCCATCTTCGCCACGAAGATGGCAGCGTCCAGTTCTTCCCCACGCCTCTCCCACCAACGGTTTTTGCCCGCGTGTGTGTAGTAAAACCCGATGAACTGGTGCCACTGCCAGGCGAACTGGCGCTGGAGAAAGTACGGGCCATCCGCCGCAGCGCGAAAGAACGCGTTTTCGTTACCAACGCGCTCAGAGCGCTACGTCAGGTGAGTCCGACCGGGAACATTCGGGATATTCCCTTTGTGGTACTGGTTGGCGGCTCATCGCTGGACTTCGAAGTTCCACAGCTGGTCACCGATGCGCTGGCACATTATCGCCTGGTTGCCGGGCGCGGCAACATTCGTGGCACCGAAGGTCCACGCAATGCGGTTGCGACCGGGCTGATTCTCTCCTGGTACAAGGCGTTCGCTCATGGAAAGTAATCTCACCACGCCCGCCATTGTAATTTTCACCACTGCTGGCTGCGCTGACGTCTGGAGTGATGTGCTGCTGGGTATTGAAGAAGAAGGAATCCCCTTTGTCATCCAGGAGAGCCAATCAACTGACGTTATCCACAACGCATGGCTGGCTGCCTGCCAATCGCCATTGCTGGTTGGCATTGGCTGCAGTCGCGAAAAACTGGTCGTGCACTACAAAAACTTACCCACATCAGCGCCACTTTTTACGCTGACGTATCAACAAGATAACCACGCTCGTCGCAGCATTGGTAATAACGCTGCGCGGCTGGTTAAAGGCATTCCGTTCCGGGAATGCCACTCATAACCCACAGGAGAAAAGCAGTATGAATAACGCACTGGGACTGGTTGAAACAAAAGGGCTTGTCGGCGCTATTGAAGCCGCTGATGCCATGGTGAAATCCGCAAACGTGCAGTTGGTTGGTTACGAAAAAATCGGCTCAGGCCTGATCACCGTTATGGTTCGCGGCGATGTCGGCGCGGTAAAAGCTGCCGTAGATGCCGGAAGCGCAGCGGCAAGCGCCGTTGGTGAGGTGAAATCCTGCCACGTTATCCCGCGTCCGCACAGCGACGTTGAAGCCATTTTACCTAAATCCGCATAAGCGTTAAAACCAAGGAGCACAGCGTGAAGCAATCACTGGGATTACTTGAAGTTAGTGGTCTGGCATTAGCCATCAGTTGCGCGGACGTCATGGCGAAAGCCGCCTCCATCACGCTGGTGGGCCTCGAAAAAACCAACGGCTCAGGCTGGACGGTGATCAAGATAATCGGGGATGTGGCCTCCGTTCAGGCGGCCATTTCCACTGGTGTCAGTTTCGCTGAACAACGTGACGGACTGGTGGCCCACAAAGTCATATCCAGACCAGGGGACGGTATCCTGTCACATAGCGTTACCCAGGAGTCTGAACCTACACCCGAACCCACTCCAGCCGTAGCGCATGAAGAGATGCTTGTAGACCCGGCAGCACCTGAAGCGCCGCAAGATGCCGAGCTGATTAGCTGCAATCTGTGTCTTGATCCTGCCTGCCCTCGTCAAAAGGGCGAGCCGCGCACTCTTTGTCTGCACTCTGGCAAACGAGGTGAAGCGTAATGGATAAACAGCAACTGGAAACAACGGTCGCTAAGGTTCTGGATGAAATGCGCGAGCGCCCGATTCCGCTTGGGATCTCTAATCGTCATATTCATCTGTGCGCTGAAGATTACGGTCGCTTGTTTCCCAATCACCCTATTAGTGAGAAAAAAGAGCTGCTGCAGCCCGGACAATATGCAGCAGAGCAAACCGTCACGCTGGTGGGGCCAAAAGGCCAGTTAAAAAATGTGCGTCTACTCGGCCCACTGCGTAGCACCAGTCAGGTCGAAATTTCCCGTACCGACGCCCGCACGCTGGGAATTGCTGCTCCGTTGCGGATGTCAGGCAATATCAAGGGCACGCCTGGCGTTCGCCTCGTCAGCCCATTTGCTGAGCTGGACTTAGCATCCGGGGTAATTGTCGCCCAACGGCATATCCATATGTCGCCTCTCGATGCCCTGATCCTGCGCGTATCCCATGGCGATAAAGTCTCGGTCGCCATTAATGGCGATGAACGTCGACTGATTTTCGATAACGTCGCCGTACGCGTTTCGCCGGATATGCGCCTTGAGATGCATATCGATACAGACGAAGCCAATGCTGCAGGTGCTGATAATCCGCAGGCATTTGCCACACTGGTGAGCCCACGATGAACAACGAACTGCTGCAACGCATTATCGAGGAGGTTGTTTCCCGATTAAAAAAACGCGCGGAAAGCACGCTCACTCTTAGCGTCGCGCAGTTACGGGAACTCGATTCACGGAAAGTATGCTGCCAGTACTCGGCGATCCACCTCCTGCAGGTCGACCTGCCATTGTTGCAGCAAATTGCCGAGGATTGCTCAGCCAATGCGCCGGTGGTAACCATTCACGAGGCGCTGGCATGCGGAGTCCGCGTGAAAATTTCACTACATCATCGATTGTTACCCGCGATCCCCGTGAAAAAACTCGCGCGTCTGCCGCTGGAGTTCAGTGACGAGCTGGGGCGAATCATTTTTTTGCATCCTGACAAACTTCTCAGCTATGCCGACGTTGCCCAATTGAAAGGTGGCGTACTGGTGCTACGCCGCCGATGTGTCGTGACGGCCCTGGCTCAGGAAGCGGTCAGTACGCGAAATGTTCAATTAATTAAGCAGGAGTGAACTATGCATCTGGCACGGGTTACAGGCGTTGTGGTTTCCACGCAAAAATCTCCATCGCTGGTGGGGAAGAAACTGCTGCTGGTACGTCGGGTGAGTGCTGACGGAGAGCTTCCCGCATCCCCGCTAAGCGGAGATGAAGTCGCCGTTGATTCCGTCGGCGCGGGTACCGGCGAACTGGTATTGCTCAGCAGCGGCTCCAGCGCCAGACACGTTTTTTCTGGCCCTAATGAGGCCATCGACCTGGCTATCGTCGGCATTGTCGACACGCTTTCTCGTTAGGAGGAACTATGGCGATTTATACCCGCACCGGCGATGCTGGCACAACGGCCCTTTTTACCGGGCAACGCGTGAGCAAAACGCACCCGCGCGTCGAGGCTTACGGTACGCTGGATGAACTTAATGCGGCGCTTAGCCTGTGCGTTTGCGCGGCGAAAAACCCGCAGCACCGCCAGTTACTTGAAAACATTCAACTGCAGCTTTTTTGGTTCAGCGCCGAGCTGGCAAGCGAAAGCGAAGAACCAACGCCAGAGCAGCGTTATATCAGCTCGGAAGAAATTGCAGCACTGGAAGCCGCCATCGATACCGCAATGGGCAGGGTACCTCCCCTGCGCAGCTTTATCTTACCTGGCCGCAGTGAAGCCGCCAGCCGTCTGCATTTTGCCCGCACGCTGGCTCGTCGCGCAGAGAGGCGACTGGTCGAGCTCTCCACCGAGATCGCCGTCAGACACGTGCTAATGCGTTATATCAATCGCCTGTCCGACTGTTTATATGCGCTTGCACGTGCAGAAGATCATGACGCCCATCAAAACGACATTATTCAGAAGGTGGCGGAGCGCTATCTTGCCGCCATCCGTACTTCAGCCACGAGGGAGCCGGCTATGTCTCTGTCTTTTCAGGAACTCCACCAACTCACTTGCGCTGCGGTAACGAGAGCAGAAGAACTCCAGGTTCCGGTCGTCATCAGCATTGTCGATGCGAACGGGACCCAAACGGTGGCCTGGCGCATGCCTGACGCATTACTCGTCAGTAGCGAACTGGCGCCGAAGAAAGCCTGGACTGCCGTGGCGATGAAAACCGCCACGCATGAGTTGACATCAGAGGTACAACCAGGCGCCGCGCTTTACGGTCTGGAAAGCCATATGCAGGGAAAAGTCGTCACCTTTGGTGGCGGGTACGCTTTATGGCGTGAGGGTTTACTCCTTGGGGGTCTTGGCATCAGCGGGGGAAGCGTTGAGCAGGATATGGACATTGCAGAAACGGCCATTGCGGCGATTAACGTGAGAACACATCAATGAATACTTCAGAACTTGAAACCCTTATTCGTAACATTTTGAGTGAACAACTCGCCCCGGCAAAAACAGACGTTAAAAATAACGGAATTTTTCCGTCCGTTGGCGAAGCGATCGATGCCGCTCATCAGGCTTTTCTGCGTTACCAGCAATGTCCATTGAAAACCCGCAGCGCCATCATAAACGCCCTGCGCGAAGAACTGACGCCTCATCTTGCTTCACTGGCCGCTGAGAGCGCTGCCGAAACGGGAATGGGCAACAAAGAGGATAAGTTCCTTAAAAATAAAGCCGCGCTGGACAACACCCCGGGTATCGAAGATCTCACCACCACGGCGCTAACCGGCGACGGCGGCATGGTGTTATTTGAGTATTCTCCATTTGGCGTAATTGGCTCCGTCGCCCCAAGCACCAACCCGACGGAAACCATTATTAACAACAGCATCAGTATGCTGGCTGCGGGAAATAGCGTTTATTTTAGCCCGCATCCGGGTGCTAAAGCAGTCTCACTGAAGCTGATTGCCATGATTGAAGATATTGCTTTCCGTTGCTGCGGGATTCGCAATCTTGTCGTCACGGTCACAGAACCCACTTTTGAGGCTACCCAGCAGATGATGGCGCACCCTAAAATCGCAGTTCTGGCGATTACCGGTGGTCCAGGCATTGTTGCTATGGGCATGAAAAGCGGGAAGAAAGTCATTGGCGCAGGCGCAGGGAATCCGCCCTGCATTGTTGATGAAACGGCCGACCTGGTTAAGGCGGCGGAAGATATCATCAATGGCGCATCCTTTGATTACAACCTCCCCTGCATTGCTGAGAAGAGCCTGATTGTTGTTGATGCTGTTGCTGAACGACTGGTTCAACAAATGCAGTCTTTTGGCGCGATGCTACTCAATAAAGAAGAGGTAGACAAACTGCGCGCAGCCTGTCTGCCAGAAGGCGTGGCCAATAAAAAACTGGTGGGTAAAAGCCCGGCAATCTTACTGGAAGCAGCAGGAATATCGGTTCCGGCAAAAGCGCCTCGATTACTGATAGGCATCGTCAAGGCTGACGACCCGTGGGTGACCAGCGAGCAACTGATGCCAATGCTCCCTGTCGTCACGGTGAGCGATTTTGACAGCGCGTTAACGTTGGCCCTCAAGGTTGAAGAGGGATTGCATCACACCGCCATTATGCATTCGCAGAATGTGTCACGTTTGAACCTTGCCGCGCGCACGCTTCAGACCTCCATCTTTGTGAAAAATGGCCCCTCTTACGCCGGGATTGGCGTGGGTGGTGAAGGCTTTACTACTTTCACCATTGCGACGCCAACTGGCGAAGGAACAACATCTGCGCGCACTTTCGCACGCTCTCGTCGTTGCGTGCTGACAAACGGTTTTTCTATTCGCTAATGGGGCCGTTATGAAAAGCTTTTCACTGCAAACTCGATTGTACAGCGGCCAGGGAAGTCTGGATGTGCTCAAGCGCTTCACGAATAAGCATATCTGGATCATCTGCGATGGTTTTCTCGCGCGCTCCCCCCTGATTGAAAAGCTGCGCGACGCTCTGCCAGCGGATAACCGCATCAGCATTTTCAGCGACATCACTCCCGATCCTACCATTAACACGGTAGTATATGGGATTGCGCAAATGCAGTCCCTGCGACCAGATGTCGTCATTGGTTTTGGTGGCGGCTCAGCACTGGACGCTGCAAAAGCCATCGTCTGGTTCAGCCGACAGTTCGGTATTGAAATTGAAACCTGTGTCGCTATCCCTACCACCAGCGGCACAGGTTCGGAAGTCACCAGCGCCTGCGTGATTAGCGATCCGGATAAAGGCATTAAATATCCATTATTCAATAATGCGCTTTATCCGGACATGGCCATCCTTGATCCGACGCTGGTCGTCAGCGTTCCGCCAGCCATAACCGCAAATACCGGCATGGACGTGTTAACGCATGCGCTGGAGGCTTACGTGTCCACAAAAGCCAGCGACTTCACTGACGCGCTGGCTGAAAAAGCGGCACAAATAGTCTTCCAGTACCTGCCTGTCGCCGTCAGTAAAGGCGAATGCCTGGCAACCAGAGGGAAAATGCACAACGCCTCAACGCTCGCGGGAATGGCATTCAGTCAGGCTGGACTGGGGATCAATCATGCGATTGCCCATCAGTTGGGCGGTCAGTTTCATCTGCCGCACGGACTTGCCAATGCGCTGCTGCTGACCCATGTCATTCATTTTAATGCCCGCGATCCGCGGGCTGCTAAGCGCTATGCCCGTTTCGCTAAAGCCTGTCACTTATGCCCGGATAGCGCGAACGATACAGCGGCATTGAATGCGCTTATTCGTCATATCGAGCTACTCAAAAAACAGTGTGCGTTACCTTCTTTTGTTGACGCGCTTAAAGACGGAAAGCAAGCCTGGTCACAACGTATACCGTCGATGGTTCAGGCCGCGCTGGCTGACGTCACCCTGCAAACCAATCCGCGTGTTGCCGACGCCAGCGCCATGCAGGAACTGCTTGAGGAATTATTATGAAGACAGCCATGACGGCAGAGTCCACGCTTTATGATGCGCAGACAATTCGCGAACGCGTTCGCGCAGCGGGTGTTGTCGGGGCAGGAGGCGCGGGCTTTCCTGCTCACGTAAAATTACAGGCGCAGGTCGATACATTTCTGGTCAATGCGGCGGAATGTGAGCCAATGCTGAAAGTTGACCAGCAGTTAATGGCCGTCCAGGCTGAGCGACTTATCCGCGGCGTTCAATATGCCATGACGGCTACCGGAGCCAGTGTCGGAATTATTGCGCTCAAAGAGAAATACCAAAAAGCGATCAAGGCGTTAACGCCCCTTCTGCCTGCCGGGATCCGCTTACATATTTTGCCTGATGTCTACCCGGCAGGTGATGAGGTTCTGACCATCTGGATGGCAACAGGTCGGAGAGTTCCGCCTGCCGCGTTGCCTGTTAGCGTCGGCGTAGTAGTCAATAACGTCCAGACCGTGCTCAACATCGCGAGAGCAGTTGAGCAACAGTACGCCGTTACGCGTCGTACCCTGACCGTTAACGGCGCAGTCGCCAAACCAATCACCCTCACTGTCCCTATCGGAATGTCTTTACGTGATGTTCTGGCGTTGGCCGGCGGCGCAACCGTTGACGATCCCGGCTTTATCAACGGTGGTCCGATGATGGGCGGCCTGATTACTTCACTGGATACCCCAGTCAGCAAGACCACCGGAGGCCTGCTGGTTTTGCCTAAGTCTCATGCGTTGATTCAGCGGCGGATGCAGGATGAACGCACTGTGCTTTCTGTAGCAAAAACCGTTTGCGAGCAGTGCCGTTTGTGTACGGATTTGTGCCCAAGGCATTTGATCGGCCATGAATTATCCCCGCACCTGTTGGTTCGTGCGGTGAATTATCAGCAGGCGGCCACGCCGCAACTGCTGCTCACAGCCCTGACCTGTTCCGAATGCAATGTGTGTGAAAGCGTAGCCTGTCCGGTTGGGATATCACCGATGCGAATCAACCGCATGCTTAAACGCGAGCTGCGGGCTCTCAACCATCGATATGAAGGGCCGCTAAATCCTGAGGATGAAATGGCGAAGTACCGGCTGATCCCGGTTAAACGCCTTATCACCAAACTGGGTCTTAGCGACTGGTATCACGACGCGCCACTGGCTGAGACTGATTATTCCACCGATAAAACGACGCTGTTGCTACGCCAGCATATTGGCGCCAGCGCCACCCCATGTGTACAGCAAGGTGAACGCGTTGTTCGCGGTCAATGCGTTGCCGATGTGCCGTCCGGTGCATTAGGCGCGCCTGTTCACGCCAGTATTGACGGTATTGTCAGCGAAATCACTGAGCAGTCCATCACGGTAATTAGAGGTTAATCATGTCTCAGGCTATAGGGATTTTAGAACTCACCAGCATTGCCAAAGGAATGGAAGCTGGCGATGCCATGTTAAAAAGCGCGAATGTGAATTTACTGGTCAGCAAGACCATCTGCCCGGGAAAATTTCTGCTCATGCTCGGTGGTGACGTAGGTGCCGTACAACAGGCGATAGCCACTGGAACATCTCTGGCTGGCGAAATGCTCGTTGACAGTTTGGTACTCCCCAACATTCATACCAGCGTACTTCCCGCAATCAGCGGACTAAACAGCGTGGATAAGCGTCAGGCAGTTGGCATTGTCGAAACATGGAGCGTTGCTGCCTGCATCTGCGCCGCCGACCGGGCGGTTAAAGCCTCTAACGTCACGCTGGTTCGCGTCCATATGGCATTTGGTATTGGCGGCAAGTGCTACATGGTCGTTGCCGGCGATGTGTCGGATGTGAATAACGCGGTAACGGTTGCCAGTGAAAGTGCGGGTGAAAAAGGCCTGCTGGTTTACCGCTCGGTCATACCTCGCCCGCATGAAAGCATGTGGCGACAAATGGTGGAGGGATAATGGAAAGACAACCCACCACGGATCGAATGATTCAGGAATATGTTCCAGGCAAGCAGGTCACGCTGGCGCATCTTATCGCCAATCCAGGTAAAGATTTGTTCAAGAAACTGGGATTACCAGATTCAGTTTCCGCAATCGGTATTCTGACCATTACCCCTAGCGAAGCCTCAATCATCGCCTGTGATATCGCCACGAAATCCGGGGCGGTAGAGATTGGTTTTCTCGACCGGTTTACCGGCGCGGTGGTACTGACTGGCGATGTTTCCGCCGTTGAGTACGCGCTGAAACAGGTAACCCGAACGCTGGGCGAAATGATGCGTTTTACCGCTTGCCCCATCACCCGGACGTAAAGCATGAAACGCATAATGCTAATTGGCCCCAGCCAGTGCGGTAAAACGTCGATCACGCAGTGCATGCGGGGAGAGGCACTTCACTATCAGAAGACCCAGGCCATAGTCTGGTCTCCTACGACAATAGACACACCGGGTGAATATCTCGAAAACCGCTGCCTGTACAGCGCGCTGCTGGCCAGCGCCTGTGAAGCAGACATTATCGCGCTGGTTCTGAATGCTGACGCGCCATGGTCACCTTTTTCTCCAGGTTTTACAGGTCCCATGAACCGTCCCGTTATCGGTCTCGTCACCAAAGCCGATTTAGCTAACCCGCAGCGTATTTCTCTTGTGGAGAGTTGGTTAGTTCAGGCTGGCGCGCAAAAAGTGTTTGTCACCAGCGCGCTGGAGAATACCGGTGTCGATGAGATGTTCACTTTTCTGAATGCAAAGGAACCTTCATGTCTCACAAAATAATGGCCATTAATGCAGGCAGCTCCTCGCTTAAGTTTCAGCTACTGGCGATGCCACAGGGTGAAATGATTTGCCAGGGACTGATCGAGCGTATCGGTATGTCTGATGCGCATGTCACCCTAAAAGCACCAGCGCAGAAATGGCAGGAGACTTTGCCCGTAGCCGATCACCGTGAAGCAGTGACGCTGCTGCTGGAAAAACTGCTCAGTCACAATATTATCAGCAGTCTGGAAGAGATTGACGGCGTTGGCCATCGCGTCGCCCACGGCGGAGAATCCTTTAAAGATTCCGCGCTGGTAACCGATGAAACGCTGGCGGAAATCGAACGCCTTGCGGAACTGGCACCGCTTCATAACCCGGTAAATGCGTTGGGAATTGCGGTATTTCGCCAGCTATTGCCAAATACGCCGGCCGTTGCGGTTTTTGACACGGCTTTTCATCAGACCCTTGATGAACCCTCTTTCATCTATCCTCTGCCCTGGCGCTACTATTCAGAGTTGGGTATTCGTCGCTATGGTTTTCATGGCACCAGCCACAAGTACGTCAGCGCTAAGCTGGCTGAAAAGCTGGGCGTGCCGCTCAGCGCCCTGCGCGTTGTTTGTTGTCATTTGGGCAACGGCAGCAGCATCTGTGCTATCAAAGGCGGGCATTCGGTAAATACATCAATGGGCTTTACGCCGCAGTCTGGCGTAATGATGGGCACGCGAAGTGGCGATATTGATCCATCCATTTTGCCGTGGATTGCCCTGCGTGAAGGCAAAACTCCCCAGCAGCTCAACCAATTGCTCAACAATGAATCTGGATTGCTCGGCGTTTCTGGTATTTCACCCGACTATCGTGATGTTGAACATGCCGCAGATACGGGCAATCACCAGGCCGCACTGGCGTTGACGCTTTTTGCCGAGCGGATTCGCGCCACTATTGGCAGCTATATTATGCAGATGGGCGGCCTGGATGCGCTGGTGTTTACCGGAGGAATTGGCGAGAACTCAGCACGGGCCCGCACCGCAATTTGTCACAACCTGAATTTCTTAGGTCTGGCCGTTGATGAAGAAAAAAATCAGCGTAACGCCACCTTTATTCAGACGGAAAATGCGGTGGTCAAAGTGGCGGTGATTAATACCAATGAAGAGTTAATGATAGCTCAGGACGTTATGCGTTTAGCGATATCAGAAACTGTGACATTGGGCATTCCCGCCTGATATTGCCACACCGCAAATTGCGGCAAATCATGGTAATAGCGCGATCGCCATGACACTATGCGCCGAGGATTGCTGAACACAAAGGTGAAGACGTGGCTGTTGCGCAATGTCCCGCATCGTGCGGAGAACTTATCCAGGGCTGGATTCTGGGCAGTGAGAAACTGGTCTCCTGCCCGGTCGAATGGTATAGCACCGTTGAGGTCAGTTCAGGCTCACCGCTAACGGACGAACGTCCACTTTCCCGGGCGATGGTAGACAGGTTATTACAGCACTGGCAGTACCCGGCGCATCTTAGTCAGGATATCCGAATTGATGTTCAGTCAACCATTCCCGTCGCTAAAGGGATGGCCAGCAGCACTGCGGATATTGCCGCCACGGCGATCGCCACGGCGCATTACCTGGGCCATCAACTGGACGAACCGGCACTGGCGCAGCTTTGTGTTTCGCTGGAGCCGACCGACAGCACCGTTTTTCGGAAGCTTACTCTTTTCGATCATAACAACGCCTCCACGCAAATTGCCTGTGAAACTCAGCCTCAACTCGATCTGCTGGTTCTAGAAAGTCCGGAAACATTACGTACCGCGGATTATCACCGTATTCCGCGTCATTCCGGCCTGCAGGCGGGAGCAGCGGCATTAAAACGGGCATGGGAAAAAGTGCAGGAAGCCTGTATCAGCCAAAATCCTTACCGCCTGGGAGAAGCCGCTACGCTTAGCGCGATCGCCAGCCAGTTACTGTTACCAAAACCGGATTTTGATTCACTGTTAGCGCTGGTAGAAGAATGCGATTTATACGGCGTCAACGTCGCTCACAGCGGCAGCGTAGTTGGGCTGATGCTGGACAGAAAGCGACATGATGTGGATTACATTAAATGGATGCTGGCGCAGAAAAAACTAACGGCTCACTGGCCGGAACAGCATTTGTTGCGGATGGTTACTGGCGGGGTCGAACTGCAATAAGGGTCGCCGCTATGCAGCGACCCGAACAAAGATATAATCGTTACTCGGCTTTCGCTTCGGCGTTTTTCACTTCGCCCATCGCTTTCAGCTTCTTAGAGATATCGCGGCGTTCTTTAGAGATCTCGGCATTTTTGATGATGTAATCATCAACACGATCTTCATAATCGCTTTTCATGCTGGCAATAATGCCCTGAATCGCTTCCACGCTCATTCCAGGCTTGATGTAGTCGCTCAGGTTGTCTAACAGCAGAACGCGTTTCTGGTTGTCACGGATCTTTTTCTCAACGTCCTGGATTTCACGTTGCAGTTTGTTTTTACGACGGAACAGACGAACAAATTCCAGCACGTCCTGGAAAGAAGGCTTGGTAGTTTCCATTTTTACACCCCTGATAATGTGAGATTCGGATTCGTTAAAACAACGGCTAAAGTGGGTCAACATTACTTTCATGCCCGCCATACTTCAAGTTGCATCTGCATCGACAATGCATGGTTGAAACCTGAATTATTGAGGGTAAGCCATTGCAGTTACCAATGGTTTTAGCCTTTTTCAGTATCATACCTCTATTCTTTGCTGAATCGAAGCAGCAGCAGAATCAATCCCCTCATCTGCTCTTTATTTGCGCAGCGCGCGACAGATTAAATGTGAGAGTAACTCCAACTGCCGCGCCATTTCCATGTTCAACCAAACGTAGCCGTGAATGGGCGTTTCAGCGACATTATCGCCTTTCTGTTCTGCAATGAGCTGGCGTAGTTCCGCCACGGTGTCATTGAGCTTTTCCGTATTGGCTAGCACCGGCTGCGGATTCCCTTCGTACAAAGCGTGGGTTATCGTCAGTAGCGCCTGCTGCGTCATGAGCTGATTTTCACGCAAAGTTTGCGCATTCAGCATGACAAAGTGGCTGGTGCGGCTGGCCCAAAGCGCATTGATTTGCAACTCAAGCATGCAGACCAGATTGCGATTAACCGTCTGAATAGCTTCAAAGATCGATTTTTGAATGTGGGTTTCTTTGCTGGCAGGAACGATGAGCCCACGCATTTTGACAACGTCGCTTAAGAGCTGTTGTAAATGCTTCTCCAGCCGCGGTTGCTCAAGCAGATTAGGGGATAGCGCGGCCTGATAAACCCGATTGTACCCCGTTACGCAATGCGCCAGTTGGATACGCCAGTGTATAAATGCCCGCTGCGGCCAGATGCCGGTAAACAGCATCGCCAGTAACGACCCCAGAATAACATCGCCACCGCGCCATAACGCGGTATTCATATCTCCGGCAGGCGCCCCCACGACCACGGCAAGCGTGATGCCAATTAACAGCGCCTGATAGGGCCTTTTACCCAACGCCAGCCAGCCGCAGAGAAACATCGCCACCGCGCACCATATCAGCATTAGCGGAAGCGAAAAGAGTTCCAGACGCAGGGCAATCAATCCAAGCACCGAGCCCAGGATAGTTCCGCCTATACGCTCAAACGCTCTGGGAACAACGTTACCCCAAAAAGAAATTGGCCCCATAATCACCACCAGCGTGATCAGAGGCCATGTACCTTCAGGAATGTTAAACAGACGTACCAACAGAAAAGTAAGAAGAAACGCCAGCGCAATGCGAATACCATGCACCACACGATAATGACGATACAAACGAATTTCAAAAGGACTTAGTGACTTATCTGCACGCACTCATGCACTCCGTCAGGGAATAGCAAAGAAGCGAATTGTACCTGTTTTACGGTGAAAACATCATCCTGATTTACACCTTAAGCAGTTACTTCGGTTGCACCGGCACATACATTTCAATGTCCCAGTAGCCGTCCTCCATGCCATTGTTCATATAAACTTCAAAGCAGGGTTTAGCGGCTATCGTATAAGTCGTATCCTGCATCAGGCGCTCAAAAAACTGATACCACGGCGTCGCAAAATCATGATTTTCAACGCGCGCTACGGCTACAGCATAGTCGCCACCCGCCAGCTCGGTGAGGATCACCCCTTCGCTGTTTTCCGGTATTTCAAAACCTTCAGGCACAGAAACCACGGTATCACAGCGCAGTTTTTCTGCTGGAACCACGTCAGGATTGTCGTAATAAACAGCTATCCATTCCAATGGCACAACCTGTTTACCGTCGACCCACTTCATTAACTGCTCAAAACCCTGTTTAACCGTTTGTTCCCATGGTCCAACCATATGGAAACCGGCAATCATGCGTTTATCAACCTGCTTTATCTCGTACTCCATACAACCTCCACTGTTACACTGTATTTATATACAGTGTAATTTTTAGCTATGTCGGCCACAAGGAAACAGTGATTATTATGTGAGCAGATTCGCACTCTTGCCAGCCTGGCGCATCGGGAAAACTACGCTTTGTGGTGGAAATAATCGCTCAGACGCGAAAAGACGCCGCCTTCGCCAACGGACTCCAGCGTAACCAGAGGCCAATGCGCCACCAGCTTATCGCGATCGTAGAGTTCAATTTCCCCCACACGTTGATGCGCGGCGATTGGCGCAACCAGTTCTTTCTTATCAAGGACATATTTTGCTTTGATGTTAGGGACTTCCGCCTTAGGCAGGGCCATCCAGAAATCCTGCTCGGTACCGAGGCTGATTTTTTCTTTATCGCCATACCAGATCCGTTCAGTACCAACCTGCTTACCGCTACGCAAAACCTGCACCGTATCAAAGTTGTGTTGCCCCCACTGCAGCAGTTTACGTGCCTGGTCTTCGCGCCCTTTCGCACTCTCCGCGCCCATCACAACCGCAATCAGGCGGCGCTGCCCGTCAACGGCGGAAGCAATCAGGTTAAACCCGGCGCCGGACGTGTGCCCTGTCTTCAGGCCATCAACGTTCATGGTTTTATCCCATAACAAGCCGTTACGGTTTTGCTGCGTGATGCCGTTCCAGGTCAGGCTTTTCTCACTGTACATATGGTAGAAATCCGGCTCCCCGTGGATGATAGCGCGGGACAGCACGGCCAGGTCGTACGCCGAGCTATGTTGACCCGGCGCATCCAGGCCATGTACCGTTTCAAAATGGGTATCCTGTAGGTTCAGCTTTTGCGCATAGTTATTCATCATCGCGACAAACTGCGGTTGTCCCCCGGCGATATAATCCGCCAGCGCCACACAAGCGTCATTTCCTGAATCAACGATTAATCCACGGCTGAGGTCGCGTACCGAAACGCGATCCCCTTCTTTCAGGAACATCAGGGATGAACCGACAAATACCGGGTTATCTTTCGCCCACGCATCGCGCCCGACGGTGACAATATCTGTCGGACTAATACGGTTGCTGTCGATTGCGCGATCGACAACATAGCCGGTCATCAGCTTAGTCAGGCTGGCGGGATTGCGCTGCTGGTGTTCATTACCGGCTGTCAGAATTTGGCCCGTGGTGTAATCCATTAATACCCACGCCCCGGCAGCGATCGCCGGAGGTTGTGGGGCGAAGCTTACGGCATCATTCGCCCAGGCGGACGTAAAACTCATCGTGAATAGTGAAGCGGCAATAAACAAACGGCGTTTCAACAGCATGTCCTCAGAAAAGGGAGAAATAGCCGTTCTTTTTACGGAAGTTCTGTCGAACAAACATGGATAAATTGCAAGAAAATGTGACATAAGGCACATTTTCTTGCTGTCAGGAAAGATTTTCAGAGACAAGCCTCGTCCGGAACTACCCTTTACGCGGCGCAGTCTCTGCGTGATGGCTGCGATGGCGGTGATAGCCATCAATCATACTGCGGAAAATTTGCCCCGGCGTGTCGCCCAGCGTGCACAGGTAAATATGCGCGCAGATAAACAGTAAGCCCACAACCGCTAACGCCATATGCAGCACCAGCATCACCGGCCCCGCCCCAATCACCTGCGGGTAAAGACATAGCAACCCCGTGATGATCAGCAACGGAACCAGCGCGTACATGATGGCAAGATAGGCCAGCTGTTGCAGCGGATTGAATTTGTCCTCTGCCGTTGCGGCAAACGGGTGCGGCTCGCCTTTCATGATGCCATACAGATAGAAGCGCGTTTGCAGCAGGCAGCGTGATATCAACCCGTTTAACTTCACGCGATAATGGCAGCCGTTGCCGCTGGTTGCGTTTATTAACACAAAGCCAATCCAGAAGGCCAACAATGCAAAACCGCACCAGGTATGGATTTGCACCATCAATGCCACCGGTCCGACTGAGAAGTGGCCAAACAAACCGCTCAGCAGTAGCAGGATAAAGAGTAGCGCGTTGCCCCAATGCCAGCGGCGGACCGCCAGCGAATAGAGGTAGTCCCGATGCTCTTCTCCGGCTGTCGTTTTGGGCGCCAGCATCCGACGCAACAACGCGTGCGTGACCAGGCCCGCAATCATCAGCACGACAACAACGCCTGCATAAATGAGCCACAGCGGCCAATAGTCTGGCGCATAGTTAAGCTCTGCCCCCCAGATAGAATTCATACATTACCCTCCTGATGGATCTCTTTACGCCGATAGATACTTACCGGGCCGCTGCGCGTATCCTGCTGGCGATAAACCTCTTTTTGATTTATCCAATGCTGAATTTCCGGGTCGTCGCGACGGCCAAACTTCAGCGCATCCGTCGGGCAAACGGAAACGCAGGCAGGTGACTGACCACTATCCAGGCGAGTATCCGCGCAGAAGTTACATTTGTCGGCAATCCCCGTTTGCGGGTTGAGGTAGCGTACGTGGAACGGACAAGCGGCAACGCAGTAGTCGCAACCAATACAGCGAGACTTATCCACTTGCACAATGCCATTTTCGTCACGAAATGAAGCGCCGGTAGGACAGACGCTGACGCAAGGCGCATCTTCACAATGCTGACAGGAAACGCGAACAAACTGGAAGTGGGACAGCACCTCGGGTTCATGTTCGGGTGAACGGATCTGCACCTGTAGGCGGCTATATCCTTCCGGCACGTCATTCAGTACCTTGCAGGCAACCGTACACGCCTGACAGCCAATACAGCGTTTCTCGTCATGCAGCATGACATAAGGGTTTGTTGATTGATTCATGATGTTCTCCTTTCTCATGCCCGACGAAGCGTAACGCCGGCGGTGTGTACCACCGTACCGGAAACCGGACTGGTAACATGCGGAAGCAAATTACCGCAGTGAATACCGTGCGTCGTCGCCGCTGTTTTGGCTCCCGCCTTGGCGCCAAATCCCATATAAACAAACAGCGTATCGGGTCGAATTCCGGCAGTGACCAGCGCTTTGCCTTTTTCCTTGCCGGTCGCATTTTCCAGCCAGATCTCATCGCCGTTTTTAATCCCTTTTTCGCGGGCCGTTTGTGGGTGGATCCACACCGCGTTGTCCCACATCAACTCACTGAGCAGTGGCACATATTGCGTCGCGCCATTGGTATGTACCGCCACTTTTCCCTGAATAAAATAGAGTTCATTGTCGCTTTTGAGGGCAAAATTGCGGGCGCGCGGAATGCCGTAGCCAGGCAGAAGCGTTTCCAGCGCCTCAGAGTAGAGTTCGATTTTTCCCGACGGGGATTTAAAGCGCAGTTGCTCGCCATAGGTGCCGTCGCCGTCAACCGCCACAGCGCCCGGATAGCGCGCCACAAACTGACGCACCGCTTCAGGTTCACGCAGCAGCAGCGGAACACCCCACTCACGATATCCTTTCTGACGCAGTTCAGCGGACAGCGCATGATCGCCATTGAGCTGGAACAGTTGTCGCGTCTGCATATCCTGCCAGGGATAGAATTGCCCAAGACCTAATTGCACGGCCAGTTCTTTCCAGATTTGCCAGCTCGGACGTGCATCGCCTATAGGTTCAACAACCTGTTGGCGCAGGGCATAGGCCGGATTCAGGCCCGACATGTCAGAGACTTCTTCATCGCGCTCAAGGTAAGTACATTCAGGCAAAAGATAATCGGCATACGCCGCGCTTTCGCTTAAATAGACATCGCAACTGACCACCAGATCGAGCTGTTCAACGGTTTTAACCAGATCTGGCCGACAGGTTACCGTCTGGAAGGGATTGTGACGGGACATAATCCAGCCCTTCACCGGGTAAGGCGTCTGATTTAACACAGCGTCGATAATGCTTTGTACCACGCCACCGCCCGCCGCAATGTACTTAAACTGAGGGGCAACCAGATCGATGCGCTGTGCAGCTGGTTTGGGTAATTTGACATCGGGTTTTGCCAGCACAGGAGCAACCTTCTCTCCGGCCAGCTTGTTGTAGGTTGCCGCGGCTTTTTTCTGGTACAAGCCACCCTCACGCTCAATATTACCCAGCAGCGCATTGAGGGTAAAAATCATACGCCGCATATCAATTTCTTCTTGCGAAAACGTCGCGCGATGGCCTGGGCTGACGATAGCATGAGGCGCACAGGCGGCCATTTCGCGGGTGACCCGGACAATAACATCAGCAGGCACATCCGCTTGCTTTTGCGCCCATTCCGGCGTGGTTTCTTGTACTGCTTCTGCCAGTTGGTCAAACCCGGTGGTGTAGCGTGCCACAAAGTCTGCGTCATACAGATTTTCATTAATCATGACGTGACACATGGCCATTAACACCGGCAGGTCGCCGCCCGGTTTAAGCGCATGCCATTCATCCGCCTTGCTGGAGAAGACGGACAGACGGGGATCGAAACTGACCATTTTGGCGCCCTTTTCCTGCGCGGTCATTAGCTCATGCGTATCGGCAACTTCAATGCCTTCATAGAGGTTATGGCCAAAAGAGACCATATATCGGGTATTGGCGATATCCATGGCTAAGTCACCGCCCATCATTACTTTCGCGGCAATGGCTTTTCCGGCAGGACACGTCGACGCGTGAGTAAAGGTGTTTGGCGATCCAAATGCTGTTGCCAGATGAAATAAATGACCAGAAAGCGAACCGGATTTGGAAGAGAATACGACCCCTTGCGGACCATGCTGCGCCTTTATTGCCGTCATTTTTTCAGCAATTTCTTTATACGCCTGCTGCCAGCTAATTACCTGCCATTCACCGCTCCCGCGAGGTCCTGTGCGCTTCATGGGTTTAACAATACGATGTGGGTCGTTGACCAGGCTAACACCGCTGCCACCACGAGCGCAGATCCGCGTCCCCTGCTGAGGCGCATTAGGGTTCCCCTGAATAAAAACCGTCTTATTATTAATTACCTGCGCCTGAATTGGGCAGCGAAAAGAACACATTTCGCACAAACTTGGCGTCAGGGATGTTTTCCCCTTAATGCTCTGTGGAGTATTTCGCGCCAGTGCGCCTGGCGGGAAACTCCCTATCGCGCAGGCTGAGCAACCGATGCCCACTCCTCGCAAAAAATTACGCCGACTAATGCTCATATAACCTCCTGTTATTAGATATATCCAATGATTATATGGCGTTTAAATTATTAATTTTTAACCTCACTCACATTTCATTACAATATGAAGTCGTCAATTCAAGATTATAAAAACCTATTGTTTATAAAAGACTTTTAAAACTTCCAGAAACAACAAACCGACAGAAAAAAATAACAATAATGGTTATCAATTAGATTATTTTCCAGCCCATCAATTTCAGAAAATTTATTCCAGTAATTTCCTTTAATAGCACAGATTTTATTATTCAATTCTATTAAAGCCGCATTCATCGCAATTTTATTGCGTGCGCCATCCAGCATCGATAATGCCATTGCTGATTACCTCGCTATTTTTTGGTATTCTTGGCCGAGCGCTAAATTGATCCCGGACATAACTGAACAATGAATGACGGCAAGCAGCAACCTGGTTTTCTCTTCCACGATTACGAGACCTTTGGTACCCATCCGGCGCTGGACAGGCCCGCGCAATTTGCGGCTATCCGCACAGATAACGATTTCAACATCATCGGTGAACCTGAAGTCTTTTACTGCAAACCCGCAGACGACTATCTGCCGCAGCCTGAGGCGGTGCTGATAACCGGAATCACCCCGCAGGAAGCACGTGAAAAGGGAGAGAATGAAGCCGCTTTTGCTGCGCGCATCCACGCCCTGTTCACCGTGCCGAAAACCTGTATCCTGGGCTATAACAACGTGCGCTTCGATGATGAGGTGACGCGCAACATTCTGTATCGCAATTTCTACGATCCCTATGCCTGGAGCTGGCAGAACGATAATTCACGCTGGGATCTACTGGATGTGATGCGCGCCTGCTATGCCCTGCGTCCTGAAGGCATTAACTGGCCGGAAAACGACGACGGCTTACCCAGTTTTCGCCTGGAGCATTTGACCAAAGCCAACGGTATTGAACACGCCAATGCCCACGATGCGATGGCCGACGTTTACGCCACGATCGCGATGGCACAGTTAGTGAAGTCGCGCCAGCCGCGCCTGTTTGATTATCTCTACAGCCATCGTAATAAGCACAAGCTGGCCGCGCTGATTGATGTCCCGCAAATGAAGCCGTTGGTTCATGTTTCGGGTATGTTTGGCGCGTGGCGCGGTAACACCAGTTGGGTGGCACCATTGGCCTGGCACCCGGAGAATCGCAACGCGGTGATTATGGTCGACTTAGCCGGTGATATTTCGCCGCTGCTCGAACTGGACAGCGACGCGCTGCGTGAGCGGCTCTACACCGCTAAGGCAGATCTGGGAGATAACCCCGCTGTACCGGTTAAACTGGTGCACATCAACAAATGTCCGGTCCTGGCACAAGCGAACACTCTGCGCCCGGAAGATGCCGATCGTCTTGGTATTAACCGCCAGCAATGCCTGGACAATCTCAAGGTTCTGCGCGAAAACCCTCAGGTACGCGACAAAGTCGTGGCTATCTTCGCCGATGCACAACCCTTTGTGTCATCTGACAACGTAGACGCCCAGTTGTACAACGGCTTTTTCAGCGATGCCGACCGCGCCGCGATGAAAATCGTTCTGGAAACCGAACCGCGCAATTTACCGGCCCTGGATATCTCCTTTGTTGATAAACGCATTGAAAAACTGCTGTTTAATTACCGCGCGCGTAACTTCCCCGGAACGCTGGATGAAGCCGAACAACAACGCTGGCTGGACCATCGTCGTCAGGTATTCACGCCGGAGTTTTTGCAAAATTATGCCAATGAATTACAGATGCTGAGTCAGCAATATGCGGACAACAAAGAAAAGCTGATGCTGCTGAAATCACTCTGGCAGTATGCGCAAGAGATTGTATAAATCCCACGTATAAAAAAACGGAGAACATGTCTCCGTTTTTTTTCAGCTAAATGCCGCTATTACGCGATATCTTCGTCGTACTGCGGTACCGGATTACGGAAGCTTTTGGTCACGCAAGCCAGGTAGATCAGGCCAATAGCAGCCCAGATCAGGCCCAGAACCATTGAGCTCTCTTCCAGGTTCACCCACAGCGCGCCAACGGTCAGCGCACCGCACATTGGCAGGAACAGGTACTGGAAGTGGTCTTTCAGCGTTTTGTTACGCTTCTCACGGATCCAGAACTGGGAGATTACCGACAGGTTAACGAAGGTAAACGCTACCAGCGCACCGAAGTTAATCAGCGCCGTCGCCATCACCAGGTCGAAGTTGATTGCCAGCAGAGCAATCGCACCAACCAGAATGATGTTCATGGACGGAGTACGCCATTTCGGGTGTACGTAACCGAAGAAACTTTTCGGGAATACGCCGTCACGGCCCATCACGTACATCAGACGCGCTACGCCTGCATGCGCCGCCATACCGGACGCCAGTACGGTAATGGTAGAGAAAATCAGCGCGCCAACCTGGAAGAATTTACCAGCGACATACAGCATGATTTCCGGCTGCGAAGCGTCTGGATCCTTGAAGCGCGAGATATCCGGGAAGTACAACTGCAACAGATAGGTGGAGACGATAAAGATCAGGCCACCAATCAGCGCGGTCAGGAAAATCGCACGCGGGATCACGCGTTCAGCGTCTTTGGTTTCTTCTGACAGGTTGCTGATTCCGTCAAAACCGGTGAACGAGAAGCACAGGATGGTGGCCCCCGTGATCATCGGGATCACATGCGCATCACCAGACCAGAACGGACGGCTACTCGCCAGCGTACCGGCACCTTCCCCTTCGAACACGCCATAAACGACCATACCGAGGATCACTGCAATCAGTACCACCTGCAACAACACGATGACGGTGTTGAAATTCGCAACAGATTTCAGGCTGCGCAGGTTAAAGGCGGTCATAAAGGCCACCAGCGCCACCACGAATATCCATGACGGTATCGACGGCACCAGAGCTTCAAAATAAATTTTCGCCAACAGAATGTTAATCATCGGTGCGAACAGGTAGTCCAGCAGTGATGACCAACCCACCATAAAGCCAACGGTCGGGCTAATGGATTTCTGGGCGTAAGTGTAGGCAGAGCCTGCAGACGGATAGCGACGCACCAGTTTACCGTAGCTCAGTGCGGTAAAGAGGATGGCGATCAGTGCAAAGGCGTAAGCTGTCGGGACGTGACCATCGGTCATTCCTGATACGATACCGAATGTATCGAACAGCGTCATCGGCTGCATATAGGCAAGGCCCATCATGACAACCGGAACCAGCGTAAGCGTTTTACGTAATTCCACGCGAGAGGTGTTTGGAGTAGCGTTATGCGACATGGTTATCCCCCATTACGGTGAAAACCGTCGCGTAAGCAAAAAATTGCCCCATTTTTTGTTAATCCTCAGCGACAACAACTGTCGATTTTTAAGTAAGTATCTATCCGGTACGAAGCCCGGCCTCTTTTATGAATGATTGGTTTGATGCAAAAAAAAATAACCGACGCGTATGAAAACGTCGGTTAATGTCATTTTTTGCAAGCGGCGTATTTTGCACTAATTTGGAGAGAAATAACAAGAGATTGAAGCAGCTGTAAAAGAATATTTTTTCTTAAGTGATTGATTTATCAGCAGCCGTTTTAACGTACACCCCCGCAATAGCACTATTTGCTAAAATCTCATCCCGCCACCAGGCACTGGCTAGCCCGGCGGTCTGTTCATTCCAGCCTATCCACACAGGTTCAAAGACAATTTGCGCGACCACATTTTTTTCAATCAGCGCGCCGCTCTCCAGAAATCGCTGCGCCAGGTAGCGCGGAATATAGCCACATCCCAGACCGCTGATTTGCAGTTCCAGCTTGGTTTTGAAGTCAAAAACGGTAATCGCTTCCTGATCGTCAAGCACCTGAGAACCTGAGGCGCTGGCATGCTGCGCATTGTCGCCCACCACAATGGCGCGAAAACGCCGAATGGTGCGACGACTTAACGGCTCCTGTTCCTGTGCCAGCGGGTGATGCGGCGCAACCACAAACACCTGTTCCAGAACCCCCAGCCGCGCAAAGCCAAATTCGCTCGCGGCAGGCGGTTCATGCATGGCGCCGACGATAATATCCGCCCGTCCCTGAGTGAGGGCATCCCATGAGCCGCCCAGCACGCCATTGATAAATTTCAGGCGCGTCACACTGTGGTGTTGATAGAAAGATTCGATGAGTGGGGCCAGCAGCGAAAAGGGAAACGTATCATCTACGCCAATAACCAGTTCATTCTCCCAGCCTTCGTGAAGTTTAATCGCCTGCTTTTCAAGTTCGCGGACGGTGTGCAGCACCTCCCGCCCCTTTTCCAGCAGCATCTGACCGGTGCGGGTAAACTTCGCCCGATGTCCGCTGCGATCGAGTAGCTGAATATTAAGATCGCTTTCCAACTTATGGACGGTATAGCTAAGCGCCGACGGCGTCTTAAATAATTTTGCCGACGCCGCCGCGAAACTGCCCTCTTTTTCCAACGCATCGAGAATGATAAGAACATCCAGCAGTGGTTTCATACTCGCCCCCTGGCGGTATCAGCGACACTCTGCTGGCCTGTCACTCCATCGGCATCACCAGCGGGTCGGGATACTGGTACTCAAACCCAAGCTCATTACAGATACGGTTGCCATCAATGACTTTACCTTTACCGTTATCCTCACCGCCGCGAAATTCTGGCGGCTCCATCCCCAACTGGCGGGCCATCTGCGGATAGAACACATTACGCGCCGGATGCATAGGCGCACATATATTATAGATGTGTCCCCCTTTGGGCGCTTGCAGCAGCAACGAGATGGCAGAAACCACATCATCCAGATGCACCAGATTGACGCCATAATGACCATCTGGCGCCGTCTTGCCAGCGAAAAAGCGACCAGGATGTCTGCCCGGCCCCACAAGCCCGGCCAGGCGCAAAATATCCACCGAGGTGCCTGGTAAATTGTGCAACCAGTCTTCAAGTTCTTTCAGAACCCGACCGCTCGCCGTAACCGGGTTACGCGGCGTCCCTTCTTTCACGATGCCTTGTGCATCGCCATAAACCGACGTCGAGCTGGTAAAAATAATCCGCGGGATACGATACGCCAGCGCACTGTCGACCAGTTCCTGCATAGCTTGCAGGTAAAATGCCTCCCCCGGGCCGCTACGGCGCGCAGGTAGCGTAATAACCAACGCATCGGCGTCCATCAGTGCGTCGAGATCGTCTGGCTCACAGACCAGTTCAGGCTCCAGGCGCAGCGAGTAGCTCTCGATACCACTCATGCGGGCCGCTTCCACCCCATCCAATGTGGTTTTGCTGCCGGTAACCTGCCAGCCTCTCGCCGCCAGCGACATAGCTAACGGCATGCCTAACCAACCTAAACCGACAATTGCGACCTTTTTCATGCCTTCTCTCCTGACTTTTGGCCTATAACGCAAGGCTACGCTAGCCCACTGTGGCTGACAATTCATAGTATCAATATGAAATGAATTAATGATCAAAAAAAGCCCTTGCTTTCCGTAGCTAAAGTGGTTTAGGTTAAAAGACATCAAATGAATAAACATTCATCGAGAAAATTTATGACACGCGCTCAATTTAAACACCATCATCACCATCATCCTGACTAGTCTTTCAGGCGATGTGTGCTGGGAGACATTTAAATCTTCCAGCGGTGCATGAGCGTATGAGAAAGCCCCCGGAAGATTTCTTCCGGGGGCTTTTTTTGTGCGTGACCCAAACTGATTCAGACAGGATAACGAGGAATAAAGAATGTTAGATAACACCCGTTTACGCATAGCTATGCAGAAATCAGGCCGTTTAAGCGATGATTCACGCGAATTGCTGGCCCGTTGCGGCATTAAAATTAATCTCCACACCCAGCGCCTGATTGCGATGGCGGAGAATATGCCAATCGATATCCTGCGCGTGCGTGATGACGATATCCCTGGTCTGGTAATGGATGGCGTCGTTGATCTCGGTATCATCGGGGAAAACGTTCTCGAAGAGGAATTGCTCAACCGCCGGGCACAGGGTGAAGATCCTCGCTATTTTACCCTGCGCCGCCTGGACTTCGGCGGCTGCCGTCTCTCGCTGGCAACCCCGGTTGACGAAGCCTGGGATGGCCCGGCAGCACTGAACGGTAAGCGTATCGCGACTTCTTACCCGCACCTGCTCAAACGTTATCTCGATCAAAAAGGGGTATCGTTTAAATCCTGTCTGTTAAACGGCTCTGTAGAAGTCGCCCCCCGCGCGGGTCTGGCTGATGCGATTTGCGATCTGGTTTCAACTGGCGCAACGCTTGAAGCTAACGGTCTGCGTGAAGTGGAAGTGATTTACCGTTCTAAAGCCTGTCTGATTCAGCGCGACGGCGAAATGGCCGACGCCAAGCAACAACTGATCGACAAACTGCTGACCCGTATTCAGGGGGTGATTCAGGCCCGTGAATCTAAGTACATCATGATGCACGCGCCGAGCGAGCGTCTGGACGAAGTCATCGCTCTGCTGCCTGGCGCTGAGCGCCCGACTATTCTGCCGCTGGCGGGTGACCAACAGCGCGTTGCCATGCACATGGTCAGCAGCGAAACCCTGTTCTGGGAAACGATGGAAAAACTGAAAGCGCTCGGTGCCAGCTCAATTCTGGTGCTGCCGATTGAGAAGATGATGGAGTAACGACCATGAGCTTCAATACCCTGATTGACTGGAATAGCTGTAGCCCTGAGCAGCAGCGCGAACTGCTGATGCGCCCGGCGATTTCCGCCTCTGAAAGCATCAGCCGCACGGTGGCCGAGATCCTTGAGAACGTCAAAAATAATGGCGACCGGGCGCTACGTGAATACAGCGCGAAGTTTGATAAAACCGAGGTCAGCGCACTGCGCGTCACCGAGGAAGAAATTCAGCAGGCCAGCAGTCGCCTGAGCGACGAACTGAAACAAGCCATGCAGGCGGCGGTGCGTAATATTGCTACTTTCCACACCGCGCAAATCCTGCCGCCGGTGGACATCGAAACCCAGCCGGGTGTCCGCTGCCAGCAGGTGACCCGTCCTATCGCTTCCGTGGGGCTGTATATTCCGGGGGGGTCGGCGCCGCTGTTCTCTACCGTATTAATGCTGGCGACCCCAGCGCGCATCGCCGGGTGCCAAAAAGTGGTGCTCTGCTCACCGCCGCCGATTGCCGATGAAATCCTCTACGCCGCGCAGCTGTGTGGCGTAAAAGAGGTGTTTAATGTGGGCGGCGCGCAGGCTATTGCCGCGCTGGCGCTGGGGACTGAATCTATTCCAAAGGTCGATAAAATCTTCGGGCCAGGCAATGCGTATGTGACCGAAGCCAAACGCCAGGTTAGCCAGCGTCTTGACGGCGCGGCCATCGACATGCCTGCTGGCCCGTCTGAAGTGCTGGTTATCGCCGACAGCGGCGCAACGCCAGACTTTGTCGCTTCCGATCTGCTTTCTCAGGCCGAACACGGCCCCGACTCGCAGGTTATCCTCCTGACGCCAGACGCTACGCTGGCAGAGGGCGTTGCCAAAGCCGTTGAACGCCAGCTCGCCGAACTTTCCCGCGCTGAGACCGCGCGCCAGGCGCTCAGTGCCAGCCGACTGATTGTCGCCAACGATCTTGAGCAGTGCGTGGACATTTCTAACGCCTACGGCCCGGAACACCTGATTATTCAGACCCGTAACGCGCGAGAGCTGGTTGACGATATCACCAGCGCTGGTTCGGTGTTCCTCGGCGACTGGTCACCGGAATCCGCAGGCGACTACGCTTCTGGCACTAACCACGTTCTTCCAACCTACGGCTATACCGCGACCTGCTCAAGCCTTGGGCTGGCGGATTTCCAGAAACGGATGACCGTACAGGAATTAACACCTCAAGGTTTCTCTGCCCTGGCCTCAACCATTGAAACACTGGCCGCTGCTGAACGACTGACTGCCCACAAAAATGCCGTCACCCTGCGCGTTAACGCCCTGAAGGAGCAAGCATGAGCACTGACAACTTTCTCAGCGTCACTGATTTAGCCCGTAAGAATGTTCGCGAGTTAACGCCCTATCTGTCTGCCCGTCGCCTTGGCGGCAACGGCGATGTCTGGCTCAACGCGAATGAGTACCCCACCGCCGTTGAGTTTCAGCTAAGCCAGCAGACGCTGAACCGCTACCCGGAGTGCCAGCCGAAAGCGGTGATTGAGAATTACGCGCAGTATGCTGGCGTCAAACCGGAACAGGTGCTGGTCAGCCGCGGCGCAGATGAAGGGATCGAACTGCTGGTGCGTGCATTTTGTGAACCCGGTAAAGATGCAATTTTGTACTGTCCGCCGACTTACGGCATGTACAGCGTCAGCGCAGAAACGATTGGCGTTGAATGCCGCACCGTCCCGACACTTGATAACTGGCAACTGGATTTGCAGGGCATCGCGGACAAGCTTGATGGCGTGAAGGTAGTCTACGTATGCAGCCCCAACAACCCAACCGGCCAGCTGATTAACCCACAAGACCTGCGCGCACTGCTCGAAATGACGCAGGGTAAAGCCATTGTGGTCGCTGATGAGGCCTATATTGAGTTCTGTCCGCAGGCCACGCTGGCAGGCTGGCTTTCTGAATATCCGCATCTGGCGATATTACGCACGCTGTCCAAAGCGTTTGCTCTCGCCGGTTTACGCTGCGGCTTTACGCTGGCGAATGAAGAGGTTATCAATCTGCTGTTAAAGGTGATTGCTCCCTACCCGCTCTCTACGCCGGTGGCGGATATCGCCGCCCAGGCGCTGACGCCGCAAGGGATTTCCGCTATGCACCAACGCGTAGAGCAGATCCTGCAAGAGCGTCAGTATCTGGTGGAGAACCTGAAAGAAATTCGCTGTGTAGAACAGGTTTTCAACTCTGAAACCAACTATGTTCTGGCGCGCTTCACCGCATCAAGCAGCGTATTTAAATCTTTGTGGGATCAGGGCATTATCTTACGAGATCAGAATAAACAACCTTCGTTAAGCGGCTGCCTGCGAATTACTGTCGGAACCCGTGAAGAGAGCCAGCGCGTCATTGACGCCTTACGTGCGGAGCAAGTATGAGCCAGAAGTATCTTTTTATTGACCGTGATGGAACCCTGATTTCCGAACCGCCAAGTGACTATCAGGTCGATCGCTTTGACAAACTCGCCTTCGAGCCGGAAGTCGTTCCCGTTTTGCTGAAACTGCAAAAGGCGGGCTTTAAGCTGGTAATGATTACTAACCAGGATGGACTCGGTACGCAGAGCTTCCCGCAGGTTGATTTTGACGGTCCGCATAACCTGATGATGCAAATCTTCACCTCTCAGGGCGTTGCGTTTGATGAGGTACTGATCTGCCCGCACCTGCCAGCGGACGAGTGCGATTGCCGTAAGCCAAAAGTGAAGCTGGTTGAGCAGTATCTGGTTGAGCAGGCTATGGATGTGGCAAACAGCTACGTCATTGGCGACCGGGCGACCGATATTCAGCTCGCTGAAAATATGGGCATTAGCGGATTACGCTATCACCGCGATACCCTGAACTGGCCGATGATCGGCGAGCAACTGACCAAACGTGACCGCTACGCGCACGTTGAACGTAATACCAAAGAAACGCAGATTGACGTCAAAGTCTGGCTCGACCGCGAAGGCAGTAGCAAAATTAATACCGGCGTTGGCTTCTTTGACCACATGCTGGATCAAATCGCCACCCACGGCGGTTTTCGCATGGAGATTGCCGTCAAGGGCGATCTGTATATAGACGATCACCACACCGTTGAAGATACCGGTCTGGCGCTGGGTGAAGCCTTAAAGCTGGCATTAGGCGATAAACGTGGCATCAACCGTTTTGGTTTTGTGCTGCCGATGGACGAGTGTCTGGCACGTTGCGCGCTGGATATCTCCGGGCGTCCGCACCTGGAATATCGCGCAGAATTTACCTACCAGCGCGTGGGCGATCTGAGCACGGAGATGATTGAACACTTCTTCCGTTCGCTCTCCTATACCATGGGCGTCACCTTACACCTGAAAACCAAAGGGAAAAATGACCACCACCGTGTGGAGAGCCTGTTTAAAGCCTTTGGTCGTACGCTGCGTCAGGCGATTCGTGTAGAAGGCGACACGCTGCCCTCCTCAAAAGGAGTGCTGTAATGAACGTGGTGATCCTTGATACCGGTTGCGCCAACCTGCACTCGGTAAAATCCGCCGTCGCACGCCATGGATACGACCCAGTTGTCAGCCGTGACCCGGACGTAGTGCTGCGTGCCGATAAACTGTTTCTGCCAGGCGTCGGTACCGCCCAGGCGGCTATGGACCAGTTGCACGAGCGCGATCTGATTGAACTGATTAAAGCCTGTACGCAACCGGTACTGGGGATCTGCTTAGGCATGCAACTGCTTGGCCGTCGTAGCGAAGAGAGTAACGGTGTTTCCCTGCTGGGCATTATTGAGCAGGACGTTCCGAAGATGACCGATTTCGGTCTGCCGCTGCCGCATATGGGCTGGAATCGCATCTATCCGCAGGCGGGAAATCGTCTGTTCCAGGGCATTGAAGATGGCGCGTATTTCTACTTTGTACACAGCTACGCTATGCCGGTAAACCCGTGGACCATCGCCCAGTGCAATTACGGCGAACCGTTTACCGCGGCAGTACAAAAGGACAATTTCTTTGGCGTGCAGTTTCACCCGGAACGTTCGGGCGCGGCTGGGGCGCAGTTGCTGAAAAACTTTCTGGAGATGTAATGATTATTCCGGCATTAGATTTAATCGACGGCACGGTGGTGCGTCTTCATCAGGGCGATTACGCTAAGCAACGTGATTACGGCAACGATCCTCTTCCCCGTTTGCAGGATTATGCAGCCCAGGGTGCAGAGGTACTGCACCTGGTAGATTTAACCGGCGCGAAAGATCCGGCGCAGCGCCAGATCCCGCTGATTAAAACGCTGGTCGCTGGCGTCAATGTTCCGGTTCAGGTTGGCGGCGGCGTGCGCACGGAAGCGGACGTTGCGGCGCTTCTTGACGCAGGCGTGGCGCGCGTGGTGGTGGGCTCGACGGCGGTAAAATCCCCCGAGGAAGTCAAGAGTTGGTTTACCCGTTTTGGCGCCGACGCGCTGGTGCTGGCGCTGGACGTTCGTATTGACGAGCGCGGCAATAAACAGGTAGCGGTTAGCGGCTGGCAGGAAGATTCCGGGGTTTCACTGGAAGAACTGGTTGAGGCCTATTTACCCGTCGGCCTGAAGCACGTGCTGTGCACCGATATCTCCCGCGATGGTACGCTGGCAGGCTCGAACGTCGCGCTTTATGAAGAAGTGTGCGCCAAATACCCACAGGTCGCGTTTCAGTCATCTGGCGGCATTGGCGGAATTGAGGATGTAGTAGCCCTGCGCGGGACCGGAGTTCGCGGCGTGATTGTCGGACGAGCCCTGCTGGAAGGAAAGTTCACCGTTGAGGAGGCCATTCAATGCTGGCAAAACGCATAATTCCTTGCCTGGACGTCCGTGATGGGCAGGTGGTAAAAGGCGTCCAGTTCCGCAATCACGAGATTATTGGCGACATCGTCCCGCTGGCAAAACGCTATGCCGATGAAGGCGCAGATGAACTGGTGTTCTACGATATCACCGCGTCCAGCGATGGCCGCGTAGTGGATAAAAGCTGGGTATCACGCGTAGCGGAAGTGATTGATATCCCGTTCTGTGTTGCCGGTGGCATTAAATCCATCGACGATGCGGCACGTATCCTCTCCTTCGGGGCGGACAAAATCTCCATCAACTCCCCGGCGCTGGCCGAACCGGAGCTTATCACTCGTCTGGCGGACCGCTTCGGCGTGCAGTGCATCGTGGTGGGCATTGATACCTGGTATGACGCCGAAACCGGCAAATATCATGTGAATCAGTATACCGGGGATGAAAGCCGTACCCGCGTCACGCAGTGGGAAACGCTGGACTGGGTACAGGAAGTCCAAAAACGCGGCGCAGGCGAAATCGTACTGAACATGATGAACCAGGACGGCGTACGTAACGGTTATGACCTGGAGCAGTTGAAAAAAGTGCGCGACGTTTGCCATGTACCGCTGATTGCCTCCGGCGGCGCGGGCACTATGGAACATTTCCTGGAAGCTTTCCGGGACGCCGACGTGGACGGCGCGCTTGCCGCCTCCGTCTTTCACAAGCAAATTATCAATATTGGCGAATTAAAAGCGTACCTGGCAACACAGGGCGTGGAGATCAGGATATGTTAACGAAACAACAATGCCGCGAGCTGGACTGGGAAAAAACCGACGGACTGATGCCAGTTATCGTGCAGCATGCGGTTTCCGGTGAAGTATTGATGCTGGGTTATATGAACCCGGAGGCGCTGGATACAACGCTCGAAAGCGGCAAAGTGACCTTTTTCTCGCGGACCAAGCAACGCCTGTGGACCAAAGGTGAAACCTCTGGCAACTTTCTTAATGTGGTGAGCATTGCACCTGACTGCGACAACGACACCCTGCTGGTGCTGGTTAACCCGATTGGCCCGACCTGCCATAAAGGCACCTCAAGCTGCTTTGGCGACGCCAGCCACCAGTGGCTGTTCCTGTATCAACTCGAGCAACTGCTCGCCGAACGTAAAACCGCAGATCCAGCAAGTTCCTACACCGCGAAGCTGTATGCCAGCGGCACTAAACGCATTGCCCAGAAAGTGGGCGAAGAAGGCGTAGAAACCGCACTGGCCGCAACCGTGAACGATCGTTTCGAGTTAACGAATGAAGCCTCTGACCTGATGTATCACCTGCTGGTGCTGCTGCAGGATCAGGAACTCGACCTGACGACGGTAATTGAGAATTTACGCAAAAGACATCAGTAATAGACAGATACCGGCACTATGCCGGTATCTTTATTTTATTGATAGTTTAATCATTTCCGAATAAATCTCTGGTATAAACTTTATCGGCTACATCCAGCAGTTCTTCGGCCATCCGGTTAGAGATGATAACATCGGACTCACTTTTAAATTTAGTCAGATCACGCTCAACCCGCGAATTAAAAAAACTATCCTCTGGCAATACAGGTTCATAGATTATGACAGGGATACCTTTCGCTTTAATACGCTTCATAATACCCTGTATAGACGATGCTCTAAAATTATCTGAGCCACTTTTCATGATCAGTCGATAAATACCGACGACCTTTGGCTTTCGTGAAATAATTGCATCAGCAATAAAATCTTTTCGCGTCCGGTTGGCATCAACGATTGCTGAAATAATATTATTGGGTACAGACTGATAGTTGGCGAGTAATTGCTTCGTGTCTTTTGGCAGACAGTATCCACCGTAACCGAAAGAGGGATTGTTGTAATGGTTACCAATACGCGGGTCCAGACAGACACCTTCTATGATCTGTCGCGCATTGAGCCCTAAACTTTCTGCATAGCTATCAAGTTCGTTAAAATAGGCTACGCGCATAGCCAGGTAGGTATTTGCAAAGAGCTTGATAGCTTCAGCTTCGGTTGAGTCCGTAAATAGGGTCGGAATATCTTTCTTTAATGCCCCTTCCTGTAGCAGAGCAGCAAAACGCTCAGCGCGCTCTGAACGCTCGCCGATGACAATACGAGATGGGTACAAGTTGTCATATAGTGCTTTACCCTCACGCAGGAATTCTGGTGAAAAGAAAATATTGTCGGTGCCCAATTTTTCTTTAATAGAATTAGTAAAACCTACTGGGATGGTAGATTTAATGACCATTACTGCATCTGGATTAATTGCAACCACGTCGCGAATAACAGATTCGACACTTGAGGTATTAAAGTAATTAGTCTTTGGATCATAATCAGTGGGTGTCGCGATAATGACGTAGTCCGCATCGCGGTAGGCATCATACTTATCAGTCGTTGCGCGGAAGTTTAGTGACCTGGTCGCCAAATACTCTTCAATATCTTTATCCACAATCGGCGATTGTTTCTGATTCAGCATCTCGACTTTCGTCTGGATGATATCCAGTGCCACCACTTCGTGGCTCTGAGCAATCAGAATACCATTTGACAAGCCAACATATCCGGTACCAGAAATGGTGATTTTCATTTAATTATCTCAGGGTTAACTTTTGCTCATCATGTTTGTATCATCATGACATGTATTAAAAGTTGTAACGTCTGAGTTGATGAAGTGTCAATGAAAGACAGTACAATTCAGATTTACTTCATAACTATAGATCTCATTTATTAAGTTAATATTAAGGAAAAAGTAAAAATCAATAAGAATTTAGACAAAAAAAAGCCCAGGCAATTAGAGCTGGGCTTAAAAAAAAAGCATTCAGCAATAGCGCTGAATGATATATTTACATATTTAAATTAACATCTACTTTAAACGTAATCGTCCAGTGGTCAAAAAAGACATAAACTGGAAGTTTGCGTAGAAGGTTAAAGGTGTAACTATAATTTTTGCTACTATAGGCAATATCTCATATTGTAAAGCTATGAAGTCAATGAGTAGTGATGCACAAACTATAGCAATTAATTGATAAACTATATAATTAAAAAGTTTCCAAATGATATAGTGGCCATTATATTGGAAAATTCTCCTGACTGAAACAAAGAAAACAAACAATACAGCAGCAGTGGCACCAACAATATTAGCTAGCCAGATTGGAAGTCCTAATAAATTCAATAATGCGAAGATAGAAAAATCAATTAACCATCCCAGGCCTGAGACAACGGCGAATCTAACAATCATTGCCTACACCTTTATATTTTCTCACCTTGGATTCTATCAATATGAGCATAGGCAACATGAAACCTATAAGTTGCAATTCGTAAAGATAAAGGAAGACCGATGCAGGAGCAAAGAAAAGGAAAACAGTGGCTCTAATAAGCTCGGCACAAGCAATAACAGCTGCAAACGGCGCTCGTTTAAAAAACACTATAGCCATAAAGCACATAAGTATTTGCAAATAATTACTTGAAATGTAATCAGACCATTTCATTAAGCTTTTCATTAAATTAGCAGATAAATGAGGGTGTGGGCCAAACCCCATAAGTTCGACTGTTTGTTTCCAAGGGTTAGTTGTACTTAATAGATGATCAGATAATCCAGGAAGAATATTAAACTGTGGTGAAGCTATAGGAGGCAAAGGAAAAATATCTTTTCCCAGTATAGCTGTAAAAGATGAAAGCCGGAGGTGTAGAAAAAGTACAGGCTCCTTTATAGCACTTATAAAATACAATTTCGTAAGTTGTTTAGATACTTCAGATGTTGGTAGAGGCCTTTCTGAGGCTGTCTGATGCCAATAGACTACATTATAAGGAGACCAGTTTTTTAAAGCATACTCAACATCCATAATTTTATTTAGCGACACATAAATATCTTTATACAATTGAGGATCCAACTTATCTTTGCCATAGACCAACATACCTGTTAGAGGATTCATAACAGCAGTTGAGGCGTAAAGACATTTCTCTTCCTCCGCGCGATGACGATCTGGATAAACTAATGGTTCTACGACCTTATTTATAGCCCCCCAACTCATTGCTATAAGCAGTAAAACCGAGAACAATTTAACACTCGGTTTAAAAGTTAATAGGCTAAGACCGATAGCGATAAAAATTAATGAAGGTACGTTATCAATACGTAATAATGCTAATGCAATGCCAAGTACAAAAAGTGTGACTGTAAAAAATAGTTTTGCATTTAAACTAAGTTTTCGCCAATATATTGCCAGGCAAAAACTGCCAAGCATGAATAGAGCAAGAGTCAAACCATTGAAAGCATCACGGAGATGAGTAAGCATCCCCAATATAATTACTGTCAATGGAATATAAACAATAGCCCAGATGACACCCCACCACGCCAACTTACCCTGGTAATAACGAAAAAATAAAGAGCAAGAACCAAGCAAAACAATAGAGGTAGCCAGAAACGACCATACTGTGATGACTTGTGGCATATTTGACAATAAAAATCCACCTACGATTAGGGGATAACCAATGCCGTACCAAAGAGTGATCTGCCCTGCTTGCGCCTGAATATAAGGAGAAAAACCATCCCACCCTAGAACAGCTGGCCATCCGATCACCATAGCAATGAGCAACCACCCAAAGATGCCAAAGCTCACTATCCAAATCTTTTTAGATTGGGCATTTATCGCAGAACTAATCAGGCAACGCATTATTGCAAATAAAAAATAAGCCAAAAAAACGAAACTGATACTAACAAGTACAAATGCCACTTTCATAGCTTTAAAGCTACCAAAGTCAGGGTAGTTGAAAGAGGTTAATTTTACACCCTCACCTTTTTCATTTACACCCAAAGTCTTATAAAAGCCAGGTTTAAGAGCACTGATACGGATGAGAGTTGAAAACTCTGAGTTATTATTATCAGTCACCGAAACTGAATTAACCCACTGAGAAAAACGGTCCCATGCACTAGCGTAAATCACTGCACGCGAACTAGTTGCCGTAAGCACATCCTTATTTTTTGAAATATAAACAAAATACTTATCCGTATTTTTATCTGGCTCAACATTTTCTAGTTGGTATTTTATACGCCCGTCTGTTAACCATATATGAGGGCTGTTACCGAATATTTGATATACGCAACCTTCACTTTCTTTCGAAAAATCACAGACTTGTTCTGTTTTAATAACTTCACCGTCAATCTGAAAGCGAGAGAATGAACCGTCACTTACTTCAAGATGCCACTCAGACGAGCTTGAATTAGGATAGTGTTCGGTATGAACAGAACCTGTTTTCACAGGAAATGTTAAGGCTTTAGTAAAGCCATAACCAGCATCGAATGACATTTTTGATGGAGAGCCATTCCCGGAAAGGACTACTAATTCCAGGTCGCCTGTATAAGAGATATCCTTGACGTACCACAGAGAAGCGCCAGTTACTACCAAACACAGGGCTAATAGTTTCGCAATTTCAGATTGTCGCCCACTACCTGGAGTTGTAAGGGCGAAAAAAAGTAGGCTAAGCGATATAAATATTGAAACCCTCTGCAGCCAGCTCTTCCAAGAAACAGCGCCATCAGGAAGTGGGATGTTAATTGTATGCGCGTTGGAAGAATAGAGATCAATTTCTCGCTCATCATTACCTATTTTTAATTTAGCAACACCAGAGTATGCATGACTAGTTAAACTAAGATGCGAGTCATTGCTCCATTGGCCAGAAAATGTGATTGTATTTGGCTGGTTCTGATAAGAAACATATACTCCGGGTCTTTTTTCCCAGCCGGGATATGAAACAGAAATATGTGATTTAGGATTCGTAACGAATTGAGCAAAAACCTCAGAAGATATCGACTCAGGATTTTTCTGTCCCGTAGCAGTGATACTGACCACGGGAAAATCATTCTGAACTAACGGAACTGAGAAAGTGAAAAATAGAGCAGCCACTAGTGGCGCTATTACCCATATAGATATTGCTTTTTTGTCTCTTGTAATAAAAAAGAAAGAAACAGCACCACTAACAGATAATATCAGAGAGTAAATTACATTACTCAATGATAACGAATTATATAGTGGGGCTAGAAACATCAATGTCAACGCAACGAAAAAAAATATGGGGTATAAGCTTCTAGCATTTCGCATTTGCAAGAAATTCACTAAGTTAATTAAATCCGAGGTTTTTTAGCAGACATGAAACATTGGACTTCTGTTGGTGTTCCAAGCGGAGAAACGGCATCAAAAGGTACCTGATGAATATAAACATCAAGACCTTTTTGAATCATCTCACGGTACATTGGTGCAATATATTTCTCACCTTTTTCCATATTTGAGGAATCTTTATAGTATTCAGAATAAATATCACGATAAAGATTAAAGGAAGAGAACCAATAGAGACCAATAGTCGCATGTTCAGAAATGCGAACTTTCTCTCGTAAATCGATAACACGATTATCAACATCAACTTGCGCAAAACTCCACCCCTCACCTTTACCGGGAAAACATGGAATCCAGCCATCCCCCTGTACAGCACTCACAGGTAGCGAGTCAGGGTGAACAAAGGTATCTATGTTGTATACAATAAAAGGAAGTTCTGGCTCAGTAATCAAATCACCACCAAGCAATGCTGAGGTGGCTTGCCCATCTGTAAGTTCATCAATTTCAAGTATTTTGCATGACTTAATATTAGCTTTACAGGATTGCTCCTCAATAAAGCACTTTGCGTTATCCTCTTTTCTAACAACAAAAATAAAATTGGCACCTGCATCAATAAATGTTTTCAAACTGGACATTGACCAATAAAATAACGTATATCCATGAACAACGATCTCATACTTAGGACATGTATACCCAGCATCCCTAAAGCGCTTACCCAACCCAGCCATTGTAATTACAATATTCATATTATTGACCTCCTGGCTCATCACCAATTAATGCCAGAATTTCTTCATAAGATAATTTTAAAAATTCATCAGGGCGTATACTTTTATCATCTACATAGAATCCACCACGACCGGGCCAGGGTTTTCCCAGGTGCATTTCATCATATGGAATATTATGGCGTTCCAGCCATTCCATAAGTTGCTTACCCGTTACTGCTGCAATACGTCCAATATTTCCCTGGAATGTATTCATGTTTCTTGCAGAATATAATATGATATAAAAACCTTTTGCTTTATACTCACGAAGTAAACTAATCATATCCTCAAATGGTTCAAGCTCTGAATAATCCTCATCGGGCTTGCGAATTGGACATAATGTACCATCAACATCAAATACAATACTTCTTGTTTTATTAATCATTATAATTCCTTAAAGCTGTGTTTCAATTTCATCCAGGATGATTTCGGCATTAATTAAAAAAGCGATAACTTTTTTAGGTGAATCAATGTGCAGAGGCACCATACTTAGAAATAGTGAAGCCTCAAATAAACGAATGAGCACAGGGTTATAACCTATTTCTTTTAATTTGTTCTGGAATATATTTTTCGCCCATAATGGACTACTATTATCCAACGTAAGTCTTACACTGAGATTTTTTTCTAGATCTAGCGAGCAGAGTCCATAATTTATAAAATCATAATTTCCGCATACTGAGTGTGATAGTTTAGCAAGATCATAGTAAGGGCTGACATAAAGCTCATCTTCAGTATTGGCCCCACGAGGGTCAATGAATCGCATCAACCCTGTTGTTTTACTGTACAAGATGTTAGAAAAACACAAATCGCCATGACCGATTCTTAACTCGTTTGAAGATTGCGAACGACCATATTTATCAAATAGGGAGTAATAGCGTTGGAATAGTGATTCAATATCACCAAAGCGAGAATTGATATAAGGCTCCAACGATGGATATTCAGGTAAAGACTTCAATTGTAAAAGACGTTCTTTTACCTTGCCGAAAAATGCGTCATTATGGATTTTTTGTGCTGTTACACTATCTACCTTTTTCACTGGCCGAAGTTTTATAAAGTGGAATACTTTTTCAATAAAACGTTCAAAATTTAGTTCATTCATCGACCCATGGATCCATTGAAGTGCCATATCAGGCACAAAAAGGCGTTCCATTTTATAGCTCGCTCCAGTTGATTCCAATCTGAAATCATATGTCTGTATAAAGAACATCTTCAACTCTGGAGGTAACAGATCGTAATACTTACATTCTCGCTCAAGTTTTTTAGAATCAGTTGAATATTTGATTAAAGTGAAGTTATCAATTGGTTGAACTGAATTAAAAAAACGAACATCGAAATTACTGGTAAGATAATCTGTAAATCGCAAGGGATCACACATATCGATAAGTTCAACATCACTTTTTAGTAACTTGAGATTATCGATAAAGTTAAATATAAAGTCTCTAGGTTTAGAGTTATATTCAAGAGCATTTAAAAGTTCTCGTGCTGTTTGACCAACAACCGCACTAAGATAAATATCTTTTACACCAGTTAAAGTTTCATTTCCAACGATGGCAACTGAAGACCTTGTATAACTTATTTTTTTAAGAAAAAGGGAAGCATCTATCTCATCACATCCAAATGCAACATAAGATGGCATATACATAACAACTAAATTTTGTGTATTCAAATAACCGAGTTGCCTTATTTTTTCGACATCGCTTTGAACATCACCTGAGATTTCCACAAATTTGATATTAGCTTCCGCGCAAATATCACTAACCCATTTATCCAGTGAACGTTTGCGATAATAAATATCTGAAAATTTGCTGACACCTAAAAGATTTGATATATCCTGGGGAACAGGTATCGAATTATCATATACCATTACAACTGTCATTTTTATTCCTTTTATTTTTTTAAATTCATCTGCATGTAGAAAAATAGTGAAACGTAACCAAAAATAATTAATAGAGTATTTTTCACTGCATCAACAGTTATTAGCTGCACTAACGATTTTGGGGAGTCAGTGAGAACAAACGAAAATTGAGCTAATAAGTCCTTAACAATTGGGATAATTTGTGTGTGGTCTAAGAAAAGCATTAATGATACTAGTTCAAAAATCCAGATAAAAATTGTTAATATCGATAGAGTTAAAATTTTTTCAGAAACAATTGGCCTTACTTTTTCTAAAATACTGGAGATGATATCTAGTAAATGCAATATTTTGATAGCCTTACGGCCCCTGTAAGATCTTATCACATGTAGATTTAACGCACTTAACTGCTCTGGGAGAACAAAAAACATAACAATGCTAAAAAAGACAAATGCAAGCATTATCCACAATAATCCCCACATCCCTGCTAAAACCTGTACACCGCCCGAAAGATAGATTAGTAGAGCTAAAATACTTAGAGCAACAACATCAAATATTCTTTCAATCCATACAATTAAAATGCCTTTGCAGTAATTGTTTTCCCATCGAGACACTTCATTTATTCTTATCAACTCTCCGAGTTTGAATGGTATTACAGCCGAACATGCTGCTGTATAGAAATGCAAAGAGAGCAATTTCCGTATTTTTTGCGCCTTCAATAACACACCTAAGCGTATTGCACGGAGAAAATGGGCGACGATATATGCAACAGTGGGTACAATTAGAGCCGTAGCGAAACTGCTGAAGTCATATTTCGTTAAAGAGCTGACTGAAAAATACACAAATGCCAAACTACCAACTATTGTAGGGCATAGCTTTAATTGTGTTCTTCGAGAGAAAGTCATTTTAAAAATCCCTGCGATGATGCTGTTCCATAATTGTAAAATTATAACTATTAAATTCGCGACCTGAATAATTATTGGTCAGAAATTTATTACGCATAAATACATATCGAAGTAATATTTTTAGTACTTCGCGAGACTGTTTAAATAATTTGACATTAGATATCTGATCATCTTCACGCCATGTAATTGGAAAAAATTCCATATCCCATTTCCAATTTACTGTTGCTAAAATCATGAAGTAATTAAATGTCAAATTATTAGCAAAACCTTGATAATTTACAGAAGCTAAGGCTTTAACACTGTACATGTTTAAACCGGAACCCAAATCAAAGAGCTTTTTCCCACATGCCATTGAAAATAAATTATTAAAAACATAATTACCAAAAGTCCGAAACAAAGAATATCCTTCTAATTTTGATTTCGGCATGAATCTTGCTCCAAGGAGGCAATCTTTGTCTCTGTGCTTACCTTCGATAATTAGTGGTAAAAGATCAGAAAGCGTTCCTTGATCATCACCATGCAAAACAATAATGTAATCAAAATTATTGTCTAGAGCATATTGAAATGCAGCTTTATGAGAACCACCTAATCCATAATTATCATTGTTACGTACAATTGTCACTGGCGTTTCAATACTTTTCGCTGCTTCAGATGCTGCAAGTAACGTATCATCGGTGCTTTGATTATCAACAACAATAATTTCATTTATGATTTTACTTATATTTAGACATTGATTAAGCACGCGAGGAATTTGTTTTTCACAATTATAAGCAGGAATAAACAAAAGAATTTTATCTTGCATTGATTTGCCCTAATAATTTCAGATTTTATAATTATCAATAGTATAAAAATTATTACCCACAAGCTATAAGATGGGTAATGTTAACTATAATTCAAGTTTTAATCGAAGATATCCCAGATAACATTGCATGTGAATATTAAATAAAGTTATTTTAGTTCAACTAAATTCAAATAAAAAAGCAATGATATTAATATATCAATATTGCTATAAATGCTTACTTCAAAAAGAAGCAAGCATTTGATTTAACGCACATTATTACTTCTAAAAAAGAGATTAATTAATCCATTCCGTATGATATACACCATCTTTATCTATACGTTTATAAGTATGCGCACCAAAATAATCACGTTGTGCCTGGATCAAATTTGCAGGGAGAACTTCTGCTCTATAGCTATCATAATACGCGATTGCAGCTGAGAATGTTGGTGCAGGAATACCATTTTGTACCGCATAGGCTACCACATCACGCAGAGCTTGCTGGTATTCATCAGCAATATTCTTGAAGTAGGGATCCAGCAGCAGGTTCGCGATTTTATCATTGTTTGCATAAGCATCAGTGATTTTCTGCAAGAACTGTGCACGAATGATGCAGCCAGCACGGAAAATCTTCGCGATCTCACCGTATTGCAGATCCCACTTATATTCATCAGATGCAGCACGCAATTGCGAGAATCCTTGTGCATAAGACACAATTTTCCCCAGATATAATGCACGACGAACTTTCTCAATAAACTCTACTTTGTCACCTGCAAGCTGAGCTTTAGGTCCGGTCAAGATCTTAGAAGCTGCTACGCGTTGGTCTTTCAGGGAGGAGATATACCGAGCGAATACAGATTCGGTAATCAGAGATAGCGGTTCGCCCAAGTCCAGAGAACTCTGACTGGTCCATTTACCAGTGCCTTTGTTAGCCGCTTCATCCAGGATCACATCAACCAGGAATTTACCCTCTTCATCTTTTTTGGTGAAAATGTCTTTGGTAATGTCGATCAGGTAACTGCTCAGCTCACCTTCATTCCACTTGGTAAAAGTGTCTGCCAGCTCTTCGTTTGACAGGTTAAGACCACCTTTTAGTAAAGAATAGGCTTCAGCAATCAGTTGCATATCGCCGTACTCAATACCATTGTGGACCATTTTCACGTAATGGCCTGCACCATCAGCGCCGATATAAGTTACACACGGTTCGCCATCTTCAGCAACAGCCGCGATTTTAGTCAATATTGGAGCAACTAACTCGTACGCTTCTTTCTGACCACCAGGCATAATAGATGGACCTTTCAACGCCCCTTCTTCACCACCGGATACACCGGTGCCGATGAAATTGAAACCTTCGGCGGACAGTTCCCGGTTACGGCGAATAGTATCCAGGAAGAAAGTATTACCGCCATCAATGATGATGTCACCTTTTTCCAGATACGGCTTAAGTGAATCAATGGCAGCATCTGTACCCGCCCCCGCCTTCACCATTAACAGGATACGACGAGGAGTTTCAAGTGATTCAACAAATTCTTTTACCGTGTAATAAGGAACCAGTTTCTTATCCGGATTCTCAGCAATGACTTCTTCGGTCTTTTCACGGGAGCGGTTGAATACGGAAACGGTATAGCCACGGCTTTCAATGTTGAGCGCCAGGTTGCGCCCCATTACTGCCATACCGACGACGCCGATCTGTTGCTTAGACATTACATACTCCTGTCAGGTGTAGATACCACGAACTTATTAACTCGCGATAATGATAAAAAACCAGGACCAAGGTTCAAATGATACCTTGATCACATTTTAGGGTTTATCTTGCTGTGCTTTTTCGATTCTAATACTTTGTCGAAAAAAGTTCGGAAATTCTCAGATTTAACTTCCCAATCCCATTTTTTTATTTGCTGCAAATTTTCTGAAGACAAACATTTTATCACTGTGCTACGCTTATTATAAAAATCCCTAAGTTTATCTATCAAAATATCCTTGTTTCTAACTGGCAAAATCCATTCTTTTTGCATATCACCAAAAGCATCATTAACCACACCAACATCAGTACTTATCACGGGAACGCCACATGCCATAGATTCGAGAACAGGGTTTGGTGTGCCTTCAATTTTTGAAGGACAGACATAGACATCAATTTGACTATAATAGTTTACCATTTCATCATGAGGAATAAATCCGAGCTGACGATCGGCAAGGACTAATTCAATATTTAATCCTTCTGATTGCAATTGTTCAACGGCTGGCTTTAATAAAGAATGATAACCTTTAAAATCCTCTACTTCTCCCGCCCATTTTGAATTACCAGCCCAACCTACGCGCAATGTTCTCGACTCAATATTGTTAAAGCGTTCAAGGCCGATTGGATAAAATAGTTTTAAATTTACACCATCTTCAGCAAGAACTGACGGATTAGGATACTCGGCTATGGATGAGTAGATATCATATAATTTTGATGAACTAACCGTATAAGCAGTTATTAAATCATTATAAAATGTCTTTCTTAATTTTATAGCTTGTTCATCCAGAAATAAATGATCATAAACACTACTCGTTATTATCCTTCCATCTAAGTATTGTTTTTTAAAACTAAGTTCATCAAACCCGATAGTACGGTTATAGTTTATATAATATTCATCGTATATAAGCCTAAGCGATTCACGCCAGAAGAAATGAGTTATATCATAATTTTTGGTCATCATAATAACCTGACTGATATTATCAACAATTTCAGTTGGTATTATTGTAAAATCATATGAATCTGACAGATAATTGACTATTTGATTTGCTATATTTGAAAATGCCCAGTTTTCAGTATCAATAATCAATGCAATTCTAGGTTTTGCTAATGGTAAATCACAAATGATACTTAGTTCATTATCATCTATTTGCGAACGGTTACCTTTATTTTGAGTTATCAGTTCAAAACTGCGTTGCTTCTCTTCCAACCAATCATCAACTGGAGCTGACCAAAAAACCATTCCCCATTTGTTTTCAAGATAATCCGCGGACTCTTTTAATATACTTCTCGTGAAGCGGATTTTCTCATAATCTTTATCTTTATTGGAACTAGGTTTGGGGTGATCATGGATTAAAGATATTGCACCACATGTGCCTACTTTCATTCCTGACTGGTAAAGACGAAGCGATAAGTCAATATCTTCAAACCCAATGAACATATTTTCATCGTACTTCCCTAAATTTTTTAGAGAGTCAATTTTAATAACACTCGCACCGCCAAAGAGAAATGTAGAAAGGAAGCCCTCACCATCATATGTAATTGTTTTTTCCTGGACGCATGCACTTCCTGCACCAACATGTACCGAATCATTATCAATATCGAGGAAAATATTCCCCCCATTTGCGAATAATGTTTCCCCATCAGAGTCCAGCAATGGCATATTGATGAAATGACAGCCAAGTCTTGAAATATCTTTTTGCAATCTCAGGAGTGGGTTGTTTATAAAATAAATATCATTATCAAGAAACATTGCCCATTCTGTTTTTATATGCTCTAAAGTTTTATTTCTTCCGCCACTTACGCCAAAATTATCACCAAGTTCGACGACCCTAATATTTAGTGGAACCCTGTCACTTAAAGTTTGTAAAACTGAAAGTTCTTCTACTGTACTGCCATTATCAACAATCAGGATATCACCTTTAAAATTAGGTATATGCTGATATATAGAATTAACAAGTTTTTCAGTAAGAAAAACTCTGCTCATCGATAAACATGTTATTGTTAGGTTGGAACCATCACTACCGATATTCGGACCAAACGAGCTTCCAGCATTAGAATCGAGCAAAGCATGAAGGTCTGAATACACATATTCAGTTGATTTTAATCCTGGTAATAATTTTAAACGTGCAGACATTTTTATTTCCTGATCAAACGCACAATTTTAAGTATCATTTTTTTCAAAACATCCGGAAGAAGAGCGGAGAGCCTTAAGTATCGATAATATGGAATTTCCATCTGTGATACTCTTTCCATCAATGTTGAATTTTTAGTTTCTAAATCCTCACTCAACGATATTAAATCTGCGTTTTTTAATTCTAAATTATTTTTTGTATTGGTTACTTCATCATGCATCGCGATTTGTCTGGCAAGCTGTTGTTGCAATTCGGAAATATTCGTACGCAGCGCAATGTTTTCAATTTTTAATGCAGATAATAAAAGGTTTGATTTTCTCAGGTCCATTGTTAACTTTTTCATATCTTGTTTTAATATTGATATGGCTTTTTTATTTTCTGCCTGATCCTCACGAAGTACCAGACTTACATTCGACTCGAACTCTTCTGTCATGCGCGAATAAGCATCCATACTTATTGGAAATGTACTGTTACTAAAGTTTGTTTCAGGTGCATTCCATAAGCCCACAAAAAAACTGCAATTATTTTCACTAACTGCATCAATATCTGTGTTTAGAACATTAATTGAATTTTCTGAATTGCTTATTTCCATCCATGAAGAACCTATCTTTTCAAAACCTCGATTGTTTGCTGAGACTGTGCCAAATCCAAAAACAGAACCACCATATGCCCATTGAACATTCTTACCCAAAATCCCTGAACTAAGTTCTGTGAACTCCTGAAAAGTATATTTTCGTACATGGAAGGGATTGGATTGTTCATCATTTGGATAATACCAATAATCATTAGGGCAAGTTATATAAAAAATCGCATTTTCTTTAGCAGTTTTTTTGATAGCACTAAGAAAAACTTCAGGGGTATTGATGTGTTCTATTGTCTCTATTGAAACAACGATATCAAAAAAGTCTTCGCCATAACGATCTGAGATGGTGTTTGCATCACTTACAATAAACTCAACATCATATTCCCCAAAAAGTTTCTTTGCGTGCTCAATTGACTCTTCAGAGATATCAACCCCCACAACTCGTTTAGCACCAGCCTTCATTAATAGTGCTGAGCCATATCCTTCGCCGCAGGCAATGTCGAGGACTACTTTATCTTTAACAAGATGTAAGATATTAGCATATCTGGCGCAATGAATAGCTGATTCTTGTAAAGAGTGAGCAGGTTTTTCACTCAAATTTAATCTTTCCATAATATTCCTACTAAATTGTGTTTTTATAAAGTTTTATTTATATGATTTAACAGTCATTAGATTTTGTATTTTCATAATCTACGCGCAGTATTTTCATAAGCTTTGAGTTAACTATATATGAGTCAAATTGTTGTAAAGCTATTTGGTGACTTGCATTCCCCATTTGGGTAATTAGTTCAGGTTGATGTAAAAAACAAAGCATTTTTTCCGCTAAAGCATGAGAAGAACGTGGCTTAATCAAAAACCCATTAACACCATCAACCACCGTATCTCGGCAGCCTGGCACATCGCTGGTTATGACAGCGCGTCCCATTGCCATCGCCTCCTGTGTACTCCTCGGAAACCCTTCACGCCAGGAAGGCAATACAAATACACTCGCTTTAGCAAGCCACTCCTGCACGTTATCAACGTGGCCAGGTAACTCAATGATGTTATTACACTTCAAATCATTAAGCCGCTCTATAGTTAAGCTCCCCGGATTATGGAGATCCAGATGACCCAGCATGCAAAAATGAGTTTCAGGAAATTTCTTTTTGACTACTTTTGCAGCCTCAATAAATTCATAAACTCCCTTTTCTTGTAAAAATCTAGCGACAAAAATGAAAGACACTGGATCAACAGGGGGTGGGCAGTAGGGGTAATCAGACATATTTAATCCAATCCCCCCTAATATATGAACCTTTTTGACTTGAATTTTTTCATTAACTAAAAGGTCTCGCTTATCATCCGCATTAAGCAAGATGAGACTTTCAATATGTCTGAAGCTTAATTTGTAAAGCGATACTAATACTTTCTTTAGTAATTTAGTCCGTAATGAAACCTGCCCTCCAGAATTGGTAAAGAAAAAACCAAGCCCTTCAAGCATCGCATAACGCTTTTGTATTCTTGCAAATTTTGCTGCTAAAGTACCAAAAATGGCTGGCTTTGAAAAATATGAAAATGCCAGGTCCAACTTAAGTGATTTTAGAATCTTATATAATTTATAGGTATTGATAATATCAGAAAATGGATTTAGCCCTGTTCGACTGAAACGGTAATGTACTGGTATAGCACCAAATGATTTAACTTTTTCTTTTGTTACATCATCATAGTCAATTGCAAACGCATACACAACATGGCCATTTTTATGTAATAAATTAATCAGTTCTTTTCTGAATTGGATTAGACTTTCTGCTGTAGTACCGATTAATGCTATTTTCATAGGTGAGTTCTAGATTCTGTTTTTCTGTATGCGCAGGTAGATATCTTCCCATTGAGATACGATTTTTTTAGCAGAAAATTTCTCAATGACTCTTTCCCGAGCACGATAGCCACTTCCTCTACGCTGTTCAACATCTAATGATTCAATTTGTTGCATCGCAGCGGTTAAGTGATGTACATCATTAACCGAAATTGTTATGCCAAAATCCTGTCCATTTCCAATAATTTCTGCCGGCCCACCACAGTTTGTTGCGACAACTGGCAATCCGCATGCCATAGCTTCGGCAACGACGAGTGCAAATCCTTCATAGTCTGAGGCCAGCACAAAAGCATCGGAATCATGATAATAATCAACAACATTATCTTTTTTCCCCAAGAGAGTAACTCGTTCGCTTAGAGAATTGTGATCGATAAATGTTTGTAATGAGAGTCGTTCCTCGCCTTCTCCAATTATGATGAGTTCACTATGTGGCAACTTCATCATCGCTTGCAAAATCAGCAGTTGATTTTTTACTTTTACAAGCCGCCCAACGGTTATCCAGCGAAATCGTTTCCTGCTCTGTCTATCAATGATACGAAAATGATCAATATTGATACAATTATAAACAGTAAGTGTTTTCTCTGATGGAAATACTTTGTCGTTAATAAACCGCTGCCGTGCCGCATCGCTTACGACTGTATTTAAGTCACAGAATTTATTAGTTAAACGATAAAGCCAGTCTCTGGCACTGCCACCTTCACGAACGCTGTGCGCAGTACAAATAATAGATGTGCTATCCACCAAAAATACTCTTACAAGACGTACCAGGATATTGGCATGAAACATATGCGAATGCACAATATCTGGAGAATTCTGTCTTATCAACCTGGCTAATTTAAATGCTGCAAATGGTAAAGCTAATTTGGACTTCATCCCCAATGAAACAACTGGGATGTTATTTCTAATTAGCCTATCGATCAAATCAACTGGTGGTGTAAGCGAAATTAACCGAACAGAATGCCCACACCTTTTAAGCTCGAGAAGCAGTTCAACTACCTGCATTTCCGCGCCTCCGACATTCATGCCTGTAATGACATAATCAATTTTCACTCATACCACCTGTTTTTTAAATCACACTATCCATATATTTATTTAGTACTTCTTCCGGATCTCCAATCATCTTTGGTTTACCGCCCTCTAGCCACAGGACTTTATTACAAGTTTTCAGAATGACATTATTGTCATGCGAAGACAACACAACTACCTTTGCCCTCTCCTGTAATTCCTCGAATCTTTTCTTTGCTTTATTTAAGAAGGAAGCATCGCCAGTACCAATAATTTCGTCGAGTAGAAGTACATCTGGATCAACTGAAGTTGATACTGCAAATGCTAATCTCACGCGCATGCCGGTAGAGTAGACACGAATTGGTAGATTTAGATAATCACCTAGTTCAGTGAAACAAGCGATCTCTTCTATTTTGGATTCGATTTCTGCATTCGTCATACCTAGTAATAAACCACGTAGCTTTATATTTTGGTATCCTGTGGAATCATCATCCATCCCTAGAGCGATGTCCAACAGAGGAACTATCTTACCCTTTCGTTTAATTGTGCCGGATGTTGGTTCATAAATACCAGCCAAGAGTTTCAGTAGCGTAGATTTTCCCGCACCATTGTTTCCAATAAGTCCGAGTTTATCACCTTCTTTCAGACTAAACGTCAAACCGTCCAATGATTTAACCGTAACTGTGCTGCTTTCTTTTTTTGAAGAAATTACACCACGGGTTAAATTTGCCACCTGCGATTTAAACGATCTACTTTTAGCGTCGTAAATGGGAAATTCAACACCCACATCTTTCAAGTCAATCAAATGAGACATAATAATTTACACCCAATATGCAATGCGGTTTCTACATTTTGCAAATGTAATTAGGGAGATAACTGTTCCTACGCATGCAAGGATAATGGAATTATAATAGCAGTATAGCTCTGGCATTTTGCCCACTAAAGGCGAACGAATAATCTCAATAAACCAGGCAAATGGATTTAACTTCAGCAGTAAGCTATATTTAGCCAGCATTGTTCCAGAAAATAATATCGGAGTTATGTAAAAGACAACCTGCATAAAGCTCATAACCATTTGCGGAAAATCTCTAAAACGTACAGAAATCACCGCGAACAAAGTCGCAATCCAGATCAAGTTAACAACTACGATCATAAAACCAAGTATAAAAAGAGGAAAATTCCTTAACGAAAAAACGTTGAATATAATCAACACACCAATCACTATTACTATATTATGGCAAAGCATCATAAAATTTCGCCATAACATTTGCATAATATATATGAATTTCTTAGTTGGTAATTGACTTATAAAAGAGCTGGACGATATGAAAGTAACACACCCTTCATTTATAACGCCGCTAATAAAGTTCCAGAAAACCAAACCAACTGCTAGCATCGGGAGATATTCTTTAACTTCTAGTTTAAAAAGCTCTCCATAAATCACCCCTAAGGCAATAATAAGGACCGCCATACTTAATGTAATCCAAAACGGTCCAACAATGGATCTTTTATATCTCTGTCTTAATTCCAACCAACCTAATGTAGTCCAAAGATGCCAAGATTTTATTGACGAATATATATCTGTTAGTGATTCTTTCATTGCTTCAGCTCTTTATACATCTTTTCTTTAATTAATTCTAACCGGGAGTTGTATTCCAAAACAAATGCGTTAAGCAAAACTTTAATTTCCCCGTAATTATCACGAACTAATTGTAACCGATTCCTGATTGCAGTTGGATTATCAACCTCTTTTTCAACCAAATACAATTCTAACTCAGGAAAACCTTTATATATGTTTCCGGCTGGCCCCACAACGCATGGCGTTCCGACACTTGCAGATTCCAACGCTATCATTGGTGAACATTCCGTATTCGTTACATAGCACACTACATGTAAACGAGATAGCAGTTCGATAAACCGCTTATTATTTAAATTCTCTGATAAGGCCGTAAGTTTAATATTTGAAGTAACCCACTTCATATTATTTTCAAGATGCAGGTTTGTAACTAGCTCACATCCTTTTAATGAACCAATTGCTAGTAACTGAGGAAATGGATTTTTATACCAACTGAACATTGCAGCGAACAAACCTACGCGGAAATTGGCAGAATCAGGTGCAGCTAATTTTTTAGAAAACGAAGTGCCTGATACAACATAATTCGATACTGAGAATGCACGAATACCGTAAGCATTGAGTATTTCATCTAGCTCAGGCTTAAACGAGATGACCCCATCAACAATTCGCTCTCGGTAAAGTTCATACCATCCATCAAACGTTGAATATTGCGAGGAGTCAACCCACTGAGCAGGTGAACCATGCCATGCAAAAAATATTTTTATTTTCGGACTTAATGCCTTAATTTTTTTGGCAAGTTCCATTTGTAATTGTGTTCCACCGCTCATGATCACACTTTTTAGTGTTTTAGATGCAGCAAGTTTTTCTGCCAACCTGTTTAGATAGACATGAGTAGAAACCTGTGGGAACTCATATGAATAATATGGATATTGGATACTATCATCTTTAAAGAAACTAGCAGTTGATGTGGCAACACCAGACCAATATGCAGAGTAAAATGCTAATACTTCTTTATCTGCTGTTGCATTACTATAAAACTCATCCAACAAATCATAATCAACTTGATTTGTGGTTGTTCCTGCAACCTTATAATATATTTTTCGTAGCAGGCTGTATTGTTTTAGCGTATTCATCAAATTCAAACGAAGAGCTAGTCTGCTTAGATTATAAATAGCTTTTGATATCAATCGTTCTTTAAATGATGGAGCTTTCTGCTCGCGAAGGAATATATTCTTAAATTCATTTTGCGATTTTGAACACATATCTTTGAAGAACAATGCCCATTTGTCAGCTATAAGGCCACCATCTACAAATTGCTGGCGATATGCTAAATAATTCATTCTTTGTAATTCTTCAAGACCACGTTGATCGTCAAGAAGACCTTTCAATGAATCATAAAATGCCTCTGCATCCCGAGACACAATATACTGTAGCTGCTTTTCAGGTAATACTTCATTGGCTATGCCAACATCTGTCGACACAACAGCACAACTGTTTGCCATTGCTTCAAGAAGTGGCAATGGTGTACCTTCACATTCCGAACTAATCAGTAGAATATCTGCATCAGAAAGTGTTTTAAGAATTACCTCACGATCGGTCTTACCCTTAGAACTGTCAAACTCAATATAATCAAATGTATATCCAGATTTTTTTAATTTATCTAGAGCCGGCAATACTATTGTATTCAGGCCTTTATAATCCTGGTAACCGAGGTATTCCCCCCATTTACTATTGCCAATCCATACGAGTTTTTTTCTGTCACGATTATCATAACTTTTTACCTCGCTCATTGGAATTTCTGGATTATCATAGATAACACTATGAGGAGGCGGAAAATCAGACAGTTCAGAATATAGCTCTTTCAATTTTCCGGATGTAACAAAATACCCATCCACAAAATTCATAAGAGGAATTCTTCTCTCATAGTTTGCAATATCATCATAAGTAAAAAGATGATCAGGAATATGCGTTGTAACAATATTGCTGATCAAAATTTCTTTATATTGGGGATTCCGCTGAGTGAAGTTCATCACTTCCATGAGATAATCACGCCAAAAGAAGTGTAAAATACTCTTTTCTTTTACGTTTTTATCCAGGTGCATAACAAAGTCTGCCACAGTTTTAAAATCATCGGTGCAAACTATTTTTACATTAAAACCGCTTAATTCTGTTGCTATATTTTGGGCTATTCTACCGAATGCCCAATCCAACTTATCGACTATGAAAAATAAATTCATTGATACGCCATTATAATATTAAATAGATTGGTACTAGCTTCCATAGCCATTAGGGTTTTGTTTTTGCCAATTCCAGGTATGGACCATCATATCTTCAATATTGTACCTGGATTTCCAGCCTAAAATCCTTTCTGCTTTAGATACATCAGCCCAAGAAGATCCTATATCGCCCTCACGTCTGGCGACAATTTCATAATTAACTTTCTGGTTACTTGCTTTTTCAAAGGCATCAATTACTTGTAAAACTGAGACACCAGTGCCGGTACCAAGATTAAAAATGTCATATCCTTGCAATTTATCGATATACCTTAAAGCACTAACATGGCCTGCTGCAAGATCTACTACATGGATAAAGTCGCGTACTCCTGTTCCATCAATAGTTTCATAATCGCCACCATAAACGGACAGTTTTTCCAATTTGCCAATAGCAACTTGAGAAATATAAGGAACAAGATTGTTTGGAATGCCGTTCGGATCTTCCCCAATAAGGCCACTAGGATGTGCACCTGTAGGATTAAAATAACGCAGAGCAATAATTTTTAATTTATCATCAGATTTCGCATAGTCTGATAAAATCTGCTCCAGCATGACTTTAGTAGTTCCATAGGGGCATGAAGCATTTCCAATAGGATATTCCTCCAGGTTGGGAACTGGAGAATGATTACCATAAACAGTCGCAGACGAACTAAAAATGAATTTGTAAACATTTGCTTGCTTCATAACTTCAAGCAGAGTGAGGGTTCCACTGACATTATTAATGTAATATTCCAGTGGTTTCTTTACTGATTCACCAACAGATTTTAATCCTGCAAAATGAATCACTGCATCAATATCGTAGTTTTTAAAAACTTCTTCAAGCTTTTGTTTATCGTTGATATCAGCTTTAATGAATGGAATATTTTTCGAAACCAAAGACCCAACGCGATGAAGTGACTCTTGGGATGAATTACTCAGGTTATCAAGCACAACCACATCATAACCGCCCTCAATTAATTGTAAAACGGTATGTGAACCAATATAACCAGCGCCACCTGTCACAAGTATAGTCATGAAGTCTCCGAAATTGTATTAATCTTTTATGCTAATTACGTGTTCAATTATTTGATCTTATATATTTTGTAAATTAGCCTTTAACATAACGTTATCTTATTTTAACACCGAAATGTTAATTTGTTCAGACACGCTACCGCCCCTGGCTCAACAGCTACCAGTCTACTGTACACTCCAATTTTTGCGGGGCTCAACCTGTCAATTATCGATTACATTTTGACACATTTAGCCCCAGAACATTCCAAATATTGTCGTATTAATCGCACTAAGAAACAAGGAAAAATCGATTTTTGCTACAAGAAAAGGTAGAACATTGATTTTTTTACTGCTTGATTTTTATCATAAAAAAGGCAGTAGAGTCATGCTGTCTACCGATAGCATCAAGAGACTTCCCCTGCCATTTAATATGAAGTATTACCAATATAAATAATCTGTTGTCTTGATTATTCCCCGAGCAACTTCTCAATGCTCTTACGGAACTTAGGCCCTTCCTTCAGGTTGCGCAGTCCGTACTTAACGAATGCCTGCATGTAACCCATTTTCTTACCGCAGTCGTAGCTATCGCCTGTCATCAGCATGGCATCAACAGACTGTTTTTTAGCCAGCTCTGCGATGGCATCCGTCAACTGAATACGTCCCCATGCGCCAGGTTGGGTATGCTCTAATTCGGCCCAAATATCAGCAGACAGCACATAACGCCCTACAGCCATCAGATCGGAATCCAGCGTCTGCGGCTGGTCCGGCTTTTCAATAAATTCAACGATCCGGCTGACTTTGCCTTCGTTGTCCAAAGGCTCTTTGGTCTGAATAACCGAGTATTCGGACAGATCGCCTTCCATACGTTTTGCCAAGACCTGACTACGCCCGGTTTCATTAAAACGAGCCACCATGGCAGCCAGGTTGTAGCGCAGAGGATCTGCACTCGCGGTATCCAGAACGACGTCCGGTAATACGACGACAAACGGGTTATCCCCAACAATTGGGCGAGCGCAAAGAATGGAATGACCTAAGCCCAGCAACTGAGCCTGACGAACGTTCATAATAGTCACGCCAGGGGGACAAATAGACTGCACCTCGGCTAAAAGCTGGCGCTTAACACGCTGCTCAAGCAACGATTCGAGTTCGTAAGAGGTGTCGAAGTGGTTCTCAACCGCGTTCTTAGACGCATGAGTTACCAGAACGATTTCTTTGATACCTGCAGCTACAATTTCGTCGACAATGTATTGAATCATCGGCTTGTCTACGATCGGCAGCATCTCTTTAGGGATTGCCTTCGTGGCAGGCAACATGTGCATCCCCAGACCTGCTACCGGAATAACTGCTTTCAAATTAATCATTAAGTCATTCACCTATTCAATTGTTGCTGAATTATAGCTTTTTAGCTTGTTTTAGCCAGTATGAATTACATTACTCCGATGCAGCGTATGTTACGCCGCTTAACTGCGGAATGCAGTAATCTTAATCCCAGGGAGGTGCAACTTTAGCCAGGAATGGTCGCAAAGTTACCCCCCCTTCCCTGGCAGTCGAAAATTCACCGCTTCAACATTCACCACCTGATGGTTTATGCGGTCAATGTCAACTGAACTTTGTCCCGTTTCGTTTACCGCATGGACATTTGCCAGTGAGAGCAATGTGTCCTGTTTAGCCATAAACTTGCCGCGTACATCCTTACGGAGATCGAAGTGCATCTTAAGCGCGGGCCCTGTTACAGATTGCTGCATCACCCTGATGTTACGCAAGAAAAGATGCTGTGGTTGGTTGTGCAACTCAAGCGTAGCGCGCTTCATCTCCACGTTGGTAATGGCCACGAATGATGTTGCATTACCCGATGAGATCTGAATGCCGCGTAATTTGTATTCAAGTTTGGTGTTATCGAGATGGATATTATTCAACTTAAAGTTTTGTGGTATGGATAAATATCGCCCTTTGATAACGCCATAACCAATGAGCATACCCGCGCTATTTTCCATATTGATATTATCAATGACGAAATTATCACATCCATAAATAGCGACCGTCGCATTATCGATGCCCGCTTTCTTACTGAAATCCGGGGTGATATTTCGCGCGGTAATATTACGAATGATAAAATGCTTGCCGTTCTCCACGTGGACTAACTGTCGACAGTCGGTACCAGTGATGTTCGCCACGACAAAGTTTTTTATCGCCAGCTCATCGGGATAGGTATTGTCATAGGTACTGCCCGCCAGCCCGATGCCTATGCCCCAGTTCACATTGCCGTTGGTACAGTTGATACGTTCGATGACGTGGTCAGAAATGAGGATGTTGCTGTCGTTAATCGCCACATTCCACTCAATGGCATCGCCCTGAAGATCGCTAAAACGGCAGTGGGTAATCTTCACACCATCCATACGGTTATGAAAACCCTGTCGCAGGATCCCGTAGTTAGCGCGCGTGACGGTAATATCATCGATAGTCAGATTGCGCATCAGCCTTGAGGTTTTTCCGCCGATATAGATTTGCGTCACCGGGCCGAAACCACTCATGGCAATCCCTTTTATCACGCAGTCCGATCCCCGTACATCCAGGGTAACATTCCTCAGGTTCCCGCCCTGCTCGCCCAGCACCTTACATTCATCCTGCAGAACAAAGCGGCCACGGCCATTACCGCTTATTCGACCTTGCACGGATAGTGTTTTGCCAGGGGGAATAACGATAGCGGTATTAAGATCCTTACATTCCAGTCCTTTTGGCACGACTACAGTTTGTCCTTCTTTGAACGCCTGCCGGAAAGAAGCGACCCAATCATTTGGGTTGTAATCCTGAATGTTGACGCTGACCGTTGATTCAAGCGCCCGGACAACGGGAAAATGCAGTACGGCAAGCGCAGAGCCTGCCGTCAGAAAAGTACGGCGTGAGAGTTTGTTCTCTGACATACAACCTCGATTTACATCGTTTGTAACAGACTGGCTAACTGTTTATTGATCGCTAATTGATTAAATTCTTTTTCAATTTTTTCGCGCGCGCACTGCACAATCGGTTGCACCTGCTCACTCTCGAGCAGACTAAATGCCGCTAATCTCTCTGCCAAAGCCTGCGCGTCATTTTCCGGTGCCAGCCAGCCAGATTTACCCGACTCGACAAGCTCCGGGATCCCACTGTGGACGGTAGAAATGACCGGGATCCCCACTGCCATCGCCTCCATCAGCGCCACTGGGATACCCTCCATATCGCCATCCCTTCCGGTGATCGACGGCAGCAAAAATACATCCGCCTGCTCAAGCATCTCCTTTACCTGATGACTAGGTTTAAAGCCGGGCATCTCAATCACATCATCAAGCTGATATTGCTCGATAAGCGTACGCAAACGACGCTCCCAGGGACCAATGCCAAGAATGCGGTAGCGAAATAAGACGCCCTGCTCTTTCAACTGCCGACAGGCTTCGATGGCGACATGCAGTCCTTTTTTCTCGGTTAACCGGGCGACAGAGATAATCTCCAGCGGTGCGGCTGGGGCTTTCAGTTGACGAGGCGTAAAACGTGTCATGTCGATACCCATACGGGAAACCGCGATTTTTTGCGGCGGGCACCCCATGTTTTTTAAACGTCCAGCCCAGAGATTACTGATGGGTAACATCAAATCTCCACGTTGAAACAGCTGCTGATATTCAGGGGTATAGTGAGCAAGCACATCCCGATGCGAAACATCAACGCCGTGAAATACCGTGGCGATTTTTCCGCGGATCACCCCAAGCTCACGCAGTTTGGCGGCCGTTACGCCTGCGGGTCCAAAATGAGCGATAAAGACATCCGCCTCAAACGCCCGTGGATTCCCGCCACAAATAGCCGCTAAAATCAGATTGCGCGCCTCATCGCCATAGCGTGCCACATTAAGCGCTTTCCAGGTGGCTGCGCGGGTAATCCCGTGCAGCGTCGCCGCCGCTCTATACTTCAGCTTCGCCAGCTTGCTCTGTGGTTCATTCAGTAACCAGCGCGTTTTTTCACCCAGACGGTAGGTATTAAATGAAGCATGGGTATTTTCAAGATCGCCCTTCTGCAACGCGACAATCTCCACGTCGTAGCCCATATCGATAAATGCGGTAATCTGATTGAGGATAAAGGTCTCAGAGGAGAGCGGAAATTTAAGCAGGAAAAAGCCAATCTTCATTTTTCCCCCTCAATACGCGATAAAACCGACTGCACCATGCTCACCCCGCGTTCGCGCTCACGCGTAACCGCGTCGCCGAGACGTATGCGCAGCTCAGGTAGCTGTCCGAGAGCATCGGCGACCTTCCCTTCCAGACTACCATCGAGCAGATGGCGAATATCGACGGCCATCTCTGGTAACCCCAACTGTCGCATAATCCCTGCCGATTTATGCTCGTAGTTAATGGCGATGGCTGGCGTCATAAAATTCATTGAGATGATGGCAGAGTGCAAGCGAGTCCCCACCGTCAGATCGCAGGCAGCCAAAATTTTCCCCATTTCCAGATCGTTGAGTTCATCCATCACCACGTGATACCGGGCCGGGTCGTTAACATACTGGCGCAGGTTTAACGCCACCATGCGATCATCTTTGTTGTAACTATCAATACCGGTGCAGGTTGACAGTGCAATCACCTGGTAACCTTCATCGAGGATGCGATTCACCACTCCGGCAAAGGCTTGCTCATAGGCCTGCTGCGTTGTCCCCAGGCGTTTATCAAAAGGAGCCAACTCACGCAACGTTATGGCAACCGTCTTCTGTTTAGCCGCCATTTTTAACCAATGCTGGACGGCATAACCGGGCTCATAATCCTCATGATGGTTATCTACCAGCCAGGCGGTATCCACCCCGGTTTCGACTTTATCCGTGTTTATTGCACTGCGCTTCATCAGTTCCAGACTGACGGACTCACGCAAAATCAGCGCATTACAGTGTCCAAATACGTAGTTCGCCAGTTGGTTAAACTGCTCATCCTGGAATGGCCCCACGCTGTGGCCAATCATGTACAGCGGTTTTTTTGCCATAAACGAACACAGGGCATGTTCAAACTGCGGTACGCCATACAGATCGACAAAAAACGATCCGCCGACCTGGATAATGGCGTCGTAGCGCGACAGCAGACGAACAAAATCGGTAAATCCCTGGGCGATAGCGATATTGCGCAGATTACCGGAATCAGTGACGCGCGAGAGCAGTACCTGGTGCTGATAGCGACGACGCAGCACTTTCTTCACGCGCCCCATGACGCCCGCTGCGTTATTGTGCTGGTTCATCTGCGAATACAGCGGATCGCCCATCACCGGGCGGTTCAGCAACCATGAGGAGCTCACCGGGTAACGGCTCATCACATCCACTTCAGTCTCGGGACGCAAGGCGGTAATGGCATCCAGCAAACCGCGCAGAATCGCGCTATCCCCACGGTTCCCACAGGTATGGTTGCCTAAAATTAGTAATTTCATTCTGACCTCTTCTAATCATTGCCGGAGGGCGGCTGTCGCCCTCCGGCATGCAACAAGCACAATTCATCCTGCACGAAGCAAGGTTTTCATTTTTTCACTGCGACAAAGCTGACGTTTTATTTCCACCACCAGCGGATGGCGCGACAGCACAATCATCACCGCAAATACCAGCGCACCTGCCGCAATCTGCATCCCCAGCAACGCGCCTAATGGCAGGTGGCTGCGCAGCGTTAAGCCCAGCGCATAGCTCACCACAAGGGTGGGTAAAGAGAGATACAACGGCAACCAAAGACTGAGCATGTACTGGCGGTAGCTGGGGCCAAGAACAGGCTTAATCATCACGAAATAGCTGAGGATCGTGTTAATCACCTGAACCAGCAAAAAGCCCAGCGTCACGCCAATCGCCCCGGCAAGATGACCACCGATAAAAATGGCTGGAATAAACAGAAAGGTTTTGAACACATTAAACTTGAAACTGATATCAACCCGCGCTTTCGCCATCAAAAGCGATCCTATTGGATTCCCTACCGAGCGCAGCAGACCCACGATGCACAGCAGTTGCAAGACGGGAATAATGCCGTTCCACTTCTCGCCAAACACCAAAGGCACTACGTGGTTCGACACCACCATCAATCCCAGTAGCACCGGGAAGTTGATAATCCCGACCACCGATAACAGTTTGTAAAAATTCACCTTTAGCTTTTCACTGTCGTCCTGGATTTTGGCGAAAGCCGGAAACAGGACGCGGGTAATAATCGGGTTCAGTTTGATCGGGGGGACAACCGCCACGTTCCATGCAAGATTAAATCCACCCGCCACACCAGCTCCCAACGTTCTGGCTAAAACCAGCGTGGAAAGATTGGTATTGATGTAATTGATGATGCTATCTGCCGTCAGCCATGCGCCAAAACGCAGATTCGACGAAACGGATGCCAGCGAAAAATGCAGCCCCGGGCGGTAAATCCGACGGCCAAAATAGCCGAACAGCAGCGTACGTAGCGTACTGTTTACCAGATACCCAAGAATGGCGGTCAGCGCGAGCGGCCAGAAATGGGCGCTGACCACGGTAAAGGTAAAACCAGCCAGCACCGAACTGGTTTCGATCATGCCGATTTTGTTAAAGGCCAGCTCTTTTTGCATCAACGCACGAAACTGCTGCCCGTGCGGTATCACCACAAACGCCAGCGATAAGGTTTTGATAAGCGGCGCAAGTTCGGGGTTATTGAGCACACGGGCAATCGTCTCGCTCAACAGAAACATCGCCACGCATACCGCGATACCCAGCCCAACGTTGAGCCAGTACAGCGTGGTCAGTTCAAGATAGCCAATTTCTTTACGCTGAATAATTGAGTTGGCGATACCAAAGTCAGACAACGTATCGGCCAGCGCAATGATCACCAGCGACACGGTTAACAACCCGAACTGGTGGTTATCAATAATCCGCGCCAGGACGGTCATCTGAATAAGTCCGAGTCCAATAATGATCACCGTGGCAATCGCCGACCACTTAGCGCCGTTAAGCGTTTTTTCTCGTAAGCTCATGTTAGTACGCCGCTTTGTTAACAAAGCCTTTGAATACTGTCAGAAAAACAATTTTGATATCGAACCACACGCTCCACTCGCGAATGTATTCGAGGTCAAACTCCACACGTTTTTCCATTTTTTCCAGCGTATCGGTTTCACCACGCCAGCCGTTGATTTGCGCCCAGCCGGTAATCCCCGGTTTCACCTTATGGCGTAACATGTACCCCTCAATCAACTGGCGGTACTGCTCGTTATGCGCCACCGCATGCGGACGTGGCCCGACGATAGACATTCCCCCGGTCAGCACGTTAATAAACTGCGGCAGTTCATCGAGCGACGTCCGGCGCAGGAAATTTCCCACAGGAGTTACGCGCGGATCGTTTTGCGTCGCCTGCGTCACCACAGCGTCGTTTTCCATCACTTTCATTGAGCGAAACTTCCAGACTTTGATTGGTTTTCCGTCCATGCCATAGCGAGTCTGGCGGAAAATCACCGGTCCTTTGGAGGTCAGTTTTACCAGCAGCGCTATGCCACATAGCACCGGGGAAATAAGCAGCAGGATCAGTGAAGCCAGCACGATATCTTCCGCACGCTTTAACAGGCGATTAATCCCCGAGAGCGGCGTGTCATACAGCGGCACCACCGGAACGCCGTTCATCTCTTCAATCCGTGAATGCAGGATATTGAAGGTAAAGACATCGGGAATGAGGAGTACCGAACAGGTGGTGTCGGCCAGATCGCGCACCAGTTTTTTTACGCTGGCGCCATCGCTCATCGACATGGCGATATAAACGTTATGAATACGCGAGGATTTGGCGTCATCCACCAGTTGCTGCAGATTACCGGCCCAGTCGCGAGAGTTTTTTCCAGGGATGGGGTCGTGATAGACACCCGCTACTTCAAATCCCAGCCACGGTTCATGGCGAAAACTGTCCAGCAGCAGTTGTCCGGCGGGCATGTCGCCAGCCACCGCCACCCGGCGAGTGTTGTAACCGCGATTACGCAGCCACCCCGCGCCGTAGCGAATAAACGAACGACTCAACACCAGGCCAACGCTAGATAACAGATACCACGCCAACCAGACGGCGAGACGGTTATCGAAATCGTTATTAAAGGCGATCAGACCTGCGCAAAAAATCAGACTCAGCGTCCAGTTTTGCAACAACAGCACCAGCTCAGTTGAAATTTTGACGCCGCGCCAGGAGCGATAAAAATCTGTTATGCCCCCGAGCATCTGAAAAACAACCAGCGTGATCAGCGCCACCAGCAGGTGCATATACAGGAAAGGCAAACCGCTTAATTCGCAGACTACCCACAATCCGCCAAACATGATGGTGATATCTGAAAAGCGTTGCACCATCGAAATTAACGACGCATTGGTTTTGGCGCGTTCGCGCTTTTTTAGATGTGTCATCGTGGTTCCTGTTAGTCACCCTTTGCCCGTAATCGGGCAAAGGAAGCACCGGCATTACTGATTCAGTAACGCCAGAAGAGTGCGCGTTCGCGCTTCCATCAACGGAATATCTCCGCGCGATTCCACGTTCAGACGCACCACCGGTTCAGTATTGGAAGAGCGTAAATTGAAGCGCCAGTCGACAAACGACATGCTGATACCGTCCGTTCTGTCCACCGTCAACGCCTCACGGGAAAAATGCTGCTCCACGCGCGCAATCGCTGCCGCCGGCTCTGCCAGCGTACTGTTTATTTCTCCACTCGCCGGATAGGCCACCATCCGGTCGCGGACCAGTTCGCCCAGCGACTGTCCTTTCAGACACAGCAACTCCGCCACCAGCAGCCACGGGATCATGCCGCTGTCGCAGTAAGCAAAGTCGCGGAAATAGTGATGCGCACTCATTTCACCGCCATAAATGGCATCTTCATGACGCATGCGCTCTTTGATAAACGCGTGCCCGGTTTTTGACATCACCGGTTTACCGCCTGCCGCCGTCACCACATCCACGGTATTCCAGGACAGGCGCGGGTCGTGGATAATTTTCGCCCCCGGATTCTTCTCCAGAAACGCTTCCGCCAGCAGACCGACAATGTAGTAACCCTCAATAAACTGACCTTTTTCATCGAACAGGAAGCAACGATCAAAATCCCCATCGAAGGCAATCCCCATATCTGCGCCGTGTTTAATCACCGCATTGCGCGTGTCAGCCCGACATTCCGGCAGCAGAGGATTGGGAATACCGTTGGGGAAGTTGCCATCCGGCGTATTGTGGATTTTGATAAATTCGACCGGTGCGCCCAGCGCCTTAAAACGGGCTTCAATGGCGTCAATCACCGGACCTGCCGTGCCGTTGCCGGAATTGAGCACCAGCTTCATCGGTTTCAGGTTGCCGGGATTGATGTACCCTAACAGGTGGTCGATGTAGGCATCGCGGGTAGTAATACGCTGGTAGCGGCCACGTTTTGCCTCATCGACCGGCGGGAAGTCGTTGACTTCCGCCAGGCGCTGCACGTCGCGCAGACCGGTATCACCGCTGATGGGGCGCGCCCCTTCCCGCACCAGCTTCATGCCGTTGTAATTCATTGGATTATGGCTGGCGGTCACTTCAATACCGCCGTCAATGCCCAGATGAAAGGTGGCGAAGTAAATCTCTTCGGTGCCCGACATACCAATATCCAGCACATCCACCCCCGCATCCTGCAGCCCTTTTGCCAGCGCCAGCTTTAGCGTCTCGCTGGTCAGGCGCACGTCGCCACCCAGAACAATCGTTTTTGGCTTCAGGAACTCGCCGTAAGCGCGGCCAATACGCCACGCAATCTCTTCATTTAGTTCTTCGCCCAGCCTGCCGCGAATGTCATAGGCTTTGAAACAGGTTAATTTCGTCATGATTTACCCTTCTTCAGGCAACAGTTAGCCCTCTCCTGACTGGAGATATTTTTCAAAAAATGACTAACCGTTCGTTTGTAGGCCGGATAAGGCGTACACGCCGCCATCCGGCAACGAGGATGTTGTGTTAAGCGCGCCCGTATCTGTCCGCAAACCGCACGACATCATCCTCATCGAGATAAGATCCGGAGCGCACCTCAATCAGATCGAGTGGGATTTTCCCGGGGTTCTCCAGACAATGGGTCGCGCCCAGCGGAATATAGACAGACTCGTTTTCAGCGAGCAGCTTGATATCATCATTAATCGTCACCTTCGCGGTGCCAGCCACCACAACCCAGTGTTCAGCCCGGTGATGATGCATCTGCACGGACAATCCCTCACCGGGTTTGACGGTAATTCGCTTCACCTGATAACGGTCTCCGGCATCAATAGAATCGTACTTGCCCCATGGGCGATAAACTTCACGGTGAATATGGTGCTCATGACGTCCGTCAGCTTTAATTTGCTCTACCACTTTTTTAACGTCCTGCACCGCGTTGCGATCGGCTATCAGCACTGCGTCTTTAGTCTGCACCACCACCAGATCTTTCACCCCGACGGTCGTCACCAGGCCAGATTCGGCATACACATAGCTGTTCTCCGTTTTATGGCTAATGACGTCGCCGTGATGCACATTACCTTCAGCGGTATGGGCGCTGATTTCCCACAATGATGACCAGGAGCCAACATCGCTCCAGCCTGCGTTCATTGGCATCACCACCGCATCGGCCGTACGTTCCATAACCGCATAGTCCACAGACTCTTCCGGGCAGGCGAGAAACGCCTGTTCATCAACGCGGATAAAATCGAGATCGGGGTCAACCGTACTCATGGCGTTTTCGCAGGCCTCAAGAATATCGGGACGATATTTTTTCAGTTCTTCCAGATAACGCCCGGCGCGGAATAAAAACATGCCGCTGTTCCAGTAGTAGTCGCCGCTCGCCACGTAAGCCTGCGCGGTTTCCAGATTGGGCTTTTCAACAAACTGCGCCACTTCAAAAGCCACGGCGTCGGTATTCGTCGGTGAAACCTCGCCACGACGGATATAGCCGTAGCCGGTCTCCGGCTGGTCTGGCACGATACCAAACGTCACCAGCTTACCCGCACTGGCATAGGGCATCGCATTACGAACCGCCTCGCGAAATGCTTCTTCATCGGCAATCATGTGATCGGCTGCCAACACCAGCAGCAGCGGATCTTCCCCCGGACTTTGGCGTTTTGCCGCCAGCGCAGCCAGCGCTATCGCCGGTGCCGTATTACGCCCGGCGGGTTCGAGAATAATGTTCTCAGTCAGCTTGTGCAGTTGTCGTAGCTGTTCCGCCACAATGAAACGGTGTTGTTCGTTACAGATAACCACCGGGCTTTCGCACTCCACGCCGTTCAGACGGCAGATCGTTGTCTGCAGCATGGTGAGATCGCCTTTCAGACACAGGAACTGCTTTGGATACAGCACGCGGGACAATGGCCATAAACGGCTACCCGAGCCACCGGCCATCACTACCGGAAAGAGTTTGCTTTGACTCATCATGTACCCCGAATATCAGCAATAAATTGACTCAGCACGTTTTCTTTATCCAGCGTGCGTTCGGCATAATCACGTGCCATCGTGTTCACTTTTGGCATCATCAGCGCCCGTTGAATACCGCAGGCCAACGCGTTAACCGACTCCGGCTCCACACACACCGCAATGCCAGGATAAGTGTCACAAAGCTGCCCCAACTCGGTTTCAGGCTCGGCGGTAATGACCGCGTTACCGCCAACGGCGAGGATATTGGTCAGTTTGGAGGGCAGTACGGCATCCGCCGCACCGCGCTTTTGTACCACCAGATGACAATCCGCCATCTTGAGCAATGCCGGCAGCGCGTCATAAGATTGCAGTGGAAAGAACATCACATTGTTCAGGCCGCGTTCGCTGACCATACTCTCCAGCCGCGCTTTACCACCGCCCTGCCCGACGATCACAAACAGCCAGGGCTGTTCGCTCAACAGGACAGCCGCGTCAACCACGCTCTCCAGCCCCTGCTTTTCACCGATATTGCCCGAGTAAAGAACGATCTTTTGGGAGACAGGCAAGCCCAGTTGCTGACGCAACGCCAGGGCATCGGTATCGTTCACGCCGCGAAAACGTGCCACTTCCGACCAGTTTGGAAAGAAAATAACTTTGTGCGGCGCAACGCCTTTTTCCATGGCTTTGTGCATCATGGTCCGGGAGATGGTCGAGATATGGTCCATATTCAACAGTCCACTGCGCTCAAAGGCGCTGGCCAGTTTTGCCACCATACCGCGCTTGCCTGTGCCCGCCATGCCAAGTCCCAACATGGCATCGACTTCGTAATCCTGAACGTGCAACAACGTGCGCGCGCCACAAAGTTTTGCCAGCAGACGCATGCCCGGCGTACAAAACAGCGTCGGCACCACGCCGATAATGCGGTCCGGCTTCCAGCGACGTTGCGCCAGCAGCGGGAAAAAACTGCTCAGGGCAAAACTGCCCAAATGCAGCAGCCGTTTGAGCGTAGAGGGTTGCTCAGGCACATACAGCGGACAACGCCAGACAATGGCGTCACCCTCTTCACGACGGTAACGCCAGGATGAATAGCGACCGTTGACCTTCCACTGCGGATAATAAGGCGGCGCGGTGATCACCCGAACGTCATGCCCCTGTTGCGCCATCCACTGCACCATTTCACCGGTGTATTTGCCGATACCGGTCAACTCCGGTGAATAGTTGATGCCATACACGAGGATCTTCATAGACCGGGTACTCCGGTCTGGGCCGTTTCACAGAAGTAAGCCCGGCTGTTGTCGTGCACGTGGTCACTGGCCAGAATCTGTGTAGCTGCCAGCCAGCGGTACGCATCATGTTGAACGTCAGGCAGGTGCAGGTCGTTTTCCGACACCCGCAGACGAAATCCCAGCACGATGTAATGCGTTGAGAAATCCTCCCCGGAAAAGTTGTCGTCATAGAAATGCTGCCAGACACCGTAAAACTCCGCAGCGGACAGCGGTAAACGTAACCCCAGCTCAGCTTCAGTAAGCCGCTCAAAGGCCACGCGCAGCGATTCATCTTTTTGCACCCGACCGCCGGGCACGAACCAGCACCCCTGCGCCGGACGATTGAGACGCTTACCGAGCAGAAATTCGCCGTCGGCGTTTTCCACGATTAAATCGATGGAAATCAGCGGGGTTGAACGGACAACGGTGGCAAAATCCTCATGACGTAAAAACATACTTACCCCCGGTAGTGCTGCTGGTTTTCAAGGAACCACTGATATGTACTGGCAAGCCCCGCTTCCAGGGATATCTCGTGATACCAACCCAACTGATGCAACCGCGTAACGTCGAGCAATTTGCGCGGCGTGCCGTCCGGTTTGCTGGCGTCGAACACCACTCGCCCCTTGTAACCCACGACCTGCGCGATGGTCTGGGCCAGTTCACGGATGGTGCAATCAACGCCAGTACCCACGTTGATATGCGACAGCATTGGTTGGGTATATTCCTGCCAGACTTCCTGAGCCAGCTCCATCACATGAATACTGGCCGCCGCCAAGTCGTCGACATGCAGAAATTCGCGCATCGGCGTACCGCTACCCCACACCACCACATCCGACGTATTTTGCTCGCGAGCTTCATGAAAGCGGCGCAGCAGCGCCGGGATCACATGCGAATTACTCGGATGGAAGTTGTCATGCGGTCCGTACAGATTGGTCGGCATTACTGAGCGATAATCCCGGCCATACTGCCGGTTATATGATTCGCACAGCTTGATACCGGCAATTTTGGCAATCGCATACGGCTCATTGGTCGGCTCAAGTTGCCCCTGCAACAATTCACTCTCAGCGATTGGCTGGGTGGCTTGCTTTGGATAAATACAGGATGACCCGAGGAACAACAGTTTATTCACGTTATGCAAATGCGCAGCATGAATAATGTTGCTCTCAATCATCATATTTTCATAAATAAAATCAGCAGGATAAGTATTATTCGCCACAATCCCGCCCACTTTTGCCGCCGCCAGATAAACCTGGTCAATGCGTTCAGTGGCAAAGAACGCCTGCACTGCGCTGGCGTCCAGCAGGTTAAGTTGCTCGCGGGTACGCAGCACCAGCTCTATATTATTTCGCTGAGACAGTTGTCTGACGATGGCGGCCCCCACCATACCGCGATGGCCCGCCACAAAAATACGTTGTGTCTTCATCCTCAGTACTCCAGCGCGATAGCGACCTCGTAACCGTGCGACTTCAGCAGGGAATGTTTCTTCGCCGCATCAAGATCGTTGGCAACCATTTCCGAGATCATCTGGCGCAGCGTAATTTCCGGCTTCCAGCCCAGTTTTTCATGTGCTTTAGCTGGATCGCCCAGCAGCGTTTCCACTTCAGCCGGACGGAAATAACGCGGGTCGACGGCAATCATGACATCTCCAGGTTTTACCCCTGGCGCATCGTGTCCGGTTACGGAAACCACAATGCCTTTTTCATTCACGCCCTCGCCTTCAAAGCGCAATTTAATCCCCAACTGAGCGGCCGCCATTTCCACAAACTGGCGCACGGAATACTGCACGCCGGTGGCAATCACGAAATCTTCCGGTTTATCCTGCTGCAGCATCATCCACTGCATCCTGACGTAATCTTTGGCATGGCCCCAGTCGCGCAGTGAATCCATGTTGCCCAGATACAGGCAAGACTCGAGCCCCTGAGCGATGTTGGCGATCGCTCGGGTAATTTTGCGAGTAACAAAGGTTTCGCCGCGGCGCGGAGATTCGTGGTTAAACAGAATGCCGTTACAGGCATACATACCGTAAGATTCACGGTAGTTGACGGTTATCCAATACGCGTACAGCTTAGCAACGGCATACGGCGAGCGCGGGTAGAACGGCGTAGTCTCTTTCTGCGGAATTTCCTGTACCAGGCCGTACAGTTCAGAGGTGGAAGCCTGATAAAAACGCGTTTTCTTTTCCAGACCGAGGAAGCGGATGGCTTCCAGCAAACGTAAGGTGCCGATCGCATCGACATCGGCGGTATATTCCGGTGAATCAAACGACACCGCGACATGACTCATGGCGCCCAGGTTATAGACCTCATCCGGTTGGACCTCTTGTAGAATACGGGTCAGGTTGGAGGAGTCCGTCAAATCGCCATAGTGCAGATGAAATTTGGGATTACCCGAATGCGGATCCTGGTAAATGTGGTCCACACGTTCGGTGTTGAATGATGAAGCGCGGCGCTTAATGCCGTGTACTTCATACCCTTTTTCCAGCAGAAATTCTGCCAGGTAAGAACCATCCTGCCCGGTTACGCCAGTAATGAGAGCGACTTTTGACATGTTATTACCTCTTAAATGATCCCCTCAGGGAGTAACTTTTTCGACGCGTTTGCGCGTGACTACTGCGGGATTTCCCCGACAAACGACATTTGCTGGCAGCGATTTAAAAACGCTGCTTCGTGCTCCGACGACGGTGCCATCGCCAATGGTCACGCCAGGCGCGACAAAGACATCTGTCGCCAGCCAGCATTTATCCCCAACCACAATCGGTGTGGCGTTAATATCAAAATATTGACTGGCATAATCATGGCTCCCGGTGCATAAATAACTTTTTTGCGAAATAACCGCGTGAGCACCAATCGTAATATCACCCAACGTATATAAAACCGCGTCATCACCCACCCAGGCATAATCTCCCAGGGTCAATTTCCACGGATAAGTAATTTTTACTGAAGGTCGAATAACTACGTTTTTTCCTATTTTCGCGCCAAACATGCGTAATAAAAATGCGCGCCAGCGGTACATGACCTGCGGTGACCAGCGAAACAATGTTGCTTGCACTGCCCACCATAATTGGACTTTAATGGCGCCACCACCACGAAAACCAGCAGGCACTTTAAATCCGCTTAAATCCTGCATAATTTGCCCTTACGTTTTTCCATATAAAGTTTTTGTTTTACCGGTTGTGCGCAGACGTAAATATTCTGACAACCCGGTCCAAAAACCTGGCATATGTAATATCTGGCGCTGTACCTTTTTGGCATCCCGGCACAATTCCAGATTATTCGTCGTTGACACGCCACCCATGGAAAACTCTGACACCAGCCCGCTCAGTTTTTTAAATGCATAACCGGATTTGTATAATCGGGCAGCTAATGCGTAATCGGAAGATATTTTGTATTGCAAATCATAGCGCCAGACATTCAGTCCCGAGAGCGGAAAGAAGATGGCCTGATGGCTGGCGGGCAGGCTGTGATAAATATACCAACCCGGCTTAGCTCGCCGCTTAATTTTGTTGCCATTGCCGAAATCCAACAACGCATCGCCAATAACCATAGTTTTATCGCTTTGCGTTTTTAGCTGACGGATAAAACAAGCTGCATCCGCATGCAGAATATCCCCGGAGTTGAGGAACAGCGCAAACCGACCGCGCGCCATAGCGATACCTTTGTTCATCGCATCATAGATGCCCTTATCCGGCTCGCTGACAAACCGTAACCGGTGCTCTGCGCTAAGTCCTTCAAGAAAGGATGACGTACCATCAGAAGAGCCGCCATCAACAACAATCCACTCAAAACTGATATCATTCGCCTGCGCCAGATGTGCCAGTGATGCGTGAGTTTTGACGATCCCTTCCAGATTGCGAAAGGCGACGGTGATAATACTGAGCAGCATGTGATTTACCTCGCGATATTCAGCGCCTTGCGCAAAATAAACGGACACACAATTAAAAACGCGTATTCCGGACTAAATACTGAACCTGTAAAAAATAGCGACAGTGGCGTAAAAAGATAAAGCTGCACCCGATAATTCTGATTATCACCAAACGCATTGATCATCATTTTCATGACTTTTCCCATGTACCATAGGGCTAATATCACCGCGAACCATGAAAAATAAATAATCAGCAGATACAAGCCATTGTCTATCGTTTTGCCAACATCTGCACCGTTAAAAATTCCGAATGACGCAACATATTCATAAAGTGAGCCAAATCTCACTACCCCATCAACGTTAAGTAACGAATAACCGACCATCACTAATGGTCCTACGATCCGATAATACGATGACGAACCTTCAGTTCCTAAATCTCCAAGGCGTGTTGCGATGTATGGGAAAGCAAATATCACTCCAACTACAAATACGCTTAATGAGATTATCGCCAGCGGTAGCTTCTTTTTTATCGCATCCTTATTCAGATACTGGAACGCCCACTCCAGAAGATAAAACAAAATAAACGTCATTACCCCTGAAAACGATCCTGATAATATTATCCCTGCCAGAATCATAACATCGGACTTAGGCGTTTTGATACCAAACTGTTTGATGCTGAGCCAAATTGAGATTAACGCCAGAGCGAAAAATGCCGGTTCGAAATAGAGCGCAGTAGTTCGTTTTCCACCAAATTTAATAAAGTTCAGAACATAGCTGTTACTGTAAATAAGATATTTCGAAATAACTTCCATTAAACTGCTGCCGCCACTGAGAATTATCTGCGCCATTTCAACTGCAGCTAACCCCACCACCAGTCCCACCACCAGCCAGAAAAACCGCAAGATCTTAGTGTAGTTATGCGGTGAAATGGTTTTGAAGCGAATACTCCACACCATGCCAATGATCACCACGGTATAAATAAACAGCATTGCGGACGTCACGTACTTGCTGGCATCCAGTGACTGACCGAACAGATAATTAAACGCCGTCAGCCCGCCCCCCATGCCCAACGCAATCATTAATTTTTTGATATTAATGCGCTCGACAAACAGCAACAGCAGGACGGGTAAGAAGGTGACGATAGTTATCGGGAAGCTCTCGCCAAGCTGGGCGAGTTTGACGTTGACCAGCAAATAAAGCAGCGGTAGCACCAGATAGCTACAGATTCTGATAGAACGAGACATATTCCTCCAGCATCTGTTGCCCACTGTATGCCACCCGGCTGCGCTGGCTGAACGCAGCAAGCGACGTGTCAAATACCGCCTGCGCAATGTCTGATTTTTTCAGTTGCACCAGTTGCAATACGTCCGCTTCGCTGAACGTTTTGCCGCCCGATTTTGCCAGTACTTCTTGCGCGGCATCACTGTGCGTGGCAATAACCGGTATGCCAATGGAAAGCGCTTCGCACAGGATCAGCGGGTAGTTATCAACTCGGGAGCTGAACATCAGGCCATCCATCTCATTTAGCGCACTCATCAACGTGCGCTTATCGCTTTCAAACCCGTGATTGATGACGTTATCTCCCGCAAATGGCGAAAATTTGCCAAAAGTATGCAGTTCAATTTTGTCTCCGAGCGCTACCATCGCTCGCACCAGTTGCTGGCTGGTTTTCCCGTCATAGCGCAGATCATGAGCCACCACGGCGATTTTCGGTCTACCGCTCCCCTCATGCTTAGCGGGAAGATCGGCAAGAATGGATTCAGTTGCTACATCGATGCCGTTGTTAATAATACGGCAGCGTCCCACGCCATACAGGCTGTTGAATGCGTCGGCCACATGCTGACTGGGCGAGATAAACTGGCAGCCCAGCGCCAGCATGGCACGAAACATCTGCCGCTTACCGGGCAACTGCTGATGGGCTTTATCGATTTTTACCGGCGGATAGTTACTGAGCGTTGGGCATTTCTGGCAGCCCGTTTTCCAGTTTTCGCAACCATCGGTAAAGGCACAGCGCCCGGTCACGCTCCAGTGATCGTGCAGCGTCCAGACGAAGGAAACATCCGGTTTACACGCCTTCACTTTTTGGCAAAAGGTGACCACCTCTTCCAGGTTCAACCAGTAGCTGTGCAACACATGAAAATGCAGGACCAGCGGGCCGCTGGTGCGGATAACTTCACGGTATAACTTGTCGAGATTGCCAAACAGATCGCGGTTCGCGAAACGAAACAGCGCAATGTTTACCGCCGACGTCAGGCGTGGCGTATGTTTGAAAACCTGCGGGTAATTCGCATGGCTGACGCTTTTCTTACCGCCTTTGCCATAGCCATAGACAAAACGCGAGGACAGCCCTTTCTCCAGCGCCCTCAGATGTAAATCTAACGCCACGCCAGCCGCCCCACCTTCTGCGAGCCGCACATTAAACTGTAATATCTTCATTTTATTACCTTCACCCGAGCCTTCTCACCCACGACCAGCGCATTGTCCGGGACGCTATCCACCACGACGCTCCCGGCGCCAATCGTCACGTTATTGCCAATAACAACGTTGCCGAGCAGAGTGACATTCGCTCCCAACTCAACGCCGTTACCAATAACCGGACAGGACGGATCGTTGGTACCCAGATTGCCGATGGTGACACCGTGGCGCAGAGTAAAATCATCCCCTGCCACCACGTGTTTATTGATAACCACCCCATAGCCATGATGGATGGTGAAACGACGACCAATAGATGCGGCAGCCTGGATTTCATAGCCGAACAGGCATTCGGTGATAAGGCGATACATCACCAGCACCGGGGCGGCCCACAGGTTATTCAAGACATTTTTTTTACGCCAGACGGAGCAAAAATGGGCAATCCGATAGGCCACCACCATGCAGCAGGGGCGAAGACTCCAGCTATTAGCGCGTAAATCTTCCAGCATACTTAACGACCTCGCATTCCGTCGGCCAGACGCTTGCTGTTGCGAACAGAAAGCAGCGTCAGCAACGTGCGCCAGTTCATCCGTTTGTTGCGGATCTGATAGAGAGTAAACAGCTGATATTTCTTGCTGGCCCGGTCAAATTTGCCTTTGTGTTTACGGTAAAACTGAAAGTAGCCGGAGAATTTTTTCGGCGATGAGGTGATACGCATTTCACCGTGATTGACATGCAGGATCTGCGTTGCCTCTTTTACCTTCCACGGTTTACCGTACGCCACTACCATACGCAGGAAGATGTCGTAATCCTGCGCCGCTTTCAGCGTGGTATCGAACAGGCATGCTTTAAACCGCCACGCCCAGGTAAACACCTGATTACCAATGATATTACGCTTATAAAATTTACGACGTGAATAACCGGATTTCGGATACAGCGGCAGGCTGGCCGGTTGCGAATACACTTCGCCTTCGCAGACATAGTCATTGGCGTACAGAAACGCCCGCGTGACCAGGTGATGGCGGTAGTTAAGAAAGATGCTCAGGCGGTTCGGCGTCCATTCATCATCATCATCAATTCCCGTAATATACTGCCCACTGGCCTGCATAATGGCCTGATTACGCACCGCGCAGGCCCCGGAGTTAGTGGAATTATGCGTATACGACACCCGCGGATCGTTGAGTTCCTCAACAAACTGCTGCAGTTGCTCATACGAGGAAGAGCAATCATCCACAATGATCATCTCCCAGTGAGGATAGTCCTGGCGCAATACCGATTTAATCGCCCGGATAGCCAACTGTTGACGGTTCCAGGTTGGCATATAAATTGAAATTAGCGGGTTGTCTGTCGTCATTTTCGTTTCCCAAATAAAGTTGCCTGATGGCGCTACGCTTATCAGGCCTACATTCGATATGCGTTGCTGTTCGTTATCTATTTCGAATCCGACGTGTATTCGTATTCGTAGTAACCGTAATCCTGATACCCGCTGGCGCGGCGGAAGATAGAGTTGAGGATCACCCCTTTCACCTGAATGCCGTTTTGCTCGAAGCGACTCAGGCTGGTTTCCACCTCTTTCAACGTGTTGACCGCATAACGGGCCACCATCAGCGTGGTTCCGACGTGACGACCCACGATAGCCGCATCGGTCACAGCCAGTATTGGCGGCGTATCAATCAGCACCAGGTCATAGTGCGAGCTGGCCCAGGCAATCAGTTCGCCGAAGCGCTCGCTCATCAAAAGTTCGGAAGGATTGGGAGGGATTTGACCGCGAGGGATCAGATCGAAATGCGCAATGGATGTCGGTTTCGCGCCAGATGAGATATCCCCCTTGCCGATGAGGATCTCAGACAGACCGTTAACGTTATTGGTCCCCAGCAGCTCGTGGGTATAGCCTTTACGCATATCGCAGTCGATCAACAGCACGCGTTTGTTGGTCTGGCTGATGACCGCCGCCAGGTTGGCGCAGACAAATGTTTTACCAATCGACGGGCTGACGCCGGTCAGCATCAATACGTTATTGCGCGCCTGCATCATGGCAAAGTGCAGGCTGGTACGCAGGCTGCGGACCGCTTCTATCGCGAGATCCGTCGGATTTCCCACCGCCAGTAACTGGCTTTGCTTGTAGCGTTTCACACCTTTGATGGTCTGAACGTTATCACGCGCTTTTTGCCATTCAGACAGCGGAATACTGGCATACACGCTGATACCATGTTCTTCCAGCACCTGCGGGCTTTCAATGCCGCGATTAAACAACGACCGCAGCAATACGCCCACCACTGAAAGCATCAAACCGAGAATGATACTGCCGAGAATGATGAGTGCCGTTTTCGGTTTCAACACGCCAGGCTGGGCAATCGCGGGATCGACGATACGCACATCTCCGACAGTACTGGCCTCGGTGATCTTCAGTTCCTGTTGCTTGTTCAGTAACTGCATATAGACCTGCTGACCGGACTCCACGTCGCGCGTCAGACGGACAATTTCCTGCTGCGTTTTTGGCATCGCTGTTACGCGTCCGTTCAGCTTGCTTTTCTCATCTTCCAACGCCTGGCGTTTTTCCAGCAACGTGCGGTACGCCGGATGCGCTTTAGTAAACAGCTTGGAAATTTCCGCTTCTTTGAAGGTCAGCTCATTAAGCTGCGCGTCAATATTCACCATTGAATCCAGCACCGCTTTGGCTTCCAGCGGCAAATCCACGGAGTCTTTGTCCTGACGAAAAGCATTTAACTTGTTTTCGGCAACGTCCAGCCGGTTACGCACCTCGGGGAGTTGCTTTGCCAGAAACGCCAGACTTTTAGCGGCCTCTTCAGATTTACGCTCCACGTTTTGTTGCAGATAGTTGCGGGTAATACTGTCAAGGATCTGGCGGATTTGCTCACGATCTTCGCCGGTAAAGGTCAGGCTCAATACGCCGGTATCTTTTCCGGTTTCCGTCACCATCAGATTATTTTGCAGGGTGTTTATCATGCCCAGCGTGGAGAATTTACGCACGGTAAATTGGCTCTCAGGGCTGGCATGAATAGCCTCCACCAGCATCGTCACGCCATCATGTTCCAGTATCTGTCCTACCTGCCCCTGGGCGCTAAATCCTCCGTCACTCACCAGTTGATAGCGTTTGTCATTCAGCACGCTGATTGTGAAGGTCTGTTCATTCATTGCCTTTGGCAGCGTGAAGGTGGTCACGTTTACTGTTTCGTTCTGACGGCCCATCAACCGATCCCAGCCCGCGCCAAAAATGGGGAACGTATCTTTGGTAACGGCAATATCCAGATTGAGATCGTCTACCGTTTTCCCCAATACCAGCCGTGACTGGATGAGCTGAATTTCCGCTTCAGAGGCCGGAGGTTTGTTCGACAACGCCGAGCCAATATCCTGCACCAGTGAATTTCCGGTATTTTGCTCAATTTGCACCAGCGCATCCGCACTGTAGATTGGTGTGGCAAACAGCGTGTAGATCGCGGCGCACAATGCAAATACCGCGGTGATGCCAAGTACCCACCAGCGGGCTTCCACCACCGTTGCGACCAGACGACCAATATCGATTTCATCATTGCCCGTTACCGGCGCAGCAGACTGTTTAACTTTTTCTGTCATTATTTTCCCTGCTCTGCGTTCAATGCCTGAGCCCATTGGCGGGCAGACCGTTCAAGTAATGCGTACACCGCGTCAAACGCGTCCCGGCTTTTACGATACGGATCGGGGATTTCACGCTCGCTGTCCCAGTGACCAAAGAGCATCACTTTGCCGCGCATCTCCGGCACCATTTCGCACAGAGCAGCAATATGGCGTTTTTCCATGGTCAGGATCAGGTCATATTCCCGGCACATTCGTCCCGAGATCTGCCGGGCACAATGATTCTCCAGAGACAGGTTGTGCGCCTGCGCCACGCTGATGGCGTTCGGATCCGCACCTTTGCCCACCAGCGCCCCGAGGCCAGCAGAAGATACCGTCAACGCCGGATGAAATTGTCTTAACAAGCGCTCTGCCGTCGGGGAGCGGCAAATGTTTCCCACACAGACAACTAATATTTTGTTAAACATGATGATTACCAGTTGTGAAGGTCGCTGGCCGTGTCCGTCATATAGCGAACACCGCTAATAGTCGGCAGCAACTGATTGATCAAACGGTTCCAGCGAGCAACCGGCGCAGTCGTGACATACACCACATCGTAGGGTTGAAGTCGGAATGAGGTCGCCATCACCAGCGATGTCGCATCGGACATATCAAGCTGATAGATATTGGCTATTTTGCCGTTGTTCCCGCCGTCGCCTTTCAATGGTCGAATAACAAAAATACCGCTGGCGTTGGAGGTGGTCAGATCGATACCTTCCGCGTTGCCCAGCGCTTCGGTAAGCGTCATGCCGCTGAAGTCCATTTTGAGGGTGCTCTGTTTTTTCACTTCGCCCATCACAAAGACTTTCAAATCGTCATTACGCGGCACAAACAGAATGTCGCCAGGATAGAGCAGACGGTTCTGGCTCAGGTCGCCATTTTGCATCAGCGCTTGCAGTGAAATGCGTTGCTCTTGCCCTTTATGAGTCAGTACAACGTTGCGCCAGTCTGCCGCCTCGGTAAGACCGCCAGCGGCGTTGATGGCATCGAGAACAGTAAGCGGCACGTTGGTAATGGCCTGCTGGCCGGATTTGTTTACCTGCCCGGAGACATAAGCCTTCTGCGAGCGGAAAGCGGCGATATTAACGTCCACCTGCGGGTCAGCAATGTACTTCGCTAAGCGCCCGGTAATATCACTACGAATTTCAGCCAACGTCTTTCCTACTACGCTGACTTTGCCGATGTAGGGGTAAAACATGGAGCCATCAGGCTGCACCCAGTTGCCGGTATCGCTTGAGCTACGATACTGCCCGGCGGGGGTGGTAAGTTCAGGGTGGTCCCAGACGGTCACATTCAGGACATCACCCGGACCGACCCGATACTGATACCCGGCAATCTCCTGGTCGAGAGACATATTAGGCTGTGCAACATTTGGTCGGGGACGTAATTGTTCGACCAGCCGCGGGGTGAGTGGATAAACATTCACCATGCGATCGATATCAAAATCAGCGTCCTGCTGTTTAATCACATCTTTGCCCATCGTAGACATATTGCTGCCCGGAAGCACGGTACAACCGTTTATCAAGATTACCGATACCAATACTGGCATCAATTTAAGTTTGGATTTCATCATTGATTATTTATCACTTTGGCAGAGTAATTATCACATGCAATCTAAATAGCGACTTCGCCTGTACGCATTTACCTTGCCGTTAATTGAAATGGAATTTAACTGGCATCAATCCTAAAAAAAATGAATTCATCTGCGGTCTCTTGACAGAATAATTTAGGCTTGTTTCAGGCGACCAGACACGCTACCGCCCCTGGCTTCAATAGCTACCAATGCACTGATTAATTTAAATTTTTATCTTCTCCTTTATTTTCATCACATTTACAGCGGCAACGCATCAGAAATAGCGCCTCTGATTGATGAGGAAATATTTGCCTTTTGATTATTACCGCAAGAATTGTTGCAGCTAAGAGAATGTCAGGCAAGATAACAAGCCGCCAGCAACTCGCTTTTAAGATTAATATTAAGCATTGAATTTGTATATTTTTAGGATTTTATTGATGTTGACAATATTGATATAGAAATATCCACCTGCGATATTTCCTAAATATATTTGGATTAATAAAATTATTTCCTGTAGTTACATTAAGGCTCATATCCTGCATTTGACCGGATATCGCTGACAGAGAAATCCCTCCTCGCCATTGCATTTTTCGCCAGTTTTACCCATGATCGAATTGTGACAATTGTCATACAACTATGGGTATAGCATTTACTATGGAATGGATTGCCGATCCGTCAATCTGGGCCGGACTGGTCACGTTAATCGTGATCGAACTTGTTCTTGGCATTGATAATCTTGTTTTTATTGCCATCCTCGCGGAGAAACTGCCTCCAGCCCAGCGGGATAAGGCGCGTATTACCGGGCTACTGCTGGCGATGGTCATGCGCCTGCTGCTGCTGGCATCAATATCCTGGCTGGTGACGCTGACTACGCCGCTGTTCAGCATTCGCGACCTGAGCTTCAGCGCCCGCGATCTGATCATGCTATTCGGTGGTTTCTTCCTGCTGTTTAAAGCCACTATGGAGCTAAATGAACGGCTGGAAGGAAAAGACAGCGATAACCCCACCCAACGTAAAGGTGCAAAGTTCTGGGGTGTCGTCGCGCAAATCGTGGTGCTGGACGCCATCTTCTCTCTGGATTCCGTCATTACAGCCGTTGGGATGGTCGATCACCTGGCGGTGATGATGGCTGCGGTAATCATCGCCATCAGCCTGATGGTGCTGGCCAGCAAGTCGCTGACGCGCTTTGTTAACAGCCATCCAACGATTGTCATTCTTTGTCTGAGCTTCCTGCTGATGATTGGTTTCAGCCTGGTTGCCGAAGGATTTGGTTTCCATATCCCGAAAGGTTACCTGTACGCCGCCATCGGCTTCTCGGTGATGATTGAAGCATTGAATCAGTTGGCTATCTTTAACCGTCGTCGCTTCTTGTCTGCCAACCATACCTTACGCCAGCGCACCGCTGAGGCGGTGATGCGGCTGCTGAGCGGGCAAAAAGAAGACGCCGAACTGGATGCCGAAACTGCGGCGATGCTGGCGGATCATCATGAAGGACAGATTTTTGCCCCTCAGGAACGGCGGATGATTGAACGCGTGCTGAACCTTAATCAGCGTACCGTCAGCAGCATCATGACCTCGCGCCACGATATTGAACACATCGACCTCAATGCGCCCGAAGCAGAAATCCGCGCTTTGCTGGAAAAAAACCAGCATACGCGTCTGGTGGTCACCGGCGAAGATGAGCAGGAAGAGTTGCTCGGCGTGGTGCATGTCATCGACCTGTTGCAGCAGTCCCTGCGCGGTGAGCCGCTCGATTTACGCGTCTTGATTCGTCAGCCGCTGGTGTTCCCGGAGACCCTGCCGCTGCTTCCGGCGCTTGAGCAGTTCCGTAATGCCCGAACGCACTTCGCTTTTGTGGCCGATGAATTTGGATCCGTCGAAGGGATTGTCACACTCAGCGACGTCATGGAAACCATCGCAGGTAACCTGCCGAACGAGGTAGAAGAGATTGATGCCCGCCATGATATCCAGAAAAATGCTGACGGTACCTGGACCGCTAACGGACATATGCCGCTGGAAGACCTGGTGCAGTACGTGCCTATCCCGTTGGACGATAAGCGTGAATATCACACCATTGCCGGGCTGTTAATGGAGTACTTGCAGCGCATCCCGAAAACCGGGGAGGAAGTACAGGTTGGCGATTTCCGATTGAAAACCCTGCAGGTGGAAAATCATCGCGTGCAAAAAGTCCAGCTGATACCGCTGCACAATGAAGAAGAGATGGATTACGAAGTGTAGTTCAAGAGCCGGAGGCGGCATCAGCCGCCATCCGGCAATATGAATCAGAGTTTATCCAGCAACTTTTTAACATCCTTGCCGTTGCGAGAGTCTTTGTTGCGATCGGCCCAGTCATTCAGACGACGTTTCGCTTCATCCTGCAGATGCTTACGCAAAAGCTGGTCGACCTGCAGATTGTAGTTCAGCGCCTGCCACTGACCGTAGACTCTGAGAGGTACCGGGGTGGCCTTCAGGAAGTTAATCAGCTTACTTTCGCCATCCCAGCCGCCGAGGACGCGAATATTAAACAGCGTGTCGCAATTCTGCTTCACCAGATCCAGCGTTCCCTTACCGGTCAGCGCCAGCATCGACGACTCACCGGCCATGTTATCCAGCGTAACCTCGCCATTATCCAGCGTCATATCGGTTACAAAACGATCGAGGCGAGTCACGTTATCCAGGTTTTGCTGGGCTTTAACATCCCCACCGCTACGCTCGACGGCCTGTTGTATCATCTGCTGGAAGTTCATCCCTTCCATTCGCGTATCGTTCATTTCGACATGGGCCTGCCCTTGCCAGCTATGACGAAACGCCTGAGCATCGATATCTGAGCCAGAGAAATCACCCGCCAGCGACAATTTGCCACTGAGGGCGATTGGATAGTCGAAAGCTTTCAGGATAGTACCAATTTCTACGCCATCCAGCCGCGGATGGAAGACCGCTCGCGGCTGCCCTTTTCTGGCATCCAGCGTACCGGGAAGCGACACCAGCCCGCCGTCACTTTTCCCCTGCAACTGGGCAACGTTCAATAAGCCGAACTGGTTGTCAATTTTTGCCGAGACATTGTCAAACGCCATTTTCCGCCACAGCACTTTGTCAGCCTGCAAAGCGATGTCTGCCGAAAAGCCCTTAAGTCCCTGATACGAAACGGCATCAACCTGCGAAGCAATGACGGGGCGCGCCAGCGTTGGCTGACTCTGACCTTGCTGAGCCTCACCGTTAGTGGTCGTCGCAGCCTCACGTTGTACGAGCAGATTATCCAGATTGAGCTGGCCAAACTTGAGGTCGACGATCCATTCTGGTTTATCCAACAATGACACGTGAACTTGCCCGGCGAGAGAGCTGTCGTTAGCGGTCAAATGAATCTGGCTAAACGCGAGCTGTTTTTTCTCTTCCAGCCACTGTGCCTGAAGCTGTCCCTGACCCTTGATCCCCTGCGCCGGCAGATCGGCTCCCTGCAGTTGCCAGCTTAGCTGTTGAATATTCGCGGATAAGTTGTGCGGATAGTCGGAAGCATCGACGGTGCCGTTGAAAGATAAAGCAAGGTCACGCTGATCGCGGTTCACGCGCCCAGAGAAATCAAACGTGCCGCGGTGCTGGTTATCCTGTTCCATGTCCAGACGAATATCGCGAACCGTGACCTGCTCATCGTCTTCATGCTGGAAGACCAGGACACTATCGGCAACGCGCAGGCGCGCAATGTCAAACGACCACCCTCTGTCTTCAGCCAGGTCGGGCAACGTATTGTCTTTTGGAGCCACGGGCGCATCTTCGCCGCGCACCGCTTCAGTTTGCGGGGTCAGTTGAATCACCGCGCCTTTGAGCATTACCTGCTTCACGCTGAGCTGGTGACTCAATAGTGGCCACAACGCGACGTCAAGACGCATATTATCGGCACGAATCAGGGGTTCGCTGGCGCCTTCAGCGGTTAACACCATGCGCCCCGAGAGGATACTCAGTTGAGGCCATACGTGCCAACGCAGAGGACCATCCAACTGCAGTTGATATCCGCTACGCGCCGCAACCTGCTTGACCATATACGCGCGGAAATCGTTCGGATTCACCAACAGTACTAACGCAGAAAAACCGGCCACCAGCACAACCAGTAAGATCATCAGCGTCGTCAGAAATCGTCTCATGCTATCCCCAATGGACTGAAAAAACTCAGTCTTTATCGATTCGGCTGGCAACGGCGCCCTGCTGATCGCGATACTTTGCATCCTGACGACGGTTGTAAGGTCGCGCCGCCGGACCAGAAAGCGGTTCGAAGCTTAATGCGCCAATCGGCATGCCTGGACGCAGGGCCAGCGGTAGTTTCCCGGAGTTGTAAAACTCCAGTACGATGCAGCCAGACCAGCCCGGATCGATGCGGTGTGCGGTGACGTGTACCATCAGTCCCAGACGCGCCAGCGAAGAACGTCCATCTAACCAACCGACGAGATCGGAAGGCAGCGTCACGGATTCGAACGTCACTGCCAGCGCCAGTTCGCCCGGGTGCAGGAAAAACGCCTCGCCGTCTTTAAGGACGATTTCATCACTCATCACGCGATCCAGCGCGGCGCTGACTTCATCTTTCGGCCCGCTCAAATCGATATACGCCGCCGTATGACCGCGGAACGTACGGAATTTGTTGCCAAGGCGCACATCTACCGTGGCGCCGTTGATTCGCTCGACAGGAGGGCGTGGATTGATCGACAGGCGACCTTCATCCAACCAGGCTTCAATATCTCGGTCACATAAACGCATGGCACTTTCTCCTTTCGTGCTTCAACCCCTTAATGCCAGGTGCGTTAAGGGTGAACCAGGTTATCACTGAACGGTACACAATTCGCTGAACTTATTCAAAGAACTGACTGATTTTAGCCTTCAGAATATCGATGGCGATGCGGTTTTTACCCCCGCGCGGCACAATGATGTCGGCGTATTGTTTTGAAGGCTCAATAAATTGCAGGAACATCGGGCGGACGGTTTTCTGGTATTGCGCCATCACAGAATCCATTGAACGACCACGTTCGTTCACATCCCGCTTGATACGGCGCATCAGGCAAATATCCAGCGGCGTATCGACAAAAATAGAGAAGTTCATCTCATCGCGCAAACGCGCATCCGTGAGCAGCAAAATGCCTTCCAGGATGATGACTTTTTTGGGTTCGATGTGAATAGTGTCTTGCGTGCGCGTATGCTCAACGTAGCTGTACACAGGCAGCTCAATGGCACTGCCGCGTTTCAGAGTTTGCAAATGTTGGAACAGCAGGCTGTGATCCATCGCGTTCGGATGGTCGTAGTTGGTTTTTACACGTTCTTCCATCGACAGATGGCTTTGATCTTTGTAATAGCTGTCTTCGGGAATAACGCCAATATGTTCGTCACCGACTTGTTCACGCAATTCGCGATAAAGAGTACTGGCAATAAGACTCTTGCCGGAAGCCGATGCGCCGGCAATGCCGATAATGACGCACTGATGGGACTGATCAGTCATAAATTTAGCGACCTGATTAACCTGGATGTAAGGAAGGGCGGCGCCGAAACGCCAAACGCGGCAATTATAGGGATTTCAGCAGCGCGATGCCAGCCCAGCCTGCACCAATGCTGTCCCTGTCGCAAATTTAAACGGTCATATTTAAAGCATGCGCTACATTTATTCATCAGCCTTAGTAATTAATAGCTTGAGAGTGTTAATTTATGAGCAGCTGGCGTATAAATTGTAAATTATTTGTACTAGCATAATCCCAGATTAAATGTGATGCGTCCGGCATCTCTACTGGGCGACACCGGCTATTTGGGTAGAGTGGTAATGAGTAAACAATCCCAACATGTTTTAGTTACCTTACCTCATCCTCTACTGCGCCTGGCCAGTTTAGGTCTGGTGGCTTTCATCTTTACGCTGTTCTCGCTGGAACTGTCTCGATTCGGTGCACAACTGGCGCCGCTGTGGTTTCCGACCTCGATCATGATGGTGGCTTTTTATCGTCATGCAGGAAAAATGTGGCCAGGAATCGCGCTGGCGTGCTCATTTGGTAACATCGGGGCTTCTTTACTCTTTTTCCCCGGCGAGTCGCTTAGCTTTACCTACACAGCCATCAACATTATTGAGGCTGTCGTTGGGGCAATGTTATTGCGCAAACTACTGCCCTGGTACAATCCCTTAAAAAATCTTAACGACTGGGCACGCCTGGCGTTCGGCAGCGCCGTTGTCCCTCCGCTATTGGGTGGTTTACTATTGTGGTTACTTTTACCGCGGGAAACGTCGTTAAATACTTTTCTTATTTGGGTGCTTTCAGAATCCATCGGCGCGCTAGCGCTGGTGCCGTTAGGTTTACTGTTTAAGCCACATTATTTGCTGCGCCACCGCAATCCGCGATTACTGTTCGAGACGTTAATTACGCTCCTGGTAACCCTAACGTTCAGTTGGCTGTCCATGATGTATCTTCCATGGCCTTTTACCTGCGTAATCGTCCTGTTGATGTGGAGCGCTGTGCGTCTGCCGCGCATGGAGGCGTTTTTAATTTTCCTCAGCACCGTGATGATGGTTTCGCTGATGCTTGCCGCCGACCCTTCGCTGCTCTATACCCCCAAGCCCAATATGATGACGGATATCCCCTGGCTGCCGTTTTTGATGATTTTGCTACCAGCCAATATGATGACCATGGTGATGTATGCGTTTCGGGCCGAACGCAAGCACATCTCAGAAAGCGAATCGCGCTTTCGCAACGCAATGGAGTATTCGGCAATTGGCATGGCGCTGGTCGGTACCGAGGGGCAATGGCTACAGGCCAATAAAGCCTTGTGCCAGTTTCTGGGCTATAGCCAGGATGAGCTGCGTTCGCTCACCTTCCAGCAATTAACCTGGCCGGAAGATCTGAATAATGACCTCGAACAGTTGGAGATGCTGACTCGCGGTGAAATCAACAGCTATTCCATGGAAAAACGCTATTACACCCGCGAGGGCGAGGTCGTCTGGGCCTTGCTGGCGGTGTCACTGGTACGTCATAGCGACGATACCCCACTCTACTTTATTGCGCAGGTTGAAGACATTAACGATCTGAAGCATACCGAGTGGATCAACAAACGGCTGATGGAGCGCATCACGCTCGCTAATGAAGCCGGGGGGATCGGCATTTGGGAATGGGAACTGCAGCCTGATGTGATCAGCTGGGATAAGCGTATGTTTGACCTCTACGAAGTCCCTGCGCATATCAAACCCAGTTGGCAAGTCTGGTATGAGTGCGTTGTACCTGAAGATCGCGAACACGCCGAAAATGTGATTCGCGATTCGCTGGCCGCTCGGGCTCCCTTTAAGCTTGAGTTTCGTATTGCGGTAAAAGATGGCATCCGGCACATCCGCTCTCTGGCTAACCGGGTGCTGAATAAAGACGGCGAAGTTGAACGCTTACTTGGCATCAATATGGATATGACAGAAGTAAAGCAGCTCAACGAAGCGTTGTTCCAGGAAAAAGAACGTCTGCACATTACGCTGGATTCCATCGGCGAAGCGGTTATTTGTATTGATGTCGACATGAATGTGACTTTTATGAACCCGGTCGCCGAGAAAATGAGCGGCTGGCAGCAGGAAAGCGCGATCGGCATTCCGCTCCTGACGGTGTTGCGAATTACTTTCGGCGATAACGGCCCGCTGATGGAAAATATCTACAGTGCAGACATGTCGCGTACGGCCATCGAACAGGAAGTGGTGTTGCATTGTCGCAACGGCAACAGTTATGACATTCAGTACAGCATCACCCCCCTCAGCACTCTCGATGGCGGTAGCATTGGCTCGGTGCTGGTCATTCAGGATGTCACCGAGTCACGTAAAATGCTGCGCCAGCTTAGCTACAGTGCCTCGCATGACGACCTGACGCAGCTGGCAAATCGGGTCAGCTTTGAAAACCATCTCAAGCAGTTGCTGCATACGGTACACGACGCGCACCAGCGTCATGTGCTGGTTTTTATCGATCTGGATCGCTTTAAAGCGGTGAATGATAGCGCAGGCCATGCCGCGGGCGATGCCCTGCTGCGTGAACTCTCTTCGCTGATGCTAAGCATGCTGCGATCCAGCGATATGCTGGCGCGCCTTGGCGGCGATGAGTTTGGCCTGCTGCTGCCAGATTGTAATATCGAAAGCGCCCGCTTTATCTCAGGTCGCATCATCAGCGCGGTTAACGATTACCACTTTATGTGGGAAGGCCGTTTGCACCGTATTGGCGCCAGCGCGGGGATTACGTTGATTGATGAGAAAAACCATATCGCGACCGACGTTATGTCTCAGGCGGATATCGCCTGCTACGCGGCGAAAAACAGCGGACGTGGACGAGTCTGCGTCTATGAACCCCAGCAAAGCCAGGCCCATGCCTCGCGTAGCCAACTGTCACTGGACGAACAAAGACACACCATCACACACAACCCCATGCTGATGATCGCCAGAGGCGTGGCTTCACCGCGTATCCCAGAGACGTTTAGCTTCTGGCTGATATCGTTACGCTTAGGGACCGCAGAAGGCGAAGTGATTGAAGAGCACACTTTCCGTAATGGGTTGGTCGATCCCGCGTTGAATCAAGCGCTCGACCGGCGGGTATTCAGCGAATTCTTCCAGAATGCTGCTTCGGCTGTCGCCAGCAAGGGCCTCAGTATTGCCCTGCCCCTTTCAGCCGCCGGGCTGCTCAATTCAGAACTTATAGATGAGCTACTGGATCAATTGCAACACAGTCCGTTACCGCCACGGTTGCTGCATCTGACCGTTCCGGCTAGCGCCATCAAAACCAATTCAACGCAGGCGATATCCGCCCTGCATCGGCTACGTCAGTTCGGCTGTCGAATTGTGTTAAGCCAGGTCGGTCGTGATTTAGAGCTTTTTGACAACCTGAAGTATCACATTGTCGATTACCTGTTGCTCGACAGCGAGCTAAGCGCCAGCGCTCACGGCGACCTGATTGATGAAATGTGGGTGTCCATTATCCAGGGCCATGCCCAGCGCCTGGACATTAAAACCATCGCTGGCCCGGTGCAACTGCCGCTGATCATGGATGCACTTTCAGGCATCGGTATCGACATGATTTATGGCGATATTATTGCCGATGCCCAACCGCTGGATCTGCTACTGAATACCAGTAATTTCGCCATCAACTGACGGATTCCAGCCATCCGTATACCAGATATGCAAAAGCGCATAGGAGCGCCAGGGCTTCCAGCGCTCGGCATAGCGCCGGATCTGCGCTGGCGTCATGCCGGGAAAACGCTGTTTAATCAGGTAATCATCCGGCAGAAAAACATCTTTCGCCTGCCAACCACGTAGCGCGAAATAGTTGGCGGTCCAGCGTCCTATCCCGGGAAAGGTTTGTAGCTGCTTAACGCCTTGCTCAATATCGTCCGGGGCTGTTGTCGCAAGCGTGCCCTCAAGCGTTGCGCGAGCAAGGTGAATCAACGCCTCAGCGCGTTTGAGCGGCATGCCTAACGCTTTCAGGTCCAGTGGATCTGCGTTAGCAAGCGCTTCAGGCACAGGAAAACAAACGTACCCCGGCGCATCTTCCAGCGTATCCCCATAAGCGTGCGCTACTTTCGCCGTCAGTTTTGCTGCCATCGCCACGCTGACTAACTGGCCTAAAATTGCCCGAACCCCTTGCTCAAACGCATCGACACATCCCGGCAGGCGCAGTCCCGGACGCGCCGCACCGAGGTTGCCCAGCGCGCTGACAATTTGCTGCGGGCAACAGGTAAGATCGAACAAGCGTGTTATTTTTGCCAGGCACTCGGAGGCTACCGGTTGCAATCCTGAGCTTAACGTCACGTGTAGCACGTTGGCGTGCAAATCTGGTACGACGCGCACCAGACCTTGATGCTTCCCTATGGACAGGCTTCTGGCATAACTCAGTTCTTCTACAGTTTCGATACCTTCAACCGCACGGGCGGCAAGAAATCCCAGCATCCAGGGCCAGTCATAAGGCGGTTGCCAGCTCAGCGTGAACATTCGGTTTTCCTTTTTAAGCAAACCTACAGCATAAACGGTATTCAACTGATGCGCCTTGCTTTCATATTCCAGTTGTCGGAGCGTCAACATTTCGTTAAAGTCACGCCCCTTCTTCACTGGCATGGGGATTTTTACGGTGTTTATTGGTTTTGACTACGGTACGGCAAACTGTTCAGTGGCCGTTATGCGTGACGGGCAGCCTCACCTGCTCAAAATGGAAAATAACAGCACGCTTCTGCCCTCAATGCTTTGCGCACCAACGCGCGAAGCGGTCAGCGAGTGGCTGTATCGCCACCACGACGTCCCGACCACGGACGATGAAACGCAGGCGCTGCTTCGCCGTGCAATGCGCTATAACCGCGAAGAAGACATTGACGTTAACGCCAACAGCGTGCAGTTCGGTCTGGCGTCGCTGGGTCAGTATATTGAAGACCCGGAAGAGGTGTACTTCGTTAAATCGCCAAAATCATTTTTGGGTGCCAGCGGTCTGAAGCCGCAGCAGGTTGCGCTGTTTGAAGATCTGGTCTGCGCGATGATGCTGCACATACGCAACCAGGCGCAAAACCAGTTGCCGGAAGCCATCACTCAGGCTGTTATTGGTCGTCCCATCAACTTCCAGGGGTTAGGTGGCGATGACGCCAACGCCCAGGCGCAAGGTATTCTTGAACGTGCGGCCAAACGCGCCGGTTTTCAGGATGTCGTCTTCCAGTACGAGCCGGTAGCGGCGGGACTGGATTACGAAGCCTCGTTGCAGGATGAGAAACGCGTTCTGGTGGTGGATATTGGCGGGGGTACGACCGACTGTTCACTGCTGCTGATGGGGCCGCAATGGCATCAGCGCGCCGATCGCGAAAACAGCCTGCTGGGACACAGTGGCTGCCGCGTAGGCGGGAACGATCTGGATATCGCGCTGGCGTTTAAACACCTGATGCCATTGCTTGGTATGGGCGGCGAAACTGAAAAAGGTATCGCTTTACCTATTCTGCCCTGGTGGAACGCGGTCGCAATCAACGATGTTCCCGCGCAAAGTGATTTCTACAGCAGCGCCAACGGTCGATTGCTCAACGATCTTGTCCGCGACGCGAGAGAAGCCGATAAAGTCGCTCTGCTGCTTAAAGTCTGGCGCGAGCGTCTGAGCTATCGCCTGGTACGCAGTGCAGAAGAGAGCAAAATCGCGCTTTCCGATCAGGCCATTGTTACGGCGGCGATACCGTTTATCAGCAACACGCTGGCAACCGATATCAGTCAATACGGACTGGAAGCTGCGCTCAACCAGCCCCTGGCGCGCATTCTTGAGCAGGTTCAGTTGGCGCTGGAAAACGCGCAGGAAAAACCGGACGTGATTTACCTGACCGGCGGCAGCGCGCGTTCGCCGCTGATTAAAAAAGCACTTGCCCAGCAGCTTCCCGGGATCCCGATTGCAGGTGGCGATGATTTCGGTTCCGTTACCGCCGGACTGGCCCGCTGGGCTGATGTTGTTTTCCGCTAAGCCGCTCGCAAGCTGAAAGGTGTGCGTATTGACATCACTGTTGCAGTGGCTTATTTTCAGGAGTGAGGGTTAGGGAGGGTTTCCCCTCCCCCTGGTGTCTTAGTATGCCGCGAAGCTAATGACTAAGAGTATCACCAGTATGATGACCTGCTTCATCATAACCCTTTCCTTATTTTGGCCCCTTCCTCGGGAGGGGCTTTCCCGTTCCAGCGTCCCGCTGAAATCTCTGGCTTTCCTCCTTTTTGCCTTAAACGCACTCTAGCGCACTATTTCTTCTTCGCCGTTTTCAGCGCTTAATGTTGCGTAACGCCTCGCAAAGCCGCGTCAGCATTCAGACGAATCCCGACAGTGTTTCATAATTCCTCCATTTTTCTCCCTTGTTCGCTGGCTAAACTAGTATCATTCCGCGAATCGTTTCAGGATGAGAAACTTATAACAATGAAAGGCAGTAAAAAATCCCGCTGGGTGATAGCAATCGCGATCGTCGTGGCCACCGTCGCCGCCATCTGGTTCTGGCATAGCCGCAGCGGCTCCCAGGAAACCGCACCGGGCGCGACCAAACCCGCGCAGAATGCGCCAGGTTCAGGGCGGCGTGGAATGCGCTCCGGACCGTTAGCTCCCGTCCAGGCTGCCACCGCCGCCGTTGAAGCCGTTCCGCGTTATCTGACAGGGCTGGGTACCATTACTGCCGCAAATACCGCTACGGTACGTAGTCGGGTAGATGGTCAGCTCATCGCCTTGCACTTCGAGGAAGGACAGCAGGTGAAAGCCGGCGACCTGCTGGCAGAGATAGATCCCAGCCAGTTCAAAGTCGCTCTGGCGCAGGCGCAGGGACAACTGGCAAAAGATAAAGCCACGCTGGCGAATGCCCGTCGCGATCTTGCCCGTTATCAACAGCTGGTAAAAACCAATCTGGTCTCCCGCCAGGAGCTGGATGCCCAGCAGGCACTGGTAAATGAAACGTTAGGGACAATCAAAGCTGATGAAGCCAGCGTCGCCAGCGCTCAGTTGCAGCTCGACTGGAGCCGGATAACCGCCCCTGTTGATGGTCGTGTCGGTCTGAAACTGGTCGATATCGGCAACCAAATTTCCAGCGGCGATACCACCGGTATCGTCGTTATTACGCAAACGCATCCTATCGACCTGATATTCACTTTGCCTGAAAATGACATTGCTACCGTAATCCAGGCGCAAAAATCGGGAACGCCGTTAAAGGTCGAAGCCTGGGACCGAACCAATTCGCAAAAGCTGAGCGAAGGCGTCCTGCTCAGTCTCGACAATCAGATTGATGCCACCACCGGAACCATTAAAGTTAAAGCCCGCTTTAACAATCAGGATGATGCTTTATTCCCTAACCAGTTCGTTAACGCTCGCATGCTGGTCGACACACAACAAAATGCCGTTGTGATCCCAACAGCTGCCCTGCAAATGGGCAATGAGGGCCATTTTGTCTGGGTACTGAACAGCGATAACAAAGTGAGCAAACATCTTGTTAAACCCGGTATTCAGGATAGCCAAAAAGTGGTGATCTCCGCTGGATTGTCCGCAGGCGATCGGGTCGTAACCGACGGCATTGACCGCCTGACGGAAGGCGCAAAAGTCGAAGTCGTTGAGGCGCACGATGCCTCAGCGACGGGCGAAAAAACTGCGCCACGCGGATACAGCAAAAAAGGAGCCAACTCCTGATGCAGGTGTTACCTCCGGACAACACAGGCGGGCCATCGCGCCTGTTTATTCTGCGCCCCGTCGCCACCACGCTGCTGATGGTGGCGATTATGCTTGCCGGTGTTATCGGTTATCGCTTCCTGCCGATCGCTGCCTTACCCGAAGTCGATTACCCCACGATCCAGGTTGTTACGCTCTATCCCGGCGCCAGCCCGGACGTCATGACCTCAGCAGTCACCGCGCCGCTTGAGCGTCAGTTCGGACAGATGTCAGGCTTAAAACAGATGTCCTCGCAAAGTTCCGGCGGCGCATCGGTAGTAACACTGCAGTTCCAGCTCACGCTGCCGCTGGACGTTGCTGAACAGGAAGTCCAGGCTGCGATTAACGCCGCCACCAACCTGTTACCGAACGATCTGCCTAACCCGCCGGTGTACAGCAAGGTAAATCCGGCGGATCCACCGATCATGACGCTGGCGGTCACCTCCAGCGCCATGCCGATGACGCAGGTGGAAGATATGGTCGAGACCCGCGTCGCGCAGAAAATATCCCAGGTTTCCGGCGTCGGTCTGGTGACGCTGTCCGGTGGGCAACGTCCAGCAGTGCGCGTGAAGCTTAATGCGCAGGCCATTGCCGCGCTCGGTCTGACCAGCGAAACCATCCGTACGGCCATTACCGGCGCTAACGTCAATTCGGCAAAAGGGAGTCTTGATGGCCCAACGCGTGCCGTTACCCTTTCAGCCAACGACCAGATGCAGTCCGCAGACGAATATCGTCAGCTCATTGTTGCCTATAAAAATGGTGCGCCGGTTCGTCTGGGCGATGTCGCCACCGTCGAACAAGGTGCAGAAAACAGCTGGCTGGGCGCATGGGCCAATAAGCAACAAGCTATAGTCATGAATGTTCAGCGCCAGCCTGGAGCGAACATCATCTCCACGGCAGACAGTATCCGCCAGATGCTGCCGCAGCTCACCGACAGCCTGCCCAAATCAGTTAAGGTCAGCGTGCTTTCGGATCGTACGACCAATATTCGTGCGTCTGTTGCTGACACCCAGTTCGAGCTAATGCTGGCGATTGCGCTGGTAGTCATGATTATCTACCTGTTTTTGCGCAATATTCCGGCGACTATTATTCCCGCGGTTGCCGTTCCGCTATCGTTAATCGGCACCTTCGCGGTAATGGTATTTCTTGATTTCTCTATCAATAACCTGACCCTCATGGCGCTAACCATCGCCACCGGCTTTGTGGTGGATGACGCCATCGTGGTGATTGAGAACATTTCACGTTATATCGAAAAAGGCGAAAAACCGCTGACCGCCGCCCTGAAAGGTGCAGGTGAGATTGGGTTTACCATCATCTCTCTGACATTTTCACTGATCGCCGTGCTAATCCCGCTGTTGTTTATGGGGGATATCGTGGGCCGGTTGTTCCGTGAGTTTGCCGTTACGCTGGCCGTGGCGATTCTGATTTCCGCCGTCGTCTCACTCACCCTCACGCCGATGATGTGCGCACGTATGCTTAGTCAGGCCTCGTTGCGTAAGCAGAACCGCTTCTCCCGCGCTTCGGAGCGAATGTTCGAACGCATCATTGCCGGGTACGGACACTGGCTGGCAAAAGTGCTTAACCACCCTTGGCTCACGCTGGGCGTGGCACTCGGCACGCTGGCACTGAGCGTCATGCTCTGGGTCTTTATTCCCAAAGGTTTCTTCCCAATCCAGGACAACGGCATTATCCAGGGTACGCTACAGGCACCGCAGTCCAGCTCATTTGCCAGCATGGCCCAGCGCCAGCGTCAGGTTTCAGATGTCATCCTTCAGGATCCGGCGGTAGAGAGCCTGACCGCTTTTATTGGCGTGGATGGCACTAACCCGGCACTGAACAGCGCACGTTTGCAAATCAATCTTAAACCGCTGGATGAGCGCGACGATCGCGTACAGAAAGTGATCGCGCGGCTACAGGACGCGGTTGACAGAGTACCCGGCGTCGACCTTTATCTTCAGCCCACCCAGGATCTGACGATTGATACCCAGGTCAGCCGGACGCAATATCAGTTTACGCTGCAAGCAACGTCCCTGGATGCCCTCAGCACCTGGGTTCCACAACTGTTAGCAAAACTACATCAGCTACCGCAACTGTCCGATGTCAGTAGCGACTGGCAGGATAAAGGCCTGGTGGCGTATGTGAACGTCAATCGCGACAGCGCCAGCCGTTTAGGCATCAGCATGGCGGATGTCGATAACGCTCTGTACAACGCCTTCGGCCAGCGACTGATTTCAACCATTTACACCCAGGCAAACCAGTATCGCGTGGTGTTAGAGCATGACACTAATAGTACGCCGGGACTTGCCGCGCTCGACACTATCCGCCTGACCAGTAGCGAAGGCGGCGTGGTACCGCTCAGCGCGATAGCAAACATTGAACAGCGTTTCGCCCCACTGTCGATTAACCATCTCGATCAGTTCCCGGTCACCACCATCTCGTTCAACGTGCCGGACGATCATTCACTGGGCGATGCGGTGCAGGCGATTCTGGATGCCGAAAAAACGCTTAACCTGCCCGTGAATATTACCACCCAGTTCCAGGGCAGCACGCTCGCTTTCCAGGCCGCGCTGGGTAACACCATCTGGTTGATTGTGGCTGCGGTTGTCGCGATGTATATCGTGCTCGGCGTGCTGTATGAGAGCTTTATTCACCCGATTACCATTCTCTCCACGCTACCCACGGCGGGCGTCGGGGCGCTTCTGGCGTTAATGATTGCCGGGAGCGAACTGGACGTCATCGCGATTATCGGCATTATTTTGCTCATTGGTATCGTCAAGAAAAACGCCATCATGATGATCGACTTCGCCCTGGCTGCAGAGCGCGAACAGGGCATGGCACCGCGCGAAGCCATTTTCCAGGCCTGCCTGCTGCGTTTTCGCCCAATTCTGATGACCACGCTGGCAGCACTGCTCGGCGCCTTGCCGCTGATGTTAAGTACCGGCGTAGGTGCCGAATTACGCCGCCCATTAGGAATTGGTATGGTCGGCGGGCTGCTGGTAAGCCAGGTATTAACCCTGTTTACCACCCCGGTGATTTATCTGCTGTTTGACCGTTTGTCGCTGTATGTGAAAAGCCGCTTCCCGCGCCAGGAAGAGGAAGCGTAAATGAAATTTTTTGCGCTTTTCATTCATCGTCCGGTGGCGACCATTCTCATTTCGGTAGCGATCACCCTGTGCGGGATACTGGGCTTTCGTCTGCTGCCGGTCGCTCCGCTGCCGCAGGTGGATTTTCCGGTGATCATGGTCAGCGCCTCGTTACCGGGGGCGTCGCCTGAGACAATGGCATCATCCGTTGCCACCCCGCTGGAGCGCTCGCTGGGGCGCATCGCGGGCGTGAACGAAATGACGTCGAGCAGTTCGCTTGGCAGTACGCGCATTATTCTCGAATTTAAATTCGACCGCGACATCAATGGTGCGGCGCGGGATGTTCAGGCCGCAATTAACGCGGCGCAAAGCCTGCTACCAAGCGGAATGCCAAGCCGACCAACGTACCGCAAAGCCAACCCTTCCGATGCGCCAATCATGATCCTGACGCTCACATCGGACACTTACTCGCAGGGTGAATTATACGATTTCGCATCAACTCAATTAGCGCAGACCATCGCGCAAATCGACGGAGTGGGCGATGTAGACGTTGGAGGCAGCTCTTTGCCTGCCGTGCGCGTAGGGCTCAATCCGCAAGCGCTGTTTAACCAGGGCGTGTCGCTGGACGACGTACGTAGCGCAATTGACAACGCCAACGTGCGTAAGCCGCAGGGCGCTATCGAGAATGATGCCCATCGCTGGCAGGTACAAACCAACGATGAGCTGAAAACCGCCGCCGAATATCAACCCATTATCATTCACTACAACAACGGCGCTGCAGTGCGACTGGGCGACGTTGCGTCTGTAACTGATTCGGTGCAGGACGTTCGTAACGCGGGGATGACCAATGCCAAACCGGCCATTCTGCTGATGATCCGCAAACTGCCGGAAGCCAATATTATTCAGACGGTAGACAGCATTCGCGCCAAATTACCGGAGTTACAAACGATGGTCCCGGCCGCCATCGATCTGCAAATCGCTCAGGACCGTTCGCCGACTATTCGCGCCTCACTGGAGGAAGTCGAACAGACGCTGATTATCTCCGTTGCGCTGGTTATCCTGGTGGTCTTTGTTTTCCTGCGCTCCGGGCGCGCGACCCTGATCCCCGCGGTAGCGGTTCCGGTCTCGCTCATCGGGACGTTTGCCGCCATGTATCTGTGTGGATTCAGTCTGAACAACCTGTCGTTGATGGCGTTAACCATTGCCACAGGATTTGTCGTTGATGATGCCATCGTGGTGCTGGAAAATATTTCCCGTCACCTGGAAGCGGGAATGAAGCCGCTCCAGGCGGCGTTACAAGGAACGCGTGAAGTGGGATTCACGGTGCTCTCCATGAGCCTGTCGCTGGTGGCGGTGTTCCTGCCGCTACTGTTAATGGGTGGATTACCTGGGCGCTTGCTGCGCGAGTTTGCCGTCACGTTGTCGGTTGCTATTGGTATATCGCTGCTGGTATCGCTGACCTTAACGCCAATGATGTGCGGCTGGATGCTTAAATCGAGCGCCCCGCGCGAACAGTCCCGGAAACGGGGTTTTGGTCGTGTGCTGGTCGCGCTGCAGCAAAGTTACGGCACTTCGCTTAAATGGGTGCTGCGCCATACGCGACTGGTAGGCGTGGTGTTACTTGGCACCATTGCGCTGAATATCTGGCTTTATATTTCCATCCCCAAAACCTTCTTCCCGGAGCAGGATACGGGCGTATTGATGGGGGGGATCCAGGCCGACCAGAGCATCTCTTTCCAGGCGATGCGCGGCAAACTGCAGGATTTTATGAAGATAATCCGCGACGACCCGGCGGTGAATAACGTCACCGGCTTTACCGGTGGTTCACGGGTTAACAGCGGGATGATGTTTATTACCCTCAAGCCACGCGGTGAGCGCCATGAAACCGCTCAGCAGGTGATCGACCGCCTGCGTGTCGCGCTTGCCAAAGAACCCGGAGCAAACCTGTTTCTGATGGCGGTGCAGGACATTCGCGTCGGCGGTCGTCAGGCCAACGCCAGCTATCAATACACTCTGTTGTCAGATGACCTCGCGGCACTGCGCGAGTGGGAACCGAAGATCCGTAAGGCGCTTGCCGCCCTGCCCCAACTGGCGGACGTCAACTCCGATCAGCAGGACAATGGCGCGGAGATGAATCTGATTTACGATCGCGACACCATGTCTCGTTTGGGGATCGACGTTGCCGCCGCCAACAGCCTGTTGAATAACGCTTTCGGACAACGGCAGATTTCAACTATCTATCAACCGATGAACCAGTACAAAGTGGTGATGGAAGTCGATCGACGTTACACCCAGGACATCAGCGCGCTGGATAAAATGTTCGTCATCAACAATGACGGTAAGGCCATCCCGCTATCGTACTTTGCAAAATGGCAACCGGCGAATGCCCCGCTGTCGGTGAACCATCAGGGCTTGTCCGCCGCCTCAACCGTGTCGTTTAACCTGCCGACAGGGTCTTCACTGTCCGAAGCGACAGAGGCCATCAACCGAACCATGACCCAGCTCGGCGTCCCGTCCACGGTTCGCGGCAGCTTTGCCGGAACGGCACAGGTATTTCAGGACACCATGAACTCACAGGTGATCCTGATTATTGCCGCCATCGCCACGGTCTACATCGTGCTGGGTATGCTGTATGAAAGCTATGTCCATCCGCTGACCATTCTCTCCACGCTACCTTCGGCTGGCGTCGGAGCGTTGCTGGCACTGGAACTGTTCAATGCCCCGTTCAGCCTAATCGCCCTGATAGGGATCATGCTATTAATTGGCATTGTGAAGAAAAACGCCATCATGATGGTCGATTTTGCGCTGGAAGCGCAGAGAAACGGTAAGCTGCAGCCGGAAGAAGCTATCTTCCAGGCCTGCCTGTTGCGCTTTCGCCCAATAATGATGACCACGCTGGCGGCGTTGTTTGGCGCGTTGCCGCTGGTGTTATCCGCAGGGGATGGCTCCGAACTGCGCCAGCCTTTGGGGATAACCATTGTCGGTGGGCTGGTTGTGAGCCAACTCCTGACGCTGTACACCACGCCCGTGGTCTATCTCTTTTTCGACCGTCTGCGTCTGCGTTTTTCGCGTAAAAACAGCAAACCGGTAGCAGAGCTATGACAGAACTTCCCGACAGCACCCGCTGGCAACTTTGGATTGTGGCATTCGGCTTTTTTATGCAGTCGCTGGATACCACCATCGTTAATACCGCGCTTCCCTCAATGGCGGCAAGCCTCGGGGAAAGCCCGTTACACATGCATATGGTCATTGTGTCATATGTTTTAACCGTTGCCGTGATGCTGCCCGCCAGCGGATGGCTGGCGGACAAAGTTGGCGTGCGTAATATCTTCTTCACCGCCATTATCCTGTTTACGCTTGGCTCGCTGTTTTGTGCCGGGTCCAGCACCCTCAACGAGCTGGTGATGGCGCGCGTCTTACAAGGCGTTGGCGGTGCGATGATGGTGCCGGTCGGCAGGCTAACGGTGATGAAAATCGTCCCGCGTGAGCAATATATGGCGGCGATGACGTTTGTCACTTTGCCCGGTCAGATTGGTCCTCTGCTGGGGCCGGCATTAGGCGGGATTCTGGTTGAGTACGCCTCCTGGCACTGGATATTTTTGATTAACATTCCGGTTGGTATTGTCGGCGCGATAGCGACGTTAATGTTGATGCCCAACTACACCATGCAAACCCGACGCTTCGACCTCTCGGGATTCGCGATGCTGGCGGTCGGCATGGCGGTACTGACGCTGGCGCTCGATGGCAGTAAAGGAACTGGCCTCTCCAGTTTCACGCTGGCGGCGCTGGTTATCTGCGGGGTGTTGGCTATTGCGCTGTATCTGAAACACGCCCATCGAAATCCACGCGCGCTGTTCAGCCTGAATCTGTTTCGCACACCAACCTTCTCGCTGGGGCTGTTCGGCAGTTTTGCCGGACGCATCGGCAGCGGCATGCTGCCGTTTATGACGCCGGTGTTTTTACAGATTGGTCTCGGTTTTTCACCTTTTCATGCCGGGCTGATGATGATCCCAATGGTGCTGGGTAGTATGGGTATGAAGCGCATTGTGGTACAGGTCGTTAACCGCTTTGGCTACCGTCGCGTACTGGTCGCCACAACGCTTGGCCTGTCGCTGGTCAGTTTGCTGCTGATGACCACCGCGCTGCTCGGCTGGTATTACGCTCTCCCCTTCGTGCTGTTCTTACAGGGAATGGTCAACTCAACGCGCTTTTCATCCATGAACACCCTGACGTTAAAAGACCTGCCTGACGATCTCGCCAGCAGCGGCAATAGCCTGCTGTCGATGATCATGCAACTGTCGATGAGTATTGGGGTAACCATCGCAGGCCTGCTGCTAGGTATGTTCGGTCAGCAGCATATTGCCATCGATAGCGGTAGTACGCATACCGTCTTTATGTATACCTGGCTGTGCATCGCCTTCATTATTGCGCTGCCCGCCATTATTTTTGCCCGCGTGCCGAACGACACGCAAACCAACGCGGTGATTTCACGGCGCAAAAGGAGCACCTGATGAAGTTCTGGCGGCCCGGTATCACCGGCAAACTGTTTCTGGCGATTTTCGCCACCTGCATCGTATTGCTGATCAGCATGCACTGGGCCGTACGCATAAGCTTCGAACGTGGTTTTATTGACTATATCAAGCACGGTAACGAACAGCGGCTGCAAATGCTCAGCGACGCATTAAGCGAGCAGTATGAGCAGCACGGCAACTGGCGGTTCTTGCGCAATAACGATCGTTTTGTTTTTCAGATCCTGCGCTCTTTTGAACACGACAACGACGATGATAAGCCAGGTCCAGGCATGCCGCCGCACGGCTGGCGTACGCAGTTTTGGGTTGTTGATCAAAATGCCCACGTTCTGGTCGGTCCGCGTGCTCCGGTCCCCCGCGACGGTATGCGCCACCCTATCCGCGTCAACGGTAGCGAAGTGGGCGCCGTGATTGCCTCTCCCGTGGAACGCTTAACGCGGAATACGGATATCAATTTCGACATGCAGCAAAGGCGTTCCAGTTGGCTCATCGTCGCGCTCTCCACAATCCTGGCGGCACTGGCAACGTTTACGCTGGCGCGCAGCCTGCTGGCCCCGGTCAAGCGGTTGGTGGAAGGCACCCATAAACTGGCGGCAGGCGATTTCACCACTCGCGTTGCGCCAACCAGTACGGATGAGCTGGGCAAACTGGCGCAGGACTTCAACCAGCTCGCCAGTACGTTGGAAAAAAACCAGCAGATGCGTCGAGATTTTATGGCCGATATTTCTCACGAGCTGCGCACGCCGCTGGCGGTGTTACGCGGTGAACTGGAGGCCATTCAGGATGGCGTACGCCAGTTTACCCCTGACTCCGTCGCCTCGTTGCAGGCTGAAGTCGGTACCCTCACCAAGCTGGTGGACGATCTTCATCAGCTCTCTATGTCTGACGAAGGCGCGCTGGCTTACCAGAAAACCTCGCTGGATCTCATACCCCTTCTGGAAGTAGCAAGCGGCGCATTTCGTGAACGCTTCGCCAGCCGTGGACTGACGATACAACTTTCGCTCCCCGACAGCATGACAGTATTTGGCGACAGGGATCGTCTGATGCAGTTGTTCAACAATCTGCTGGAAAACAGCCTGCGCTACACCGACAGCGGCGGCGGGCTGCACATCAGCGCCGAACAACGCGAGCGTATGGTTTTAATAACCTTTGCGGATTCCGCTCCCGGCGTAAGTGACGGCCAGTTACAGAAGCTGTTTGAGCGATTTTATCGCACCGAAGGCTCGCGTAACCGCGCCAGCGGAGGTTCCGGGTTGGGGCTGGCGATTTGCGTCAATATCGTACAGGCGCATAATGGTCTGATCCGTGCCGCCCATTCGCCTTTTGGCGGGGTTAGCATTACAGTAGAGTTACCGCTGGAACGCGATTTACAGAGAGATGTATGACTGAGTTACCCATTGATGAAAACACGCCGCGTATTCTGATCGTGGAAGACGAGCCCAAGCTGGGACAACTGCTTATCGATTATCTGCGTGCGGCAAGTTACGCGCCTACGCTCATCAGCCATGGCGATTTGGTGCTGCCTTACGTGCGTCAAACGCCGCCCGATCTGATCCTGTTGGATCTGATGCTGCCCGGTACCGATGGCCTGACCCTGTGTCGGGAAATTCGCCGTTTCTCTGAAATCCCTATCATGATGGTAACCGCCAAGATAGAAGAAATTGATCGCCTGCTGGGGCTGGAGATTGGTGCGGATGATTATATTTGCAAGCCCTACAGCCCGCGCGAAGTTGTGGCTCGCGTGAAAACAATTCTGCGGCGTTGTAAACCGCAGCGCGAACTGCAACAAATGGATGCCGACAGCCCGCTGATTGTCGATGAAGGTCGCTTTCAGGCATCGTGGCGGGGGAAAATGCTCGACTTAACGCCGGCTGAATTTCGCTTACTCAAAACGCTGTCGCATGAACCGGGAAAAGTGTTCTCTCGTGAACAGTTGCTCAATCATCTCTATGACGATTACCGCGTCGTCACCGACCGCACCATCGACAGCCATATTAAGAACCTGCGACGCAAGCTGGAGTCGCTGGATGCGGAGCAGTCGTTTATCCGCGCGGTCTATGGCGTAGGATATCGCTGGGAAGCGGACGCCTGCCGAATTGCTTAATGTCTTTAAAGGATGCATACATGAAAATGGACTTACGCTGCGGACCGTTACTGTTTTTACTGGCCTCAGGTTTTACCCACGCTGAAATCACCGAGCAGCAAATCAAAGCTGACTGTGCCAAAGTCCCGACCTACGCCAGCCAGGGCGAACAGTTCTACAAAGCTAAGAACTACGCAAAAGCGCGTGAAGCTTTTGAAAAGCAGGTCACCTGGAGCGAAGGCTGCCGCCTTGATGATAAAACCGTAGCGACGGCTTACAACAACGTGGCCCTGACCTGGATGCGCGAAGGACAATGGCGTAAGGCGCAGGCCTGGCTGATGATCAATCCCAATGATACGAAGTCGGTCTACAACCTGGGTCTTATCAAAGATAAGCTGGCCGCACTGCCAAAGAACGATTCTCCTGCCGGTGAATACTGGAACTACGCCGGTCTGGCATCCTGGGAAACGCTGGTCATTAAACCTACAGAGAATAAATCAGACTATCAGGTTGATTTTCAGGGTTATTACTTTGGCATGATGGCTCTTTATTATGGCCCAAACATGGGTGAATTCTCAGAACTGGTCACGCTGAAAAACGATAAAGGCGTGATCGCGCTCAGAGAGGGCGACTATATCCACTGCGATATCTCACTTACGGTCACGCCTGAGGGTATCGACGCCAGAACCGACGACCCGCAAAACTGCGGTTTCGGTATGAATGTCAGCGCCGACGGACACTATCTACGGGTTGATTGAGCCTACAAGGTTTACGGCATCTTCGCGCAGCGCTACAATGCCCGCCCTTAATATGGGGGCACTCCCCTAACCGCCTCATTGAGTGAGGCGAGTCTGACCTGTCATCAGAACGAGAAAATTATGTTTAAACCGGAACTCCTTTCCCCGGCGGGAACGCTGAAAAACATGCGTTACGCTTTCGCCTATGGCGCAGACGCTGTGTATGCGGGCCAACCGCGTTACTCACTGCGCGTACGTAACAACGAATTCAACCACGAAAACCTGCAGCTCGGCATTAATGAAGCCCATGAACTGGGTAAAAAATTCTATGTGGTGGTTAACATTGCCCCACACAATGCCAAGCTGAAGACCTTTATTCGTGACCTGAAACCGGTGGTGGAAATGGGACCGGATGCATTGATCATGTCGGACCCGGGTCTTATCATGCTGGTGCGCGAAAACTTCCCCGACATGGACATTCACCTTTCAGTACAGGCTAACGCCGTAAACTGGGCGACAGTGAAATTCTGGAAGCAGATGGGGCTGACCCGAGTGATCCTCTCTCGCGAACTGTCACTGGAAGAAATCGAAGAAATCCGCACTCAGGTGCCGGATATGGAGCTTGAGATCTTCGTTCACGGCGCCCTGTGCATGGCCTACTCCGGTCGCTGCCTGCTCTCTGGCTACATCAACAAGCGTGACCCAAACCAGGGTACCTGTACCAATGCCTGCCGCTGGGAATACAACGTACAGGAAGGCAAAGAAGACGTGGTGGGCAATATCGTGCATAAGTACGAGCCTATCCCGGTACAAAACGTTGAGCCAACGTTAGGTATTGGCGCACCGACAGACAAAGTCTTTATGATTGAAGAAGCCCAGCGTCCGGGTGAGTACATGACCGCGTTTGAAGACGAGCATGGTACTTACATCATGAACTCAAAGGATTTGCGTGCCATTGCCCACGTTGAACGTCTGACGCAGATGGGCGTGCATTCGCTGAAAATCGAAGGCCGTACCAAGTCATATTATTACTGTGCACGTACCGCGCAGGTATATCGCAAAGCCATTGATGATGCCGCGGCCGGTAAACCGTTCGACCCGCAATTGCTGGAAACGCTGGAAGGCCTGGCCCATCGCGGTTACACCGAAGGATTCCTGCGCCGCCATACGCATGACGACTATCAGAACTATGAATACGGTTTCTCCGTTTCCGAGCGTCAGCAGTTTGTCGGCGAATTCACTGGCGAGCGTAAAGGCGAGCTGGCAGCCGTACTGGTGAAAAACAAATTCACCGTTGGCGACAGCCTGGAGCTGATGACCCCACAGGGCAACATCAACTTTACTCTCGAGCAGATGGAAAACGCGAAAGGCGAAGCGATGCCAGTTGCGCCAGGCGATGGTTACACCGTGTGGATGCCTGTACCGGAGGATATCGATCTGAATTATGCATTGTTGATGCGTAATTTTACCGGTGAGTCCACGCGCAACCCGCATGCTAAGTAGTTAATTACGGTTATTTTTCAGCGTTCGGAAGATTCTTAGAAATCGATCACATACCGTTTCGTTCATTAAGGGTATTATCGCTTCCGCTGAAAAACATAACCCATAAATGCTAGCTGTACCAGGAACCACCTCCTTAGCCTGCGTAATCTCCCTTACGCAGGCTTATTTTTTGCCTGCCGTTTAAACTCTGCGAGTCCCCCCTATTCTATTCACTACTTTCAGGCGAAAAAAAACCGGGCATTATGCCCGGCTTATTAGGTGATTAGAAATTAATGTGCTGCTTCTGGCTTGTGCTTTTGCGCACTCTGGAAACCATAGGTCAGCTCATTTTTCTCTTTATCCAGCGCAACGGTCACCTGACCGCCATCCACAAGCGAACCGAACAGCAGTTCGTTAGCCAATGGTTTTTTCAGGTTATCCTGGACCACACGCGTCATTGGACGTGCGCCCATTGCACGGTCGTAGCCTTTCTCTGCCAGCCAGTCACGGGCTTCCTGACTCACTTCCAGAGAGACACCTTTCTGATCCAGCTGAACCTGAAGTTCGACGATAAACTTATCAACAACCTGATGAATCACCTCTGTAGAGAGATGATCGAACCAGATAATGTTGTCGAGACGGTTACGGAATTCCGGCGTAAACACTTTTTTGATTTCGCCCATTGCATCGGTACTGTTGTCCTGATGAATAAGCCCAATCGATTTACGCTCGGTTTCACGCACGCCGGCGTTAGTGGTCATGACCAGCACCACGTTGCGGAAATCCGCTTTACGCCCGTTATTGTCGGTCAGCGTGCCGTTATCCATTACCTGCAGCAGTAGGTTAAAGACGTCCGGATGCGCTTTTTCGATTTCATCCAACAGCAGTACCGCATGCGGATGCTTAATGACTGCATCGGTCAGCAAACCGCCCTGGTCGAAACCAACATATCCCGGAGGCGCACCAATCAGGCGGCTAACGGTGTGGCGTTCCATATATTCGGACATATCAAAACGCAGCAGTTCAATACCCAACGCTTTGGATAGCTGTACCGTGACCTCGGTCTTACCGACGCCAGTTGGTCCGGCAAACAGGAACGAACCGACCGGTTTATGCTCGTGTCCCAGACCGGCACGGCTCATTTTGATCGCTTCAGTCAGCGCCTCAATGGCTTTATCCTGTCCGAATACCAGCATCTTCAGACGGTTACCCAGGTTTTTCAGCGTATCACGATCGCTTTGCGAAACGCTCTTCTCCGGGATCCGCGCAATGCGGGCCACGACGGACTCGATATCCGCCACGTTGACGGTTTTCTTGCGCTTGCTGACCGGCATCAGACGCGCACGCGCGCCCGCCTCGTCGATCACGTCAATCGCTTTATCCGGCAGGTGACGATCGTTAATGTACTTCACCGCCAGTTCGACCGCTGCACGCACCGCTTTGGCGGTATAGCGGACATCATGGTGCGCTTCGTATTTCGGCTTCAGACCGTTGATTATCTGCACGGTCTCTTCGACCGATGGCTCAGTGACATCGATTTTCTGGAAACGGCGCGCTAACGCACGGTCCTTTTCAAAGATATTGCTGAACTCCTGATAAGTAGTAGACCCTATCACACGGATCTTACCGCTGGAGAGCAACGGCTTGATCAGGTTAGCCGCATCCACCTGGCCGCCCGATGCCGCACCCGCACCGATAATGGTATGGATCTCATCGATGAACAGAATGCTGTTAGTATCCTGTTCCAGCTGTTTCAGCAGCGCCTTGAAGCGTTTTTCAAAATCGCCGCGATATTTGGTACCCGCTAGCAGCGAGCCGATATCCAGAGAATAAAGGGTACAATCAGCCATAATTTCAGGCACATCGCCCTGGACGATACGCCAGGCGAGGCCTTCAGCAATCGCGGTTTTACCGACGCCAGACTCTCCCACCAGCAGCGGGTTGTTTTTTCTGCGACGGCACAGTACCTGAATGGCGCGCTCCAGCTCTTTGTCCCGGCCAATGAGCGGATCAATTCCGCCCACACGGGCAAGCTGGTTAAGGTTAGTCGTGAAGTTCTCCATACGGTCCTCCCCGCCAGCTTGCTCTTCGTTATTCGGCTGATTACCAGAGTCAGAAGACTGACTTGGTTCGTCTTTGCGCGTGCCATGAGAAATAAAATTCACCACATCAAGGCGACTCACTTCATGCTTACGCAGCAGATAAGCCGCCTGAGATTCCTGCTCGCTGAAGATAGCGACCAGCACATTCGCGCCGGTAACTTCATTGCGCCCGGAGGACTGAACATGGAAGACCGCACGTTGCAACACTCGCTGAAAACTCAACGTTGGCTGCGTGTCGCGCTCTTCTTCACTGGCAGGCAATACGGGTGTGGTTTGTTCAATGAAGGCTTCGAGTTCCTGACGCAGCGCCACCAGATCCACAGAACACGCTTCCAGCGCTTCGCGGGCCGATGGGTTACTGAGCAACGCCAGTAACAAGTGCTCGACGGTCATAAACTCATGTCGGTGCTCGCGCGCTCTGGCGAAAGCCATGTTTAAACTGAGTTCCAGTTCTTGATTGAGCATAGGCACCTCCCCCAATATTTATGCCTGCATTCAGGCTTTTTCTAGCGTACACAGCAACGGATGCTCGTTCTCCCTCGCATACTTGTTCACCATCGCCACTTTGGTTTCAGCTACTTCGGCAGTGAATACGCCGCAGATCGCTTTACCTTGATAGTGAACTGCAAGCATCAGTTGCGTTGCACGTTCTACATCATAAGAAAAGAATTTTTGTAACACGTCAATAACAAACTCCATCGGAGTGTAATCATCATTGACTAATATCACTTTATACATAGATGGCGGTTTTAGCGCGTCGCGCAATTTATCTTCCGCCAGCAGATCGAAATCCAGCCAGTCGTTCGTCTTACCCATTGTCTGTCGTCATCTTCAGTTACGGTTTCCGGCAGAAAATCTTGCCGCTGACAAGCAGCCTATGCGCACAATCAATCTACCTCAAGTATTAGATAACTATCATCTATTAGTGCCATCCGCGACATCTGTCACATAACCGACAATAGCGTTAACTGCTTCAAATTTTGATGCATTTTTACCCTATTCCGTCTGCCTGGCGCTTGACGCCTCGCCTGATTTCTCTAAATTGTAGTTTCGAGAGTTGGCGAGGTTTTGAACAGCCCCCACTCCGCCACCGGTTCATTCCATCTTACTTATATAAGATTTACGAAGGATGTCGAAGTATGGAAACGGGTACTGTTAAGTGGTTCAACAACGCCAAAGGGTTTGGTTTCATCTGCCCCGAAGGCGGCGGCGAAGATATTTTCGCCCATTACTCCACCATTCAGATGGATGGTTACAGAACGCTAAAAGCCGGACAGTCTGTCCAGTTTGATGTCCACCAGGGGCCAAAAGGCAATCATGCCAGTGTCATCGTGCCTGTCATTGAAGCAGAAGCTGTCGCATAACTCTTCTGTCTCATTGTGTACATCCCGCAGTCAAAATGCCAGCCCTTGCGGCTGGCATTTTTATCTCAGTGGCATTATTCCCGCGCCAGGGCATCTACCGGATCCAGCCGCGCCGCATTTCGTGCTGGTAGCCAGCCAAACAAAATCCCGGTCGCGGTTGAGCACAGAAACGCCGTCAACAAGGCCACGGGTGAGAAACCAATTTCCCAGCCAGGCAGGAATAGCTGAAGCGTAAAGGCGATCAACATCGACAGGCTAATACCTAACGCACCGCCCACCAGACATACCAGCACCGCTTCAATTAAGAACTGCTGCAGCACGTCACTGGCGCGAGCGCCAACCGCCATACGAATGCCAATCTCGCGCGTTCGCTCGGTTACCGAAACCAGCATAATATTCATCACGCCAATCCCACCGACCACCAGCGAAATCACCGCCACCAGCGTCAGGAAGAGTTGTAATGTACGTGTGGTCTTTTCGGCAGTTTTCAAGACGCCGTCCATGTTCCACGTGAAGAAATCTTTCTTACCGTGGCGCAACGTCAACAATCGGGTGAGCTGCTGCTCGGCCTGGGCACTATCAAAACCGTCCTTCACCCGCACGGTTATCGAGTTCAGCCACGACTGCCCCATAATTCGCCCGGACATGGTGCTGTAAGGCAGCCATACCCGCAGGATCTTGCTACTGCCAAACATCGACTGTTTCTCTTCTGCAACGCCGATAACCGTGGCAGGCATATTCCCCACCAGCACGACTTCGCCAACGACTTTCGCTTTATTGGGGAACAACTGACGCCGGGTATTGCTGTCGAGCACCACCACCTGAGCGCGGCCCGCCAGTTGTTCAGCGTTAAAAGTGGTCCCTTCGCTAAACGTCATGCCATAGACGTTGAAATAGTCGCCGCTCACGCCGTTAGCACTGGCTGCCACATCGATATTGCCATAACGTAGCCGCAGGTTCTTCGACACCGCAGGCGTCACCGAACTTACCCATGGCTGCTTCTGTAGCGCCGTTAAATCGTCATACTTCAACGCCTGTTGATATTGCGGGTCGTCGTCGCCGAAGTCTTTGCCAGGGTAGATATCGATGGTATTAGTGCCGATAGCGCGAATATCCGCCAGCACCAGCTGTTTAGCCGCATCGCCAACCACCACGATCGACACCACCGAAGCAATACCGATGATGATCCCAAGCATGGTCAGCAGCGTTCGCATTTTATTCGCGGCCATTGCCAGCCAGGCCATAGTGAGGGCTTCACGAAAACCACTGACAAACTGCCCCCAGCCGGACGCCGCTTTCACCGTCGGCTCCACGATGTCGCGCCCGCCAGAGGGCTTGTGCGACGGAGGATTGCGCACAATCTCGCCGTCACGAATTTCAATGACGCGTTCAGCCTGCGCGGCGACCTGGCTATCGTGAGTGACGATAATCACCGTATGCCCGCGATCGCGCAACTGATGCAAAATCGCCATCACCTCTTCGCCGGAATGGCTGTCCAGCGCACCGGTGGGTTCGTCAGCAAGGATCACTTGCCCACCGTTCATCAGCGCACGCGCAATACTGACCCGCTGCTGCTGACCACCGGAAAGTTGAGAAGGCTGATAGTCAACTCTGTCACCCAGCCCCAGCCGCTGAAGGAGTTCCTGCGCACGAGCCAGGCGCTGTTTGCGTTCGGTGCCAGCGTAGACCGCGGGTACCTCAACATTTTGCGCGGCGGTTAAATGCGACAGCAAATGATAACGCTGGAAGATAAAACCGAAATGCTCACGACGCAGTTGCGCTAGCGCATCGCTATCCAGCGTGGAGACATCACGCCCGGCAACCCGATACGTACCGCTGGTGGGTTTATCCAGACAGCCGAGAATGTTCATCAGCGTCGATTTACCCGAGCCAGACGCCCCGACAATCGCCACCATTTCCCCGGCCTGAATGCTCAAGGATACGTCCTTCAACACCTCAACCTGGCCTTCGCCTGACGGATAGCTGCGGCGGATATTGCTCAGTTCAAGCAATGCCGTCATTTTGCAGCTCCAGCGTTGCCCTCACCGGTGATGACTTCATCCCCCTCTTCAAGCCCTTTCACGATCTCCACATCGGTGTCATTACGCGCGCCGATAATCACTTCACGTTCGCGGGTTTCGCCGTTGCGCAGCAGCCTGACGTTATAACGATTGTTGCCGATAGGATCGCCCAATGCCGACAGCGGGATCGTCAAGACATTTTTAACATCCGTAAGCTGAATATGGACCTGCGCGGTCATATCCAGGCGCAGGATCCCTTTCGGGTTGGGAACTTCGAAGCGAGCATAGTAGAAAATAGCGTCATTCACTTTTTCTGGCGTCGGAAGAACATCTTTGAGCTTACCTTCGTAACGCGTCTGCGGATCGCCGAGAACGGTAAACCAGGCCTTTTGCCCAGGATGCAGATGAATCACATCCGCCTCGGAAACCTGCGCTTTCACCAGCATGGTGCTCATATCGGCCAGCGTCAGAATGTTAGGTGCCTGCTGGGCGGCAATAACGGTTTGCCCCTGCAGGGTAGTAATTTGCGTGACTTCACCTGCCATTGGCGCGACGATGCGGGTGTAATCAAGGTTAGTTTTTGCCGTATCAAGAGAGGCCTGATTACGCTTAATTTGTGCGTCAATTGTGCCGATTTGCGCCTGTTTTACCGCCATCTCGGTAGCCGCGGTGTCGAGATCCTGCTGTGAGACCGCCTGGGTTTTCGCCAACTGTTGCTGACGGGAAAGCGTCACCCGCGCCAGTTTCCACTCGGCTTCAGCCTGTAACCGCTGGGCGCGTAATTCCATCAGCGTCGCTTCGACCTCTTTGATCTGGTTTTGCGCCTGTTCAGGATCGATAACGCCGAGCAGTTGATCTTTTTTTACTTTGTCGCCAATCGCGACAGACAGCGTTTTTAACTGCCCACTGACCTGCGCCCCGACGTCAACTTTACGCAGCGCATCCAGTTTCCCGGTTGCCAGTACGCTTTGCTGCAGATCGCCCGGACGAACAATTAAGGTTTGATACTGAGGTAAAGGCGCATTAAGCGTTCGCCAAAGTGCAATTATCGCCACAATAATGATGATGGCGAAAAGAATATAGCGTTTTTTGATTTTTCCCTTGAGCTTCATAAATGTCCCAATTTCCCCCAATACGTCCACCAGAGTGAAGTGTTAAACATCAACGTTAAATAAATAGCCGTTGAAAAATGCAAGAATAACAGAGTTATTGATGAATGGTTAAGATCCGCTGTGCTGAAATTAGTGCCAGAGTATCCATCGGATTGTTATTATGAGCCAGCTAACTGACAGCACTTTTCATTCTTCAAAACCAGTCACAAGTTTTAGTCTCTTTTGTAGCCTGATGACCGGACATTGGCGCCCCGGAAAATTTTGGCATCAGCGAAGCTTTCGTCGTAAGTTTTTGTTGCGCTCAGCGCTTATGCCGAGATTAACGCGTGAATGGATGTCTGAGCTGGCACAATGGCCTGACCTGGATAGCGTACTTGCACGCCAGCCTCGATTGCCGGTTCGTTTGCATCGCGCCTATCTTGCGCAAAACCTTGACCGGAAGACGAAACTGGATGCTGTGCGTTATCATTACCATGCTATCCGCAGCTCTTTTTCAACCACTGAGTTTAAGGATTATTTAAGTGCAGATGGATTACAACTGGCACAAATTGAAGGCAAAAACAGCGAAATATTTAACGTAATAATGGCCTCATTTATCTCACTGGATAAAGAAGGTGAAAGCACCATTTTGGTACGTAATTGCGCTGGCGAGACTTTAGCGGAAATGACGTTTACGCTATGCAATTATCATGGAAGCAGTACGTTGTTTATTGGCGGGTTACAGGGAGGCAGCCGATTACTGCCACATGAAGAAATTCAAAAAGCGACCAAGTCATGCCATGGGATTTTCCCAAAACGTATTGTGATGGAAGCCATTTGCTGTTTTGCAGAACAATTGAATGTCGAACAAATTCTTGCTGTCAGCAATGAACAGCATATTTTTCGCAGCCCTCGTTACCACGACAAAAACAAGGTAATCCTTTCCGACTACAACACATTTTGGGAGTCGGTTGGCGGTGAGTGCGACAGCCACGGTTACTATCATATTCCACGCACAATGGCGCGAAAAAGCGAAGCGGACATTGCCAGCAAAAAACGCGCGGAATACCGCCGTCGCTATCAGCTACTGGACAGCATCCACTCGCAGCTGTCGTCGATGTTTCGCCACTAATCCGCTCTGCCGCGTGCCAACCACAGCACGCGGGAAAACATTTTTCGCAGCAACGTTGGCACCGCGTCAACGCCGCGCCGCCCGGCTTCCATCGCCACCTCAATGGCTAAATCTGGTTTTGACGACCGGTGAATCGCTTTTGAGATAATTTTGCGCATATTCATGGGCACGTTTTCGGGGATTTGCGCCACCCGGTGAAAAACGTCAGCGAATCCCTGGCGATACATAAAGTGTTCCATATCCAGCGCGGGGAGCATGGTTAAATGATCGCGCTCTTCTTCCCTGTCGTTATTCAATAAACTCCGCACCGTAGCGGCATACTTTTTCCCGGCTTCATCTCCATCGACCAGCACATGCCACTCGATTCCCATCCGGCGGGCAAACTTAACCAGCGGCTTAAGTCCAGACTGGGCAAATTCAATCACCTTGATACCTTCCGCGTCAAAATGGTGGCCGCACTGTCGGGCCAGTTCGTTAATGACCCAGGTTTCCGTTTCGCCTTCCACCAGTAGCCAGCAGCGAGCAAACAACGACGAAGCACGATTGAAACGAATATGGAAGGCAATGCGCCGACCATCTTCTGCGCTGATCCCACCCGGTCCAAGCCGCCAGGCAGCAACCCGGGAGGATTCACGCACCAGGCGGACAACGTGTTCCACGGGCGTGAGGGACAGCAGTTCACCAGAGTTGGTAGTCGCTACCCGCTGCAGAGGCAGTAAATTCAGCAGGTGCCAGGCAACGGAGAGCATAATAGGATGTAAACGCGTTTCCGGATCTTCGACCAGCAGCAAAGGCCGGGCGTCTTTATCCAGTCTCAGCGTACCTTTGGCCTGTAACAACGTTGAAAACAGGCCCAGCAGGATCACCCGGTGCGTGCGTCCGCCGGGTTTATCAATCATCCGGTTGATAATATCCAGATAGCGCCAGCTACGTTGTTCGTTATTAGAACGCCGACGCATCAGACGATAGCGGGACTGGCCGGAACCCTGCTCAGAAAAATAGTGTTCTAACAGCTGGACCATAGCCGATAGCCCCTGACGTATCTGCCCATCTGTCAGGTTTTGCGGTCGGGTGGCCAATTCGCGCGCCAGAAAATCCAGTTGCCGGGCGGTCACTTCGACATCCGCCGAATCCGGCACCGTACCGTTACGGATACGTCGCATGAAACGCGCGTCGCGCAGGCGCAGGACCGGCATCAAACGCACGAGATGCCGCGCCATATCGTTAATGTCGTCAAGAGTGAGCGGGTGGCCCTCGCCATCAAGAAAACTGCGTAACGTCAGAACGCTACCATCATCCGCACATTCACCTTCCAGCCGATAGAAAATGCGGTGATAGCCATCCTGGCACTGCGTCCAGCAGTTTTCCAGAGGACGATATCTGCGTACGCGGTGGCGACCCGGTTGAGACTCACGAAAGGTCAGGATGATATGCAGGTGATGTTCCCGCCCTTGTATATCACCCGGCGGGAACCAAAAATCTTCGCGGTCAAAGTGGTACAAATCAGTTTCCGGTGACAGCAGAAGGGTTAAGGCATCCAGCAGACTGGACTTCCCCCACGCGTTCTCCCCAATCAGCACGTTGCTCTGCTCCAGCATCAACGACAGACGGTTAATACCACGAAATCCAACAATCTCAACGCGTTCGAGAATCATATAGCCTCCGGAAATGCTAACTTTTTCCTTCAAGTTATCAGGAGTATAACGGCAAGCGGGCGCGCAGGACACCCGATATCATCAGGAGGTTAGTCGCAGAAATTGAATAATATAAGAATATTCTTCTTATGTTTTCCTCGGAATATTATTTCAGAACTCAATCATCACCTTTTTCTAATTGAACTATGCTTCATTCATCCAATATTCATAAAGGAATAACAACATATTGCCTTAAATCAAATTTTTTCATCAATTTAACTGGCGAAGGGATGATTTTTTTATCTAAAATACCCGCTCTTTCATCATCGTCCCTTTTTAGCGATGAATTACCGGGCAAGGAACACGAACCCGGAACTTTTAATTGAGGTGGTTATGTTCAGGAAATTAGCAGCCGAATTCTTCGGTACGTTTTGGCTCGTCTTTGGCGGGTGCGGTAGCGCAATACTGGCCGCAGCATTCCCGGAGTTGGGTATTGGATTTGCCGGTGTGGCCCTGGCGTTTGGTCTGACCGTACTGACCATGGCATTCGCCGTAGGTCATATTTCCGGTGGGCACTTTAACCCAGCGGTAACCTTCGGTTTATGGGCTGGCGGTCGCTTCCCGGCAAAAGACGTTATTGGTTATGTTATTGCTCAGGTTGTGGGCGGTATTGTTGCAGCAGCGGCGCTGTATCTTATTGCCAGCGGTAAAGCAGGTTTTGATGCCTCCGCCAGCGGTTTTGCCTCGAACGGCTTTGGTGAACATTCACCAGGCGGCTATTCCATGCTTTCTGCCGTAGTAATTGAAATTATTCTGACCGCTGGTTTCTTATTAGTAATCCATGGCGCAACTGATAAACATGCTCCGGCAGGTTTTGCCCCCATTGCGATTGGTCTGGCGTTAACCCTGATCCACTTGATCAGTATTCCGGTTACCAACACGTCGGTAAACCCGGCGCGTAGTACCGCAGTAGCCATCTTCCAGGGTGGCTGGGCGTTACAACAATTGTGGTTCTTCTGGGTTATGCCGATTATCGGTGGGGTTCTCGGCGGTCTTATTTACCGCACCCTGCTCGAAAAACGCGATTAATCGCTAACAAAAAGGCCTGGCGAAAGTCAGGTCTTTTTTTTCCTCTCTATATTTCCTTTTATTTGCAACTTTACTCCCCTCTTTGCATTGAGTAGTGTGTGCTGGCGCATTTCGTCTTACATCTCAGCAAGGATCGGGTTTTCATGTTTTCAGGGCTGTTAATCATTCTGGTTCCCCTTATTGTGGGCTACCTTATTCCGCTTCGGCACAGGGCTGCATTAAAACTCATCAATCGCCTGTTGAGCTGGATCGTCTACCTTATTCTCTTTTTTATGGGTATCAGTCTGGCGTTTCTGGATAATCTCGCCAGTAACCTGCTGGCCATTCTTCATTATTCTGCAGTCAGCGTGACGGTCATTTTGCTGTGTAATATCGCGGCGCTGTTCTGGCTGGAGCGTACGCTGCCCTGGCGACATAATCACAAGCAAGAAAAGCTCCCCTCACGAATTGCAATGGCGCTTGAGTCACTTCAGCTTTGCGGCGTCGTCGTCGTCGGTTTTCTGCTCGGCCTCACCGGTCTTCCCATTCTGCAGCACGCCACCGAAGCCAGCGAATATACGTTAATCTTTTTACTGTTCCTGGTGGGGATCCAACTGCGCAACAGCGGTATGACCTTAAAGCAAATTGTGCTGAATCGCCGGGGGATGATTGTGGCGGTGGTGGTGGTCGCCAGTTCGATGCTGGCGGGGGTTATCAATGCGTTGATTCTCGGCCTGCCGCTGAAAACCGCGCTGGCGATGGCGTCAGGTTTTGGCTGGTATTCCCTGTCAGGTATTTTGTTGACCGAATCGTTCGGCCCGGTAATTGGGAGTGCAGCCTTCTTCAACGACCTGGCGCGCGAGCTGATCGCCATTATGTTGATTCCAGGACTGGTTGGCCGTAGCCGCTCTACCGCGTTGGGGCTATGTGGCGCGACATCAATGGATTTCACCCTGCCCGTACTACAACGCAGCGGCGGCCTGGAAATGGTCCCGGCAGCCATCGTTCACGGTTTTATTCTGAGTCTGTTAGTGCCTCTGCTGATGGCGTTTTTCTCCGCCTGAAACCCGAACAAATACCTCCCTGGCGGTAGTCAGCTACCGCCAAAATTGCGCTAAATCAATCTCCCTGCAAGTTGTAGCAGAAATCCCTTTTATCCCTTCGCGCACAGGCATAACCTTAAACATGTATATTAAATATAACTTTAAAAAGGTGTGACCATGTTTTGTGTGCAATGTGAACAAACCATCCGTACTCCGGCAGGAAACGGCTGCTCTTACGCGCAGGGTATGTGCGGTAAAACGGCTGAAACCTCCGATTTGCAGGATCTGCTGATTGCTTCCCTACAAGGTCTGTCTGCATGGGCTGTTAAAGCACGTGAATACGGCATTATCGACCACGAGGTTGATAACTTTGCGCCGCGTGCATTCTTCTCCACGCTGACCAACGTAAACTTCGATTCCCCACGTATTGTTGGCTATGCCCGTGAAGCTATCGCCATGCGCGACGCCCTGAAAGCGCAATGCCTGAACATCGACGCGAACGCAGCGGTCGCCAACCCGATGGCCGATCTGCAACTGGTCAGCGACGATCTGGGCGACCTGCAACGTCAGGCCGCTGAATTTACCCCGAACAAAGACAAAGCAGCCATCGGCGAGAATATTCTCGGCCTGCGTCTGCTGTGCCTTTACGGCCTGAAAGGTGCGGCAGCTTACATGGAGCACGCGCACGTTCTCGGCCAGTACGACAACGACATCTATGCTCAGTACCACAAAATCATGGCGTGGCTGGGTACCTGGCCTTCCGATATGAACGCTCTGCTGGAGTGCTCAATGGAAATCGGCCAGATGAACTTCAAAGTGATGAGCATTCTGGACGCCGGTGAAACCACCAAATACGGTCACCCGACTCCGACTCAGGTCAACGTCAAAGCCACCGAAGGTAAGTGCATTCTGATCTCCGGTCACGACCTGAAAGATCTGTACAACCTGCTGGAGCAAACCGAAGGTACCGGCGTTAACGTCTATACCCACGGTGAAATGCTGCCGGCACACGGTTACCCAGAACTGCGTAAATTCAAACACCTGATCGGTAACTACGGCAGCGGCTGGCAGAATCAGCAGGTTGAATTCGCCCGCTTCCCAGGTCCAATCGTGATGACCTCTAACTGCATCATCGACCCAACCGTTGGCGCGTACGACGACCGTATCTGGACCCGTAGCATCGTCGGCTGGCCGGGCGTGAGCCATCTCGAAGGCGACAACTTCGGTCCGGTAATTGCTCAGGCACAGCAAATGGCGGGCTTCCCGTATAGCGAAATTCCGCACCTGATAACCGTAGGTTTTGGTCGTCAAACCCTGCTGGGCGCCGCGGATACCCTGATCGACCTGGTCAGCCGTGAAAAACTGCGTCACATCTTCCTGGTGGGCGGTTGTGACGGCGCACGTGGCGAACGTAACTACTTCACCGATTTCGCGACCAGCGTACCGGACGACTGCCTGATCCTGACCCTGGCGTGCGGTAAATACCGTTTCAACAAACTGGAGTTCGGCGATATCGAAGGTCTGCCGCGTCTGGTGGATGCCGGTCAGTGTAACGATGCTTACTCTGCCATCATCCTGGCGGTAACCCTGGCTGAGAAACTGGGCTGTGGCGTGAACGATCTGCCGTTGTCTCTGGTGCTCTCCTGGTTCGAACAGAAAGCGATTGTTATCCTGCTGACCCTGCTGTCTCTGGGCGTGAAAAATATCGTTACTGGCCCGACCGCGCCAGGCTTCTTCACACCGGACCTGCTGGCCGTGCTCAACGAGAAGTTCGGTCTGCGTTCCGTGACCACCGTTGAAGAAGACATGAAGCAATTGCTGAGCGCGTAAGGAGTAAAGAATGACAATGCCAACTCATCAGTGCCCATGGCGGATGCAGGTTCATCACATCCATCAGGAAACGCCGGATGTATGGACAATTTCGTTGCTGTGCCACGACTATTATCCATACCGCGCCGGGCAGTATGCACTGGTCAGCGTACGTAATTCAGCGGACACGCTGCGTGCTTACACCATCTCTTCAACGCCGGGCGTTAGCGAATACATCACGCTGACCATCCGCCGGATTGACGATGGCGCAGGCTCACAGTGGCTGACCCGCGACGTGAAGCGCGGCGACTATATCTGGCTGTCTGATGCAATGGGTGAATTCACCTGTGAAGATAAAGCGGAAGACAAGTTCCTGATGCTGGCCGCCGGCTGCGGCGTTACGCCAATCATGTCAATGCGCCGCTGGTTGGCAAAATACCGCCCACAGGCTGATGTGCAGGTGATCTTCAACGTACGTTCTCCGCAAGATGTTATTTTTGCCGACGAATGGCGCGAGTATCCGGTGACATTAGTTGCTGAAAACAATGCCACTGAAGGTTTTGTTTCCGGCCGACTGACTACCGAACTGCTGCAAAGCGTTCCGGACCTCGCCTCGCGCACCGTGATGACCTGTGGCCCGGCGCCGTACATGGATCTGGTCGAGAAAGAAGTCAAAGCGCTGGGCGTGACGCGCTTCTTTAAAGAGCAGTTCTTTACCCCGGTGGCTGAAGCCGCCACCAGCGGTCTGAAGTTCACTAAACTGCAGCCGGCGAAAGAGTTTTATGCGCCGGTGGGCAGTACGCTGCTGGAAGCGCTGGAAAGCAATAAAGTACCGGTTGTTGCCGCTTGCCGTGCAGGCGTTTGCGGCTGCTGCAAAACCAAAGTGGTTGACGGTAACTACACGGTAAGCAGCACCATGACGCTGACCGACGCAGAAATCGCTGAAGGTTATGTACTGGCGTGCTCCTGCCATCCGCAGAGTGACTTAGTGCTGGCGTAATCGCCTGATATCAGATGTACAAAAGGCTACCTGGCTATACCGGGTGGCCTTTTTTTATCCTGTCAGGCGCTGCAAAATTCTGATTTTTCCATCCCCAAGGGCAAAATAGCACCTTCCTCCCGCCAATTATCGACCACACTTACCCTGCACAACGTAAGCAATATCCCCGACTACCACGTCGAACTTTCTACAAGGATCCCCATGAAAAAAGTGGCCATTGTCGGCGTCGGTCCCACCGGTATTTATACGTTTTATGCCCTGGTTGAGCGTGGTGAACCGCTGGAGATACAGCTTTATGAGCAAGCTGAGGAAGCGGGCGTCGGCATGCCTTATAACAGCGACAACAACGCAGAACACATGTTGGCAAATATAGCCAGCATCGAGATCCCACCGATTTATATCAGCTATCTGACGTGGCTACAAAATCAAAGCGATGACTACCTGGCGCAGTTTCGAATTGAACGCACCTCTTTGCATGAGCGGCAATTTTTGCCCCGCGTGATCCTCGGCGACTATTATCGCGATCGTTTTTTAGCCATCGTCGATAACGCACAAAGAGCCGGTTTTACAATTCGCATATATGAATCAAGCCAGGTCACCGACCTGCAAGCAACGTCGAATGGGGTCTCCCTGTGGATCAACCGCGCGTCCGAACCCGTTGAGGTGGATTTCGCCGCTATCGCTACCGGTCATCTGTGGCCCGAAACGGATGCTCAGGCACGCAAGTTTTTCCCCAGTCCGTGGACCGGTCTGATGGACGCCGAGATTAGCGCTTGCAGGGTGGGGATTCTGGGCACATCGCTAAGCGCTATCGACGCAGCGATGGCCGTGGTCTGTCAGCATGGCACCTTTACGACCAATACCGACCATTCACTGCGGTTCACACGTAAACCTGACAGCCAAAATCTGAAACTGACCCTGATGTCGCGCAGCGGGGTGCTGCCTGAAGCTGATTTTTACTGCCCTCTTCCCTATGAACCGCTGAATATCGCGACGCCAGAAGCGATTGAAGACGCCATTGCCCGGGGCCAAAACGGATTGCTGGACCGCATCTTCCGCCTTATTGCTCGACAACTGCAAGATGCGGCGCCAGGGTGGTGCCAACAGATAACACTTGCGACGCTTAACGCCGACACATTCCCCGAAGTCTATTTTGCCGACAGGATCAGGCATGACCCTTTTGACTGGGCGAGACGTAATCTGGTGGAGGTTGAACGCAACAAGCAGGTACAACATACCGTCGCCTGGCGATATACCTTGCTGCGCCTGCACGAGGTTATCGAAGAGATAGTCCCTCATCTTGATGACTGCGACGAAAAACGTTTCAGGCGCGGACTGGCGCGCGTATTTATTGATAACTATGCGGCTATCCCGTCTGAGTCTGTCCGCCGACTGCTGGCGCTGCACGACGCCGGGCTGATAGAGATCCTCGCGCTCTGCTCAGATTATGAGCGTATGAATGAACAGGGAATGACGGTGATTTACCACCAGAGCCAGCGCCACGAATTTGATGTATTTATTGACGCCCGAGGACAACGGGCATTGCAGAGCAAAGATATCCCGTTCCCAACGCTACGCGATCAACTGCTGGCTTGTGGCGATGAGATCCCGGAGATTGGCGAGGATTACACACTGCAAGCGCCGGAGTATGCCCGCAATCGCATCGCTTTTGGCGGGCTGCCGTGGTTGATGCACGATCGTCCGTTCATTCAGGGACTGGTGGTCAGCGCTGAAATAGGCGCCGCGATGGCCAAAGCATTGACGCAGCGAGCGCTGAGACGTCGGCACAAACTCTGGAACAGAGACGACATAGATTAGCTACACAATGAACGACGAGGCGGAGCAAGGCTACGCGTTCCCGCCTCTGTATTGATTCTCGGATGGCAAACTATCGCCAGGCTGAATTTCCGGCAAGGGAGAATCGCCCCGCCCCCAAAAACGCCACGGCCAGCGCGCCGATGAAGAAATACACCAGACTTTCAATCGCCCATGCACCGGTTTTATCCAGTAACCAGGTTTCGCCCATCCCAACCATCAGCCATGCCACAACCATCGTAAACGCCAGCCCCAACGCTGCAGGACGCGTCAGGATCCCAAGGATAATCAGACACGGCGCTACAACTTCTCCCAGCAGGACGCCATACGCAATAAAGCCCGGGAAACCTTTCGCTATCAGCATGCCGCTGATGCCATCAATACCCGCGAACAGTTTATGCAACCCATGAAAAAGCATCAGCCCCCCCACGGCAAGGCGTAACAAAAACTTGCCAAAATCTTCATGAGTCAGTACCCGGTTAACGCTATTTAATAGTTTTATAACCATCTGAATTTATTCCTTGTTTCGCCATGTCCAATAACAAACTACGCTTAGTACAGGTCAAATGAAACCTGCCGGAAATAAGGGGGAATGAGAAGCATAACTATTATCTTCATCTAAACTTGTAACCGGTATCACATTAAAGGAGAAGGAAAACCATGAAACAAACGGTTGCCGCTTTTATTGCTAAAACACTCGAACAAGCTGGCGTAAAACGCATTTGGGGTGTAACGGGTGACTCACTCAATGGCCTAAGTGATAGTCTGAATCGTATGGGAACGATTGACTGGATGCCAACCCGTCATGAAGAGGTTGCTGCCTTCGCCGCAGGTGCTGAAGCGCAGTTAACGGGTGAATTGGCCGTCTGTGCAGGCTCGTGTGGGCCAGGCAACCTGCACCTGATTAATGGCCTGTTTGATTGCCACCGCAACCACGTCCCGGTGCTGGCCATTGCCGCACATATTCCATCCAGCGAGATAGGCAGCGGTTATTTCCAGGAGACCCACCCGCAAGAGTTGTTCCGCGAATGTAGCCATTATTGCGAGCTGGTTTCCAGCCCTGAACAGATCCCACAGGTGCTGGCAATTGCCATGCGTAAAGCGGTGCTCAACCGCGGTGTCTCTGTGGTGGTATTACCTGGCGATGTCGCGCTGAAGCCGGCCCCTGAGAGCGCCACCACGCACTGGTACCATGCGCCGCTGCCGGTGGTCACTCCGGAAGAAGAAGAGCTCAGAAAACTGGCGCAACTGCTGCGCTACTCCAGCAATATCGCTCTGATGTGCGGCAGCGGCTGCGCCGGTGCGCATAAAGAGCTGGTTGAGTTTGCGGCTAAAATCAAAGCGCCGATTGTGCACGCCCTGCGGGGTAAAGAGCATGTTGAGTACGATAACCCGTACGACGTGGGCATGACCGGGCTAATTGGCTTTTCATCCGGCTTCCATACCATGATGAATGCCGACACGCTGATCCTGCTCGGCACCCAGTTTCCCTATCGCCCGTTCTATCCAACCGACGCCAAAATTATTCAGATTGATATCAATCCGGCGAGTATTGGCGCGCACAGTAAAGTTGATATGGCGCTGGTGGGCGATATTAAATCCACCCTCCGCGCCCTGCTGCCGCTGGTGGAAGAAAAAACCGAGCGGAAGTTTTTGGACAAAGCGCTGGAGCACTACCGTGAAGCGCGCAAAGGGCTGGATGATTTAGCTAAACCCAGCGATAAAGCCATTCACCCGCAGTATCTGGCACAGCAAATCAGCCACTTTGCCGCAGACGACGCCATCTTCACTTGCGACGTTGGCACGCCAACGGTGTGGGCGGCACGCTATCTGAAAATGAACGGCAAACGTCGCCTGCTCGGTTCGTTTAATCATGGTTCGATGGCCAATGCCATGCCGCAGGCACTCGGCGCCCAAGCGACCGAACCGGGACGCCAGGTTGTCGCAATGTGCGGGGACGGCGGATTTAGTATGCTGATGGGCGACTTTCTGTCGGTGGTCCAGATGAAGCTGCCGGTGAAGATTATCGTCTTTAACAACAGCGTACTGGGATTTGTGGCGATGGAGATGAAGGCTGGCGGTTATCTGACCGACGGCACGGAGCTGCACGATACCAACTTCGCGCGGATTGCCGAAGCCTGCGGTATTACGGGCATTCGTGTGGAGAAATCCTCAGAGGTTGATGAAGCGCTGCAAAGGGCAATGTCGATTGACGGCCCGGTGCTGGTCGATGTGGTTGTGGCGAAAGAAGAGTTAGCCATCCCGCCACAGATCAAACTCGAACAAGCGAAAGGTTTTAGCCTGTATATGTTGCGCGCAATCATTAGTGGGCGCGGTGATGAAGTGATGGAACTGGCGAAAACTAACTGGCTCAGGTAAAACATCCTTATTAAATCACACACAAAATCATTCATGATGCATCAAGGCGGCTAGCCCGAAAACCCCCAGGAGCATAGGTAAACTATGTGACTGGGGTTTAAGGGTGCGGCCAACGTAGAGGCAGCTTGAAGGATGAAGTGTAATAAGGAGACACCATGATTGATTTACGCAGTGATACCGTCACCCGGCCAAGTCGCGCCATGCTGGAAGAGATGATGGCAGCCCCGGTCGGGGACGACGTGTACGGTGATGACCCTACCGTTAACGCTCTCCAGCAATACGCTGCAGAGCTCTCTGGCAAAGAAGCCGCTATTTTCCTACCCACCGGCACTCAGGCAAACCTGGTTGCGCTGCTCAGTCATTGCCAGCGCGGCGAAGAGTATATTGCCGGTCAGGGCGCACATAACTATCTCTATGAAGCGGGCGGCGCAGCGGTGCTTGGCAGCATTCAACCGCAACCCATCGACGCCGCCCCGGATGGTTCCCTGCCGTTAGACAAAGTGGCAGCGAAAATCAAAGCTGACGATATCCATTTTGCCCGCACCCGTCTGCTCAGTCTGGAAAACACCCACAACGGCAAAGTGCTTCCGCGCGAGTATCTGAAAGACGCCTGGGAATTCACCCGTGAGCGCAATCTTGCCCTACACGTCGACGGCGCGCGTATTTTTAACGCCATCGTCGCCTATGGCTGTGAGCTTAAAGACATCACGCAATACTGCGACTCGTTCACCATTTGTCTTTCCAAAGGTCTGGGAACGCCGGTAGGTTCGCTGCTGGTCGGCAGCCAGGACTACATCAAGCGCGCCATTCGCTGGCGCAAAATGACCGGTGGCGGAATGCGCCAGGCCGGTATTCTGGCGGCGGCGGGACTGTATGCGCTGAAAAATAACGTGGCGCGTTTGCAGGAAGACCATGACAACGCCGCCTGGATGGCAGAACAACTGCGCGAAGCAGGGGCAGACGTCATGCGCCACGACACCAACATGTTGTTTGTTCGCGTTGGTGAAGAGCACGCTGCCGCGCTGGGTGAATACATGAAAGCGCAAGGCGTGCTGATTAACGCCTCCCCGATTGTGCGCCTGGTGATGCATCTGGACGTATCGCGTGAACAACTTGCTGAAGTCGTCGCCCACTGGCGCGCTTTTTTAACCCGCTAAGGAGATGGGCGTGCCGCAACGGATTTTGGTTCTTGGCGCCAGTGGCTACATTGGTCAGCATCTGGTTCAAGCGCTCAGCCAGCAAGGGCATCAGGTGCTGGCTGCGGCACGCCGCATTGAACGTCTGGAAAAGCAGCAACTGGCCAACGTCAGTTGCCATAAGGTCGATTTGAATTGGCCAGATAACCTCACCCCGCTGTTGACGGGTGTTGATACGGTTTACTATCTGGTTCATGGTATGGGTGAAGGCGGTGATTTTATCGCCCACGAACGCCATGTGGCGATGAACGTACGCGATGCGCTGCGTAATACGCCAGTTAAACAGCTTATTTTCCTGAGCTCATTACAGGCTCCCCGGCATGAACAGTCCGATCATTTGCGTGCGCGGCAAATAACCGCTGACACCCTGAGAGAGTCAGGCGTGCCAATGACGGAATTGCGCGCTGGCATTATCGTAGGGGCAGGTTCCGCCGCCTTTGAAGTGATGCGCGACATGGTCTATAACCTGCCGGTTCTCACCCCTCCGCGCTGGGTACGTTCGCGTACCACGCCCATCGCGCTGGAAAATTTGATGTACTATCTGGTGGCGCTGTTGGACCATCCCACAAGCCATCACCGCATACTCGAAGCTGCCGGGCCGCAGGTGTTGAGCTATCAGGAACAGTTCGAGCATTTTATGGCGGTCAGCGGTAAACATCGCCTGCTCATCCCCATCCCCTTTCCTACCCGCTGGATTTCGGTCTGGTTTTTAAACGTCATTACGTCAGTACCGCCGACCACGGCCAAAGCGCTTATCCAGGGTTTAAAACACGATCTGCTGGCCGATGACACCGAATTACGCGCGCTGATCCCGCAAAAGTTGATTGCCTTTGATGACGCGGTACGCAGCACGTTGAAAGAAGAGGAGAAGCTGGTCAATTCCAGCGACTGGGGTTACGACGCGCAGGCGTTTGCCCGCTGGCGCCCTGAATATGGCTATTTTGCCAAACAAGCAGGCTTTAGCGTTGAAACCTCCGCCAGCAAAAAAGCGCTATGGCAGGTTGTGAATCGACTCGGCGGCAAAGAAGGCTATTTTTTTGGCAATATTTTGTGGAAGACGCGGGCGGCGTTAGACCTGCTGGTTGGCCATAAGCTGGCTAAAGGTCGACCAGAACACTCTCTGTTGCAGGTTGGCGATACCGTCGATAGCTGGAAAGTTATCATCGTTGAACCAGAAAAACAGCTGACGCTGCTGTTTGGGATGAAAGCGCCTGGTTTGGGTCGCCTGAGTTTCACCCTGGAAGATAAAGGCGATCACCGACGCATTGATGTACGTGCCTGGTGGCATCCGCACGGCATGCCAGGACTCTTCTACTGGCTGTTGATGATCCCAGCTCATCTGTTCATTTTCAGAGGGATGGCGAAGCGTATTGCTAAACTTGCAGAACAAATCACAGACTAATGATAAAAAGAGCCTGTATTCTTTCATGTTTCCCATTGCATACAGGCGTATTTCACGGAAGAATGCGCACGATGTTTTTTAAACACAGTGGATTGATATGAAGGTACTGGTTACCGGAGCCACCAGCGGCTTGGGCCGAAACGCGGTTGAGTTTCTATGCAGCAAAGGCGTCAGCGTCAGAGCTACCGGTCGCAATGAAGCGATGGGCAAGCTGCTGGAGAAAATGGGCGCAGAGTTTGTACATGCCGATTTGACCGAGCTGGTGTCTTCACAGGCAAAAGTGATGCTTGCCGGCATCGACACGCTGTGGCACTGCTCCAGTTTTACCTCACCGTGGGGAACTCAGGAAGCCTTCGATCTGGCCAACGTTCGAGCGACCCGACGTCTGGGCGAGTGGGCCGTGGCCTGGGGCGTACGTAACTTCATTCATATCTCCTCTCCATCGCTCTATTTTGATTATCACCACCATCGCGATATCAAAGAAGATTTCCGTCCACATCGCTTCGCCAATGAATTCGCCCGCAGCAAAGCGGCAGGCGAAGAGGTAATTGCGCTGCTCGCGCAGGCTAACCCGCAGACCCGCTTCACGGTATTGCGCCCACAAAGTCTGTTCGGACCTCACGATAAAGTCTTTATTCCACGCCTGGCCCATATGATGTATCACTACGGCAGCATCCTGCTGCCGCACGGCGGAAGCGCGCTGGTGGATATGACCTACTACGAGAATGCAGTGCACGCGATGTGGCTGGCCAGTCAACAAGCCTGCGATAAGCTGCCGTCGGGACGCGCGTACAACATTACCAACGGCGAGCATCGCACCCTGCGCAGCATTGTGCAGAAACTTATCGACGAGCTGAATATTGATTGCCGTATCCGCTCCGTGCCCTACCCGATGCTGGATATGATTGCCCGCAGCATGGAGCGTTTAGGCAATAAATCGGCGAAAGAGCCAAAGCTTACGCATTACGGCGTCTCGAAGCTGAATTTCGATTTTACGCTGGATACTACCCGCGCTCAGGAAGAGTTGGGTTATCAGCCCGTTGTGACGCTGGATGCAGGAATTGAGCGTACCGCGGCCTGGCTGCGTGACCACGGTAAGCTGCCGCGTTAACCCTGCCCGTATTTCTCCAGTAACGCTTCGGCAATTGCCTGAGTTTCTGCATCCGCCACGCCGTTCCACAACGTCGGGCGGAAGTGCATCTGAAACGCCATAATCACCCGCTGCTGTTCACGCGGCGTCATATCAGGTTTTACTTCATAACCGTAGCGCGACAGCAGATCGAGTAATGATGCGGTTTCTACCGGCGTATGGGGCGCTCGTCCGGCAAGATAAAATGCCACGCGCTGGGTATCCGGCCACGCGCCGATGCCCTGAGCGGCCAGTGCTTTCCACGGAAATAGCGGGCCGGGATCGTCCTTGCGCTGCGGAGCGACGTCCGCATGGGCCACCACGTTCTGCGGTTTTATGTCGTAGCGGACGATAATATCTTTCACCAATGGGATTAACGCCTGAATTTGCGCGGGCTCAAACGGCGCAAAATACTTGCTGCCCGCTGATTTTTGCCAGCCGCGGTTTTCCAGCTCAATGCCGATCGAAGTATCGTTGATACGCGTAGCGCCGCGCCAGAAGCTAATCCCTGCATGCCAGGCCAGATCTTTTTCCGGGACCAGTTGCCAGATACGCGGCTTGCCGTGGTAGAGCGGCGGCACTGCCGGGATCAGATAGTGTGAACTGACGTTTTTATCGGTCAGCGTAGCCAGAGAAGCGTCGAAATCATCCGCCGTGTAATGGATAACCAGCACTTTAATGCGCGGGTAAGCAGCCTGCGCCTGACGGCGGGTATCTAACTGATACCCGTCTTTGTCGACTATTCCTTTTTCGCCAGCACACCCCACCAGCAGTAGCGTTAATGCCAGCAAATACAACAAACGTTTCATCGACGAGTTTTCACCGCGGTGCCGCTGACGCTCACCATCAGCATGCTACCGTCCTTGCCCACCGTTTCGTAATCGATATCGATACCGACTACCGCATCAGCACCGAGTGCTTTCGCCTGTTCACCAAGCTCCTGAAAAGCAATTTCACGCGCTTTACGCAGCTCTTTTTCATACGCGCCGGAGCGACCGCCGACAATATCGCGAATGCCGGCGAAAAAATCGCGGAAGATATTCGCGCCTAAAATGGCTTCGCCAGTAACAACACCGCAATATTCCACGATGCTCTGTCCTTCCAGCGTAGGGGTTGTCGAAAACTGCATGATTAATCTCCTTTTTGCGCTAAGAGCACGATCTCAAAAGCATTATCGAACCGATCCACTATCATTGAAAGGATATATTCTATCAACGTAGAACACTAATAGTAGAAAGCTAATAAGGAAATCATTATGCGCTACTCGAAACTCTCTCTGCTGGTTCCCTGTGCACTACTTCTCAGCGCCTGTACTACCGTGACGCCGGTCTATAAAGATAACGGCACGCGTAGCGGTTCATGCGTAGAAGGCGGGCCAGACAGCGTGGCTCAACAATTCTATGATTACCGTATTCAGCATCGAAATAATGACATTACCTCCCTTCGCCCGTACCTCAGCGACGACCTGGCTAAGCTGCTGAACGATGCCAGCCGTGATAACGCGCATCGCGAACTGTTTAACAGCGATCCGTTCTCCAGTCGCGCCACATTACCGGACAGCGCCAGCGTCGCCAGCGCATCGACTATTCCGAATAGTGATGCACGCAACATTCCACTGCGTGTAGAGCTGAAACAAGGTGACCAAAGCTGGCGTGATGAAGTGCTGATGATCCGTGAAGGCCAGTGCTGGGTCGTTGACGATGTCCGCTATCTGGGCGGCAGCGTACACGCGCCAGCCGGGACGCTGCGCCAGTCTGTCGAAAACCGCTAACCGCCCCATTCACCTGCTTAAATCATAACCCCCATAAATTGTCTGGCATTCTGCATAGAATGCCGACAATTATTCTTGCCCACTGGTGGCCCCGCTATTTTGTGCTATGTTTAGATAAGAATGCGGTTTTCATTTAACTTTTAACGCATAAATATTGCATAACTATTCTGTCAAAGGTAGTATCTGCGGCTTCAATAGCTATCAGACTGCCAGTATCGAGTGTCAATGAGTATTCAATTAAACGGCATTAACTGCTTCTACGGCGCACATCAGGCGCTGTTCGATATCACGCTGGATTGCCCTCAGGGTGAAACACTGGTGTTACTTGGCCCAAGTGGCGCCGGGAAAAGCTCGCTGCTGCGCGTACTCAACCTGCTTGAGATGCCGCGCTCGGGCACGCTCTCTATTGCGGGTAACCGTTTCGACTTCACTAAGACCCCGTCAGATAAAGCCATTCGGGATCTGCGTCAAAACGTGGGCATGGTCTTCCAACAATACAACCTCTGGCCACATCTCACGGTTGTGCAGAATCTGATTGAAGCGCCCTGCCGCGTACTGGGTCTGACAAAAGAGCAAGCGATGGCGCGCGCCGAGAAACTGCTGGAACGTCTGCGCCTGAAGCCATACAGCGATCGCTATCCGCTGCATCTCTCAGGCGGCCAGCAACAGCGTGTGGCCATTGCCCGCGCGTTGATGATGGAGCCACAGGTGCTGCTGTTTGATGAACCGACCGCCGCGCTTGACCCGGAAATTACCGCCCAAATCGTCAGCATCATTCGTGAACTGGCGGAAACCAACATTACTCAGGTGATCGTCACTCACGAAGTGGAAGTTGCCCGTAAAACAGCCAGCCGTGTGGTGTATATGGAAAACGGTCATATCGTCGAGTTTGGGGATGCGAGCTGCTTTGCCAACCCGCAAACCGAAGCGTTTAAAAACTATCTTTCTCACTAAGATTCGGGACAATACAATGAAAAAAGTTCTGATTGCCGCGCTAATCGCAGGTTTTAGCCTTTCCGCTACCGCAGCCCAAACCATTCGTTTCGCCACCGAAGCGTCTTATCCTCCGTTTGAATCAATCGATGCTAATAACAAGATCGTCGGGTTTGACGTTGATCTGGCGAATGCGCTGTGTAAAGAGATTGACGCTACCTGTACCTTCACCAATCAGGCCTTCGACAGCCTGATTCCGAGCCTGAAGTTCCGTCGTTTTGACGCGGTAATGGCCGGTATGGACATCACCCCAGAGCGTGAAAAACAGGTGCTGTTCACCACCCCGTATTACGACAACTCTGCGCTGTTTGTTGGCCAACAGGGTAAATACACCAGCATTGATCAGCTGAAAGGCAAAAAAGTCGGCGTACAAAACGGGACTACACACCAGAAATTCATCATGGATAAACATCCGGAAGTGACTACCGTGCCGTATGACAGCTACCAGAATGCCAAACTCGATCTGCAAAACGGTCGTATTGACGGCGTATTTGGCGATACCGCTGTGGTGACCGAGTGGCTGAAAGATAATCCTAAGCTCGCCGCGGTTGGCGACAAAGTGACGGATAAAGATTACTTCGGTACCGGTCTGGGCATTGCTGTGCGCCAGGGCAATACCGAACTGCAGCAGAAATTTAACGCTGCGCTGGAAAAAGTGAAGAAAGATGGGACTTACGAGACCATCTACAACAAATGGTTCCAGAAGTAATATTTGATGAATGAATTTTTTCCTTTAGCAAGCGCCGCCGGGATGACCGTCGGCCTTGCCGTTTGTGCGCTGATCATTGGCCTCGCGCTTGCCATGTTGTTTGCCGTCTGGGAGTCAGTTAAATGGCGTCCAGTGGCATGGGCCGGCTCAGCTCTGGTCACCATCCTGCGCGGTCTGCCGGAAATTCTGGTGGTTCTGTTTATCTATTTTGGCTCCTCGCAGCTGCTGCTGACGCTAGCCGATGGCTTTACGATCAATCTCGGGTTTGTACAAATCCCGGTTCAGATGCAGATCGAAAACTTCGACGTCAGTCCATTCCTGTGCGGTGTGATTGCGCTGTCATTGCTGTATGCCGCTTACGCGTCGCAAACGTTGCGTGGCGCGCTGAAGGCCGTGCCACTCGGACAATGGGAGTCAGGTCAGGCATTAGGTTTGTCTAAAGCTGCGATCTTCTTCCGTCTGGTGATGCCGCAGATGTGGCGTCATGCACTACCGGGACTGGGTAACCAGTGGCTGGTATTGCTGAAAGATACTGCGCTGGTCAGCCTTATCAGCGTGAACGATCTGATGCTGCAAACCAAGAGCATCGCCACCCGTACCCAGGAGCCGTTTACCTGGTACATTGTGGCGGCGGCTATTTACCTGGTGATTACGCTGGTGAGCCAGTACATTCTCAAACGCATTGACCTGCGCGCGACACGTTTTGAGCGGAGACCAGGCTGATGCTTGAGTATTTACCTGAATTGTTGAAAGGGCTGCATACCAGCCTGATGCTGACGGTCGCCTCCATCGTGGTTGCTCTGGTGCTGGCATTGATTTTCACCGTCATCCTGACGCTGAAAACACCGGTTCTGGTTTGGCTGGTTCGCGCTTATATCACGCTGTTTACCGGTACACCGCTGCTGGTGCAAATCTTCCTGATCTACTACGGGCCAGGACAATTTCCGACGTTGCAAGAGTATCCGGTGCTGTGGCATCTGCTGTCAGAACCGTGGCTGTGCGCTTTAATTGCGCTGTCGTTAAACAGTGCGGCCTATACCACTCAGCTGTTCTACGGCGCTATTCGTGCAATCCCGGAAGGCCAATGGCAGTCCTGCGGAGCGTTGGGGATGAGCAAGAAGGATACGCTGGCGATTCTGTTGCCGTACGCCTTTAAACGCGCCCTCTCCTCGTATTCCAACGAAGTGGTGCTGGTGTTTAAAAGTACTTCGCTGGCATACACCATCACGCTGATGGAAGTCATGGGCTATAGCCAACTGCTGTACGGTCGCACTTATGACGTCATGGTTTTCGGTGCGGCGGGTGTGATTTATCTGATCGTCAACGGTTTGCTGACGCTGATGATGCGCTTAATCGAACGTAAAGCGCTGGCGTTTGAACAGCGGAATTAAACATATGCCTGATGGCGCTACGCTTATCAGGCCTACGGTTCATGCACCTTTTGTAGGCCGGATAAGGTGCTAGCACCGCCATCCGGCAAATATGCATAAAGTAAAAAACATGAAGACGGACAAGAACCTAAATTGTCCGTCTTTTTTTATATCAGAAAAAATATTTAATCATTTTTATTGCATATAAATTCATTAAATGGCATTGTTAATCCACGCCGCAGACACGGTAAATAATCATAAGATTGACAGACGGGAGTTCCACCATGAAAAATTTAGTACTGGCTGCATTACTTGCTACTTTCGCCGCTGGCGCCTCAGCCGCTGATAAAATTAGTTTCGGTGTATCAGCAACTTACCCGCCATTTGAGTCGCTCGACGCAAACAATAAAATTGTCGGATTTGACATCGATCTGGCAACGGCGCTGTGCAAACAAATGCAGGCTGACTGTACTTTCACCAATCACGCTTTCGACAGCCTGATCCCCGCGCTGAAATTTAAGAAATATGATGCGGTAATTTCCGGAATGGATATCACGCCTGAGCGTAGCAAGCAGGTTGCATTTACTCAGCCGTACTATGCAAACTCCGCGCTGGTGATTGCGAAAAAAGACACCTATAAAACCTTTGCCGACCTGAAAGGAAAACGCATCGGCATGGAAAACGGCACCACGCACCAGAAATACTTGCAGGACAAACATCCTGAAGTGAAAACCGTGGCCTACGACAGCTATCAGAATGCGATTATCGACCTGAAAAATGGTCGTATTGATGGCGTATTTGGCGATACCGCTGTGGTTAACGAGTGGCTTAAAACCAACCCGCAGCTAGGCGTAGCCACTGATAAAGTGACCGACCCACAATACTTCGGTACTGGCCTTGGCATCGCGGTTCGCCCGGATAACAAAGCCCTGCTGGAAAAACTGAACAGCGCGCTGGCGGCAATCAAAGCTGACGGCACGTACCAGAAAATCAGCGATCAGTGGTTCCCACAGTAACGTCTGCCCAACCTGAAAAGCCGCGCTCTGCGGCTTTTTTTGTCTCTTCGCCTGCGCTTTCAGTCAGTTCTTACGCCATAAACGCATTCCTGGCGTACACTTGTTAAAACGAAAAAAAGTGAGGCAAAAGGATGATAGCATTCCCTGCCAGTTTACTGATCCTCAATGGAAAAAGTGCTGATAACCTTCCGCTGCGTGACGCCATTGCGAATCTGCGTGATGAGGGTGTGGAAATCCATGTTCGCGTTACCTGGGAAAAAGGCGACGCCCAACGATACGTTGATGAAGCTCGTCAGTTGGGCGTTGAAACAGTGATTGCCGGTGGCGGCGACGGCACAATAAACGAAGTCTCGACGGCGCTTATCCAGTCGCAGGGCGGCAATATTCCGGCGCTGGGTATTTTACCGTTGGGAACGGCGAATGACTTTGCCACCAGCGTTGGTATACCCGAGGACCTTGATAAGGCGTTAAAGCTGGCTATCGCCGCAAATGCGACGGCGATCGATATGGTGCAGGTCAATGATAAAACCTGTTTTATCAACATGGCAACCGGTGGCTTCGGCACACGCATCACGACCGAGACACCAGAAAAACTCAAGGCTGCGCTGGGTGGCGTATCGTACTTTATTCACGGATTAATGCGCATGGATACGCTCAAACCCGACATCTGCGATATTCGAGGGGAAGACTTTCACTGGCAGGGTAAAGCGCTGGTAATTGGTATCGGTAATGGTCGCCAGGCCGGTGGGGGGCAACAGCTATGCCCGACAGCGCTTATCAACGATGGTCTGCTGCAACTGCGTATTTTTACCGGAGAAGAGCTGTTGCCTGGGCTGCTTTCGGCGTTAACGCAATCCGAAGACAACCCTAACATTATCGAGGGCGCATCATCGTGGTTTGATATCCGCGCCCCGCATGAAATTACCTTTAATCTCGATGGCGAACCGCTCAGCGGACAAGAGTTTCATATTGAAATCCTGCCCGCGGCGTTACGTTGCCGACTGCCGCCGGGTTGTCCGCTGTTGCGCTAACACGATGGCAGTCGCCTGAAATCAGGCGATGGTGACTTTGCTATCCAGATAAACATCCTGCACGGCGTTAATCAGCTTAACGCCGTCGGCCATGGTTTTCTTGAATGCCTTGCGCCCAAGAATCAGCCCCATACCGCCCGCACGTTTGTTAATCACCGCAGTACGTACCGCATCGCTCAGATCGGTTTCGCCGCCAGCCGCACCGCCAGAGTTAATTAACCCGGCGCGTCCCATATAGCAGTTCGCCAGTTGATACCGCACCAGGTCAATCGGGTTGTCGCTGGTCAGCTTGCTATAGACGCGATCGTCGGTGTAGCCAAAATTGACCGCTTTATACCCGCCGTTATTTTCCGCCATTTTTTGCTTCACGATATCCGCCCCGATAGTGGCCGCCAGATGGTTAGCCTGCCCGGTAAGATCGGCAGAAACATGGTAATCCACGCCATCTTTTTTAAACGCCGGGTTACGCAGATACGCCCACAGCACCGTGACCATACCCAGCTCATGAGCACGCTCGAATGCGGCAGAAATCTCTTCAATCTGGCGGCGAGACTCCTCTGAACCGAAATAGATGGTTGCCCCCACCGCAACCGCACCCATATTGAACGCCTGCTCTACGCTGGCATACAGCGTCTGGTCAAACGTATTGGGATAGCTCAGCGTTTCGTTGTGGTTAATTTTTACCAGGAACGGAATGCGGTGCGCGTAGCGACGGGAAACAGAAGCCAGCACGCCATAGGTCGATGCCACGCAGTTACACCCTGCTTCGATAGCCAGCTCCACAATATTCTTCGGATCAAAGTACAGCGGGTTAGCCGCAAACGATGCCCCAGCGGAGTGCTCCACGCCCTGGTCCACCGGTAGAATAGACAGATAACCTGTCCCGGCCAGTCGGCCCGTGTTATACAGCGTCTGCATATTACGCAGCACGGCTGGCGGACGGTTGTTATCCACCATCACGCGGTCGACGTAATCATGTCCAGGCAGGTAAAGTTGATCAGAAGGAATGGTCATACAACGATGCTGTAAAAGGTTGTCGGCGTCTTTGCCAAGCAACTGCGCAATATCAGTCATAGCTATGCTCCCGTAAGTTCCGCTTTGAAAACGGAATGTGGATTGTCCTGGCCCGTTTTGTTGCGGGCAGCAATAAGCCTGGTACCGACTGCGTTTTTTTTCCATCTTTAGCGCACTTTTCAGCAACTTCTGCTGGCTCGATTCAGGAAGAAATAATGTTAAGGCGGTCAAATTTAGACCTCAAAGGTATTTTAAAGGTATTATCGAATGGTACTATCATGGCGTACCTTACCTGTCATGAAGGATTTAAAGATGAAAACTACAGTTAAGCTGTCGTTCATGATGTTTGTAGAGTGGTTTATCTGGGGCGCCTGGTTTGTACCGCTGTGGCTGTGGCTGAGTAAAAGCGGCTTTAGCGCCGGGGAGATCGGCTGGTCTTACGCCTGTACCGCGATTGCCGCGATCCTGTCGCCCATCCTGGTCGGCTCAATCACTGACCGCTTTTTCTCCGCGCAGAAAGTGCTGGCGGTATTGATGTTCGCTGGCGCTATTTTGATGTATTTCGCCGCCCAGCAAACCACCTTCAGTGGATTCTTCCCGCTGTTACTGGCCTATTCGTTAACCTATATGCCGACGATTGCGCTGACCAACAGCATCGCTTTTGCCAACGTACCGGACGTTGAACGTGATTTCCCACGCATCCGTGTGATGGGGACCATCGGCTGGATTGCTTCTGGTTTGGCCTGCGGTTTCTTACCGCAAATGCTTGGCTATAGCGATATTTCACCCACTAATATCCCCCTGCTTATCACTGCCGGAAGCTCTGCGCTGTTGGGCGTCTTTGCGTTCTTTTTACCGGATACGCCGCCAAAAAGTACCGGCAAGATGGATTTCAAAGTCATGCTGGGTCTGGATGCGCTGATCCTGCTGCGTGATAAGAACTTCCTCGTCTTTTTCTTTTGCTCTTTCCTGTTCGCAATGCCGCTGGCGTTCTATTACATCTTCGCCAACGGCTACCTGACAGAAGTTGGAATGAAAAACGCCACCGGCTGGATGACGCTGGGCCAGTTCTCTGAAATCTTCTTTATGCTGGCGTTACCGTTTTTCACCAAACGCTTTGGCATTAAAAAGGTATTGCTGCTTGGTCTTATTACTGCGGCTATCCGCTACGGATTTTTCGTTTACGGCGGCGCGGAGGAATATTTCACTTATGCTTTGCTGTTTCTCGGCATTCTGCTGCACGGCGTTAGTTACGACTTCTACTACGTCACGGCCTACATTTATGTCGATAAAAAAGCACCGGTACATATGCGCACCGCTGCGCAAGGGCTTATCACCCTCTGCTGTCAGGGATTCGGCAGCCTGCTCGGTTACCGTCTGGGCGGCGTGATGATGGAAAAAATGTTTGCTTATCAGGAACCGGTTAATGGTCTTACCTTCAACTGGGCTGGCATGTGGGGATTTGGCGCAGTCATGATCGCCGTCATTGCCGTGATGTTTATGATTTTCTTTCGCGAATCAGATAAAGAAATCACCGCCATTAAGGTGGACGATCGCGATGTAGCGTTGAAACAAGGGGAAGTGAAATGAAAGCAGAACGTATTCTCGGTGCTCTTTACGGGCAGGCGTTAGGGGATGCGATGGGTATGCCGTCGGAACTGTGGCCACGAACCCGGGTAAAAGCTCATTTCGGTTGGATCGACCGTTTTTTGCCCGGCCCAGCGGAGAATAATGCCGCCTGCTATTTTAACCAGGCGGAGTTCACTGATGACACGTCAATGGCGCTGTGTCTGGCTGATGCCCTGCTCGAGTGCGACGGAGAGATTGTGCCAGACGTTATTGGCCGCAATATTCTGGCCTGGGCCGAACGTTTTGACGCCTTTAATAAAAACGTGCTCGGCCCAACTTCAAAAATCGCGCTAAAAGCCATTCGCGACGGCAAACCTGTCGCCGAACTGGAAAACAACGGCGTGACCAACGGAGCGGCAATGCGCGTTTCGCCGCTGGGATGCCTGCTACCCGCCCGCGATGTCGATGCTTTTATCGATGATGTGGCATTGGCCTCCAGCCCGACGCATAAATCGGATCTGGCTATCGCTGGCGCTGTTGTGGTCGCGTGGGCGGTATCACGCGCTATCGACGGAGGCCAGTGGTCAGAGATTGTCGATGCGCTACCTGCCATTGCCCAACATGCGCAGCAAAAAAGGATCACGACCTTTAGCGCATCACTCTCTGCACGACTTGAGCTGGCACTGAAAATCGTCCGTAATGCTGACGGCATTGAGTCTGCCTGCGAGCAGTTGTATCAGGTTGTGGGCGCCGGAACCAGTACCATTGAATCCGTGCCTTGCGCCATTGCTATGGTTGAACTGGCGCAGACCGATCCTAACCGCTGCGCTATTCTGTGCGCAAACCTCGGGGGTGATACCGACACCATCGGGGCGATGGCAACCGCCATTTGTGGCGCTATCCATGGCGTAAGCGCGATTAACCCGACATTGAAACATGAGCTGGATGCGGTAAATCAGCTCGACTTTATCCGTTACGCCAGTGGATTGATGCGACTGCGCGAGCAGCGGGAGGCGCTATGATCGCCACGCATCTGCAACACCTCCTCCCGCAGTTGCGTACACAGCGGCCCGTTACGGTGGTGGGTGCGGCGGTAATTGATGTCATTGCCGATGCATATGCCCTTCCCTGGCGCGGATGTGACATTGAACTCAAACAGCAGGGGGTGAACGTTGGCGGCTGCGCGCTCAATATTGCCGTGGCGCTCAAACGTTTAGGTATCGACGCCAGTAATGCTTTACCGCTGGGTCAAGGGGTGTGGGCCGACATTATCCGCAACCGGATGGCAAAAGAGGGATTGCACAGCCTGATCGACAATGCCGCGGGCGATAACGGCTGGTGTCTGGCTCTGGTCGAGCCGGATGGCGAACGTACCTTTATGTCCTTTAGCGGCGTTGAAAATCAGTGGAACGCTGACTGGCTGGCACAGCTGGATATCCCACGCCATAGTCTGGTGTATCTCTCGGGCTATCAGTTAGCCTCTGGGTGTGGCGAACTGCTGGTGCAGTGGCTGGAAGGTCTGGAGGAGGTGACGCCGTTTATTGATTTTGGGCCACGCATCGGCGACATTCCCGAGCCCTTACTGGCAAGAATTATGGCCTGCCATCCGCTGGTGTCACTTAATCGTCAGGAGGCGGAAATTGCCGCCGAGCGGTTTACATTAAGTCATGATGTAGAAGGTTTTGGCGCAGAATGGGTACAACGTTTCGCCGCGCCGGTAGTGGTACGCCACGATAAAGACGGCGCGTGGTATTTCAGCGCTCAGACATCCGGTTGCGTACCGGCATTTGCGACAGCGGTCGTTGATACTATCGGCGCAGGCGACAGCCACGCGGGCGGCATGCTGGCCGGACTGGCGTCTGGCTGGACCCTGGCTGATGCCGTACTGCTGGGTAACGCAGTTGCGTCCTGGGTGGTAGGGCATCGCGGCGGCGATTGCGCCCCTTCGCGCGAGGCGTTACTCCTCGCACACAAAGACGTATAGATCGCTTCGACAATAGCTGATGCTGTATTCAATGGGCCGTTGCTGCTGGTCAAGCGCTACTTGCTTGATCACCAGTACCGGCACTTTGCTGTCCATTTGAATGTGCGCCTGGAACTCCGCATCAGGCATTCGGGCGCTGACGCGGGAGCGCGTGCGCTGCGGGAAAATATGCTGGCTGCGAAAATAGTCATACAGTGAAACGCCGATGGCATCCACGTCATGGATAAGATGGGCAGGAACCCATGACTCTTCAATAGAAACCGCGTCTTCATCTACATAGCGAATGCGCTTGAGCAGGAAGACGTCACTCCCCGCGGCAACAGCCAACTGCTGAGCCACCTCTTCCGGGCAAGGCACAATACGCTTGTTGACCCACAGCGTATCTGGCTTTTTACCGCGCAAAACCACCTGCTGTGAAAAACCACGCGCTTCTTTTAGCGAATACTCGAAGATGTTGTTGATCTGCGTCCCGTAACCACGGGCGCGCGTCACTACGCCTTCTTCTTCCAGGGCCTGCATCGCCTTGCGTACCGTAATTCGCGAAACGCCGGTTAACTGGCTGAGATCGCGCTCGCCGGGCAGGATATTTCCATGCTCCAGAATCCCGCTACGCACAGCGTTTTTCACTATTTGCGCAAATTTCATATACAGCGGCGTGTTATCTGCCGCTGCAATGCGTTCATTCAGTTGCGCGATAAGCTGGGTATGCGCTTGTTCCATTTATCTTTTTCCTGCAGCCTTCTCTGCAGCCAGTATACCCATTACCACCACGCGTGGAAATGATGTACCGGACCAATTCCCTCACCAACCTCCAGGGTGTCGGCCTGCGCCAACGCCGCAGAAAGCCACAACTTAGCTTCCTGCACTGTCTGTGCCCAGTTGTCATGGCGCGGACGCAGCGCCGCCAGCGCCGCGGATAGCGTACAGCCGGTGCCATGGGTATTTTTGGTCATCACCCTTGGCGCGGTAAAACGCTGCTCTCCTTCACGGGTAAAGAGCCAGTCGGGGCTTTGCGCATCCTCCAGATGACCGCCTTTCATCAACACCGCCTCGCAGCCCAGCGCCCGCAGTGCCCTTCCCTGCTCTAGCATCTCCTGCTCAGTCTGCGCATGGGGAGCCCCGAGCAGTGCCGCAGCTTCGGGTAAATTAGGGGTGATAATCGAAACCTGCGGCAGCAAATGGGTACGCAGTGTTTCTACCGCCGAGGGCGACAGCAACGGATCGCCGCTTTTCGCCAGCATCACCGTATCCAGTACGACATTTTGCACCCGATGGCGACGCAAACGTTCGGCAACCGCTTCAACAATATCCGTCTCCGCCAGCATACCGATTTTGGTGGTGTCGATACGCACATCACTCAACACCGAGTCCAGTTGTGCGGCAACAAAGTCAGGTTCTATGCGATAAACCGACTGCACCCCGCGCGTATTTTGCGCCACCAACGCCGTGATAACCGAACAGCCGTAAGCGCCCAGCGCCGAGAAGGTTTTTAAATCGGCCTGAATACCCGCACCGCCGCTTGGATCGGTTCCGGCGATCGTTAATGCGTTAATCCGTTTCATGCTTGCTCCTGTGCGTTCAGGTTATAGAGGGCATCGAGAAAAGCCGGGACAAAACTGCCCGGTCCGGTTGATTGTTGTGTGGCTATTTGCCCGGCCTGTTTCATCCAGCTACAGGCGGAGGCGATGTTATCAAGCCGGTCACCGTGCAGGGCGCAACTGGCCGCAACGACCGCCGACAGCGCGCATCCGGTGCCCACCACGCGGGTCATCAACGGATCACCGCCGTTCACGCAGACGGTACGCTGACCATCGGTCACGTAGTCCACTTCGCCGGTAACCACGACAATGGTCCCAACCTGACGAGCCAACGCCTGCGCAGCGGAAAGCGCAGCGGCTGGCGTATCTGTCGTGTCGACGCCGCGGCCCCCGCTGTTCATACCCGCCAGAGCAAGTATTTCCGAGGCGTTGCCACGGATAGCGGCAGGCTGTAGTACCAGTAAATCCAGACAGAAGCGACGGCGAAACTCTAGCGCGCCCACGGCAACGGGATCGAGCGTCCACGGGGTTTTAACGAGATGTGCCCGCTCAACGGCGGCACGCATCGCCGTAGCCCGCGTCTGGGTTAAAGTGCCGACATTCACCAGCAACGCACTGGCGATAGCCGCAAACTGGCTGGCTTCCTCAGGCTCGATTACCATCGCAGGGGATGCGCCCAGCGCCAGTAGCGTATTGGCCGTAAAGCTTTGCACGACCTCGTTGGTCATACAGTGTGTGAGTGGTGAAAGCGTTCTAAATTGGTGCAAGGTGTGAGCCGCGAGTGCGCGGCTGTGCAGGTCAGGCTGCATGGTTCAGCTCCTGCCCGCGCGAAGAAGGGACACGAGCAGTGTCAGACTTCCCTACGCTGGCATTATCCAGATCAGGTGGTACGGGTATTTCTCAGCCTTCAATGAAGAAGGGCACCCCGAGTCGTTGTTACATAAAACTCAATAATATTAAAAGGACAGTAAGGGAAACTTACATACTTAAGCCCCTGCTATCCATTTACTGAATGGCGGAATGTATCCACACCGCATACTTTACCAGCCAGCGAGGGAGGTGAACAGCAGCGGTTTATTCTGGAAGGGGCGCTCATTGCCGCAGGCGTCGTCATCCACTCAGGCATTTCGTAGCGCGTCTCAATGCTGAGACACCACGATCATCCGCTCTTAAATTCCCAGGCAGACAGAAAGGTTGCAATTGAACATTCAGCCAGTTTCTCAAGTTTATGGGGATCAACTGCTTTTTGCGAGATTATTGCTCCAGGAAGCAGATATCCCATAATGGCCCCGAGGAAAGCAGTAGCCTGTAATTCCGGATTATCTAACGTGACTATTCCTTCATTATTTTTCTGTTCCAGAATTTCTGTCAGCGCCTGCAAAACGCGTCCAGAGTTTCTTTGCTCCAGCATGACGTGTAAATCGGGCTTTTGAACCAGCACTTGAATCAATAATCGCTGGAAATGGATATTCTCAGGGGTATAGAAATGATTCTGTACAACCCGGGCAAAACCTCTCAGGAGATCGGGAAAATCCAGTTGCTCCTGGAGTAACTGGCGTAAAGGCGGCTGCATTTTGTCATTCAGAAATTCAAACGTCGCCAGCAGGAGAGCATCCTTTCCCCCCGGAAAATGGCTGTAAAGGGTCGGCCGCGTTGTCCCTGCTTCACTGGCGATAGTATCAAGGGACACGTCAATGCCATGCTTGAGAAACAGCTCACATGCCGTTTGTAAAATGCGAGGGCGGGACTTCATTGGCCGCCCACGTTGATTAACCATTATTGCATTCCTTACGTTTGCCTTTTTTTAGTCTCGAGATTCCCTGCTGAATGAGAACAAAAAATAGTGGGACAAAGAGCAGCGTCAGTAACGTGCCTGTGAGCATACCGCCGATTACCGAAGTTCCAATCTCTTTCTGGCTGGAGGCCCCTGCGCCCGTAGAGAGTACCAGAGGGATAACTCCAACAACAAATGCCAGAGACGTCATGATGACAGGACGTAAGCGTAATCTTGCGCCTTCAAAAGCGGCCTGAATCAACGGTTTACCCCTGCGGATTTGCGCCAAAGCGAATTCAATAATGAGAATTGCATTTTTTGCTGACAGCCCCATCGTTGTTAGTATACCTACCTGGAAGTAGACATCATTTTCGAACCCGGCGATTAAGGCTGCGCTCACTGCGCCGAGAACCCCAAGTGGGATAATCAGAAGCACAGCAATAGGCACAGACCAGCTTTCATATAAAGCAGCCAGACACAAAAATACGAACGCAACGGAGGCAAGATATACCCACAGTGTCTGTGCCGAGGAAGCCTGTTCTTGCCATGATATCCCGCTCCACTGCAGATCAAATCCTTCGATTGGCGCTATCAGCCTGACCATTTCAGCCATTGCTGCCCCAGAACTTATGCCGGGAGCTGCATCTCCTTGAAATTGCACAGCAGGTAATCCATTGAATCGCTGAAGCATTTGTGGACCAGTAGTCCAGCGGAAGGAGGCAAAACTGGCGAATGAGGTCATATCATCGCTACTGTTACGTACAAACCAGGCGGATAAGTTTTCAGGTATTGAACGCCATGGCGCATCACCTTGTATATAAACCCGTTTTACTCGGCCACGGTCAATAAAGTCATTAACATAAATCCCTCCCCATGCAGCAGAAAGAGTTTCGTTGATATCCGCCTGTTCAAGGCCGTGAGCTTGTGCTTTTTGTCTGTCAATATCTACCTGCAGCAACGCCTTTGCGGCAAGGCTGTTCACTCGCACAGCGTTCAGATTTTGGTTTTCTCTGGCGGCCGTAAGTAACATTGTTTGCGCCTGATTAAGACTGTGATAACCGCGGTCTGAAATATCCTGAAGCCATAATTCGAACCCACTGGATTGTCCCAGCCCACGAACTGTGGGTGGAGATACAATGCTGATAGCGGCGTTCTGAGACGTTTGATTAAAATATTGATTAGCCCTTGCGATAATAGCCTGAGCGCTGTTCGTTTCACCCTGACGCTCGTCCCAGTGCTTTAACTCAGCAACGGACATTCCCACATTTTGCCCGCTACCTGCGTTATTTCGGCCAGCGACCGTAAATATAGCGTTAAGATTGGCACTCTCCTGTGTCATAAAATAGCGTGTGATTTCATCTCCAACCTTCTGAGTCATTGACATTGGCGCCCCTGGAGGAAGAGTGAACTGGATTGATATTGCCCCCTGGTCCTCCTCCGGAAGAAAACTGGTCGCGAGTTTTTGATATTGCCAAACCATGAACATCGACATCAGAAAAGCGAGAATAATGATTCTCACAGGACGCGCTGATATTTGCGCAAGCATATTAATGTAGCGATGCTGACTTTTTTCGACATACCTGTTGAAATGAGTGAAGAATTTACCTTTCTTCTCATTTCGTCTTTTAAGCAAATGAGCGCACAACGTAGGGGTTAAAGTCAGTGCAACCAGCACGGAAAGCGACATAGCAGAAACAATGGTCACTGTGAACTGGCGGTAAATAATGCCGACTGAACCACCAAAAAACGCAATTGGAATAAAAACGGCGGATAAGACCAGCGCGATACCTATTAATGCACCGGTTATTTCCCGCATGGAGTGGAGCGTAGCCTGCAGCGGATCGAGATGTTCTTCTTCCATCACTCGTTCGACATTCTCAACCACGACAATCGCGTCGTCGACAAGTAGCCCAATGGCAAGCACCATGGCAAAGAGTGTTAAGGTATTGATGCTATAACCCAGCAGACTGAGGATGCCGAATGTGCCCAATAATACGACGGGCACCGTCAATGAGGGGATTAATGTGGCTCTCCAGTTTTGTAAAAATAGATACATTACCGCCACAACAAAAACAATCGCTTCAATCAGCGTCTGCACAACATTTCCGATGGACACCGTCACAAACGGTGTACTGTCACGAGGATAAGCAACGACAATGCCTTGCGGAAACCGATCTTTTAATCTGTTAACTTCAACGCGAATCTTTTCAGCAGTTTCCAGTGCATTAGCTCCGGATGCGAGTTGAATAGATATTCCAGCAGCAGGATGACCATTAAGTGTGGTCAGATTCTGATAGTTTTCAGCCCCAAGTTCGATTCGAGCAACATCTCGCAAATATACAGCTGAACCATCATTATTTGTCCGAAGAATGATACTTTCAAATTGCGTTGATGTTTCCAGGCGGGACTGGGCGGTCACCGTCGCATTCAGATACTGATCATTGAGAGAAGGAAGAGAGCCAATCTCTCCGCTGGTCACTTGCGAGTTTTGTGCTTCGATAGCCGTTTGTACATCTGATGGCATCAAACCATAATTATTGAGTTGATGTGGGTTGAGCCAAATCCGCATGGCATATTGCGCACCAAAAACAGTTGTTTCTCCCACCCCCTTTATTCTACTTAAGGGCTCCTGCAACGTATTGATAAGGAAGTCGCTAATATCGACACTGGTTAAACGATCGTTCTGGTCATATAAGGCGATAACCATCAGGCTATCTCCCTGTGATTTAGTCACAGAAAGCCCCTGTTGTTGCACCTCCTGCGGTAGCCGTGTCATAGCCTGATTTACAGCATTTTGCACCTGGACCTGCGCTATATCGGGATTAATACCTTGTTCAAAGCTAAGACTAATACGAGACTGACCAGCTGAACTGCTGGTTGAAGAAAAATAAAGCAGACCATCAATTCCTTTGATTTGCTGTTCAAGTAGCTGCGTTACGCTGTCCTCAACGTTTTGCGCAGAAGCGCCTGGGTAGTTTGCCGTAACGTTCACCCCCGGAGGCGCAATATCCGGATACTGCTCAACAGGCAATGTGAAAAGAGCCAGGATACCGGCAGAAACGATGCAAATAGCAATGACCGCGGCGAATACAGGACGGAAAATAAAGAAGTGAGCCAGCATCGTGTTTTCCTCCGTTTAGTCATTGGGGTCGCGCAGTGAAAACACGTGCGGAGGCCTGGCACGCTGAATAAAAGCCATATGCGATGTTTGCCACAAATTAAAAACAGGTTGAGGTATGGGCAATGTGACCGTTGCTGGGCATAGCAGAATATTGATTGCTTTTGCGACAATGTATCTGCTGATTTCAAGGCAAGACATTGTTCGTTGATGTTCACGCCAGAGATAGTCATAGGTTTGGATAGTGAAACTATTTTGTAGTAGTAAAAAACGTAAATAGCTGAGTCGTAGCTGCATATGCTGATAATTCAAATCAGTGCACTGAGAGCAAGCCAGCTCACGGTCCCGCGTTACCAGACAGCGTTCAACAGTCTTTGGTTCCACAGATACCCCCTCATGCAGAGATGCGTTAAGATGACATGAAAAAGCCATTAACATAATGAAAAAAAATAATTTTTCCCAGTTAACCATAGCAAAATCCCATGAATTTATTTACTTTACAGTAAAGTAAATAAATTGATTAAACAAGCATCAATTTTTAACGCTATTCCAGTAATGGGTCTTCTTGAAGACAACTGTTCCGGGTCACAGAGACCGGAGCAACTCCTGTATGTCGTGTAACAGCTCCACTCTGAGTTGATATGCAAAAACGTGATACTTCATCGCTAAAATGCCGCTTGAAATTGTCGCAATGCTGTACATTCATTTACACTTTTTACGAAATTACTGGTGTGATAACAAAAAAGTCCTTGTCAGATGCCCTGTAAGCCAGGAATGATACATGACTGATTTTGATGACCCGAAGAGGTAGAGAGGATGGGTATGAAGAATAAAATGTTGCTGGGTGCACTCCTGCTTGCAAGCAGTGTCGTCTGGGCCGCGCCGGCTGCAACAGCTGCGCCCACAGGTATCGATAAGTATGAGCTGAGCAGCTTTATTGCTGACTTCACCCATTTCAAACCCGGTGACAAGGTTCCACCACTGTATCTCACCGAAGAATACACCATTAAACAGTGGAATCTGCGCAACCTGCCTGCACCGACCGCAGGCACCCACTGGACCTACATGGGTGGCGCGTACGTGCTGGTCAATGATGCTGATGCTAAGATCATTAAAGCCTACGACGGCGAGATTTTTTATCACCGATAAAAAAAACGTACCTTCATCACGAAGGTACATTTTTTAGAAACATCACACCGCACTAATTAGTCATAAGATACCGCAAATATGACTTTACTTTGAACCTCACCAGGCCGTAACGATTCTCCTGTCACACGAACATATTTCGCAGTAATAGGGAAAGTGTACTGATTGTTGATTGTATCCAGTTTAGCTATTCTGTTCATCAGAGTATCCCCCAGTTTTAGGGGAGTCGTCGCGGTGCCGTTATATATCTGGAACCCCACTCCTTTTGCGCCATTCGTTAGCGTATTTTTTAGTATTTTCCCGCTTTCATCCCAGTCACCGCGAGCCACCTTAAAACTCACGGGGTTGGTAGTAACGTTATAAACACTATTGCAATTCAGTACCAAATTTGCAGATCCTGATTTTGTATTATTTGCCGTATTCATTTCATTTAATGTGGTATCTGGCATTTTAATTTCGTATCGAGGTAAGGAGAACTGGCAGGTCGTCGGTTTATGCGTAACAGTAAAGTTAATATTCTGCGTAAATGCAGAATTACTCGATAAACGCCCGGTAATCCAACAATAAAGATAAGCAAGCCAGTTTGAAGTACACGAGTTATCAGAGGTTATGCTTACCGCCGAGTCGCTCAGGCTAAATGCATCACCGGAAACCGTTTGCTTAGCCGTTCCTGAATTTACATAACTTGCTGTAATAGTGAAAATCTTGGTATTCAACACTTCGTTGGCACTAACCGTTTTCTTCCCAATGCTAACAGGAAAATCATTGCTGGTTAGATTGATATTTATTAAAACCTTTTTGCCACCGCTACCCTGAATTGCAACAATGTAATCCTTGAGAGGTGTTGTATAATATAAGCTGTCACTATTGGCAGTACACACTATATCGCTACCGGAGCTGAGATTGATTTTGTTCGTTGCTGTTCCAGATGTCATATCCAGATTAATTGTCGTTAATGCACCATTTTTTGTCTGAAATGTACATCCGGCATCGGCGCCAAAGGATGACAGCAGCAGAAACATCAAAAATACGTATCCTTTCATATCTTGCATCCTTAGCGGCAAGTATAGACTTTATTCTCATCAATCGCCTTATCGAAGGTAATCGTACAGAACTGCCCCTGTTGTTTATTAACTGCAACGCGTACCGAAGCGGGAATATCATTGGTACGAATAAATAACCGGCTACCCTGCCCCACCAGGCCAACATTATTACCAAGTTCATCTTCCACTTCATAACCAAACGATAACGGAGAGCCATCCGAACGCTCGGCAATGAAATACCAGGGTTTACGCCGATCGGTTTCAAACTCCGTCATCACGACCGCGCCGCGATAAGGTACTGTGCCTTTTCGATTGCCCAGCAACGCCACATCGCTATTACTGTCGGAAAGATCCAGCATCAGCATATTTTCACGATACGGCGTCAGACTGTCGTAAACCGCGTAACCTTTGCTGTTAGTTGTTAGATAACGATGTCCCTGCACGGCCGCGCCCTGTAACCCAGGCGCTTTAACAATGGCGAATGTATCTGAAAGCCGAGGGGCTAACGCGACACCATCTGACCACACGACTAACCCACCCTGAATATTGCCGCTGGCCTGCTGATATTTATTCGATTGACTATAACTGCTGCCAAAGGTCGCCATCGGCGCGCGCCAGACCAGGTTACCACCTACCGTTGTCTCACTCTCCTGACGTTGATGGCTCAGATTTGCCCCTAAACTAAACTGATCGCGGTTTCCGGCAACACCGCTGAGACTGGTGTTACTCGACTGAAAGCCGTCATTATCAAACGTCGTCGAGTTGGATACGAACAAATCGCGTCGCGGCGTGGAAATCCCATCCCCCCACGAGAATGGGATGGAGATATACAGGTTAAAACGTTTATCCTCGTGGTTGTCCTCATCATAGGTCTGGCTAACAGACAAGGTGTAACTGACTCGCTGCCAGGCGTTCGAGTAGCTCAGCTGATAATCTTTGCCGGTTCCACTGCGCTGCCAATAGTCGCGCCACAGGCCGCTGACGGCCAGGGATCCCCAGTTCTCGGGTAACGCTTGATTGATATTCAGCGAAAAGCTGTTCTTACGTCCAAAATCGTTCTGATAGTAGTCCGCAACGTCATAAACATCATTTTCATCGCGGTCATAGTGATTTTTGTTATTCGCCCATACGTAGTCATTAAAGGTACGATAATTTCGCGAGGAGTAACGAAAAGCTGCCAGCGCAAACTGCGTGCCGGTCTGAGCGACATACTTATTCCACGCAACCTGATAACTCTGACCATCAAAAACATCACCATTGTCCTGCTCACTATGCGATCGCGTGGCGTCTACCGATACTGCGCCAATGGGTGTATTCCAACCGGTCCCGAGCACAAATGAGGTATAGTTTTGTGACAGCATAGTGCCGCCATAGACCGTAAGCAGATTGTTCAGACCATATTGATAGCTACCTTGCAGGAAATCATACTGATTGCCAGCCCCCTCTATATGACTGCGCCCAGCAGCAAAATCATATTTCGATACGCCCGACTGCAGCATATTTGGTACAGATGAATAAGGCACCAGATAACGAGATACCGAACCATCCGCTTCTTTCACGCTCACATCTAAATCCGCACCGCCGCCAGCGAGCTGGAGATCATCAATAGCAAATGGGCCAGGTGGAACTTCTTTCTGGTAAATAACAAAGCCGTTTTGTTCGATGGTTACCAGCGCGTTGCTCTGGGCAATCCCGCGGACTACTGGGGTAAAATTCTGTTTTGAGTTCGGTAACATTTGCATATCGCGCCAGATACGCACACCACGAAAACGTACCGCATCAAAGATATCCGCGCCGGTATACATATCTCCGGTACGTAGCGTGCCAAGTATTTGTGGGATACCTCGCTCCATATATAGCGTGTTACTTTTCCAGTTGCCGCTGCCCTCGTTGCCTTTGGTATAGTTGGCATTTGAGTGCAACTGCCACCCTAGCAGGTTCAACCCGCTATTCAGGTTCACATAGCTGCTTTTATCATCACCACCGTGTTTATAATTACTGTAATACTGGCTGGCGTAATAAGAGGTATAAAAAGCGTTAACACCGCGATCCCAGGTTTCAGCCGGCATATATCCTGGTTCATATTCCAGCACATACGCCTGCGGAACGCTTAGATTCAAAATAAATTGCCCGATGTCATAACCAACACTGCCGCCCTGCACTGCTTCACGAAGCGGCACGCACTCCTCTTTTTTATCCGTTTTAATATTCTCTGTGCGAATACCAATTTGCTGCAATTGTGCCCAGGACAGACATGTCGCATCAGGATCAGCGTTGATATTAATTTCGTACCGGCCACGCCACTGGTTATTAAGATAAACATCCATTTCATATATGCCGGGCATTGGCTTATCACCATCAATTTGATAGCGAGAGATTTTCTCGCCGTTCAAACCACCGATCATAAAATTTGTATCAAACGTGTCTTCTTCAGCCCATGCGGATGAAGTGGCTAACACTGACAAGATTGCCAGTGTAATGGAGTTTATCTTTGACATAATCAGTCCTTGACTATCTTTCCGTTTTTATTTTTTCACTTAAGTAGTTTCCGTGATCGTCAATAAGAGTAACCTTGTAATGATTAACGACAGCAGCAGTGACAACCTTTTTATCTGACCACGGAGCAAGCAACACTGTCTCGCTGTTTATTTTTGAATTACCCACGAGCTCAGGTATCGTTATCCAGTTGGCAGAATTGTTTTTGATATTAATGCCACCACTGACATATCTGACGCTTAAGCGAGAAAAGCTTTTTTCATCTACACCGGCAATGCCCTGAGGACGATATATAAATTTGATGCGATTCTGCATAGCAAATTTAATCATATTCTTCCCTGCTGATTCCGCAGAATTAGGAGGAATATCCAACACATTAAGAAAAAAAAGGCTTTCACGATCTTTTGGCAGCGTATTTGCTAGTTGCTTGATTTTGAGTTGTTGACCAGAACCTCCGCTGACCTTAGCCACGGGAGGATTCATCACAAATGGCACCTGGATTTTTTCTGGTGGCAGGCTGGTATCTCCGTCATCTATCCAGGACTGAACCAGGGAGCTACGGCTACCTTCATTCATTAACTGTACGGTAATTTCTTTTTTCTGTGCCGGATAAATGACACGCGTGCCGTAAATGTACACGCCACCCCACGCAGGCAATACTGTGCCAACTAATAATAATACTATTATTTTTTTCATTATAATTATCCTTACTACGGAAATAATCGGCGACCAGAGCCGCCGATAAACAGGATAGCAATCTTAATCAGTAACAACAGTCATCGTCAGCGAAGAGGCAACGTCACCAGCGGAAACAGCGGCAGTACCAATTTTCGCGTAGCGTGCGCTAAAGTTCAGCGTATATTTATTGTCTGCGGTTTTGGTTAACTCAATACCTGTATCGGGGTTAACCTGTTTAGTAAAGTCATCACCATAGTAAACGGAGAAGCCAGCACCATTATTTGCGGCAGTATTTCGTGTAATATATTTATTAGTGCTGTCAAATTGAGAACTGGAGAAAGTAATTTTCGGTGCTTTATCCCCCGTACATTCAACAGTCAATGGCACGGTAGTCTTATTTGAGTATCCGTCATAAACACCACCCGCACTTAAGGTATTTAATCTGTCAGCACCAATTTGGTTCATACCAATGGTCGCCGTGGTGTCACCCGTAAATTTACAGGTTGTTCCAACCACCTTACCAGTAATAATCAGTTCACCCTGATCGGTATCAGCAGCAAAAGCCCCAGCGCTCATAAATACAGCAGACAGCACAACAGCAGAAATAACTGAACGTTTTATAGTATCTTCCTTAATGAATTGAATTCTATTTATTAAGAGGGTTTAACTCTTGAAATTAAATTCGCACACCAGAAACGTTACCGCAATGTAAACACGTTGTTTTATTGATTTAAAACAAGTTGCAAAGAGCAATATAATTGCAACAAATAAATAGAGTTCTTTATTGTTTATAAATTAATAAATTTAGGAGATTAACTGCCGGAGTGAAATTCTTTGAGGAAATAATTAACCACGCATTATTCACCACAAAAATACATGGTTAATAAAAGACTTTTTAATCATAACGAGTCAGCACAATCTGCCGTGTAGCGTCGCCGGGAACAGTAACAATTTCCGTTACCGCACCTTTTGTCGGTTTGGAGACACCCTCTCTGACGTTTGAAAAGGAAACGGCATTGCCACAGCGTTGCTGCACTTCGTTATTGACAACATCAGTGCTGCAGGTAGGCTCGGTTACTCGACCACTTATATTCACGGTGGCAGTCTCTGCGGCAAAAACAGAAGCGCTCATTCCATACATCAGAGTAATAACTCCCAAGAATAAACTAATTTTCATAGCATTCATTATTCCTGTATTGGGCGGAAACAGCGTGCAAGCCGTCTGGCTGTGAGTAATGGTTAACTCTCTCACCAGAACTAATTGAGATTGTAGATTAATAGGATGAATTTGATCAATTCAAATGATGCATTGAAGCGATTTATTCAGAAAAAGACATGGATTATACAGGCAGGATAAACAATATAACGAAGTTTATTCACCCCATACATTCACCGCATCAATTTATTATGATGCGGTGAATATCTGTCACGCGGTTAATTACACGGCGCGAAAGGCAATCTCGCCCGGAATAACTTCACCCTGCCAGTAAAGCTGGGCAGCTACACGCCCAGCCAGGTCACGGTAAATGGCGGTAAATTCACTGTCAGGACGACTGATAACCGTCGGGGTACCACGATCGAGGTCTTCACGCAGAGAGATATGCAGCGGCATCTGTCCCAGCAGTTGGGTGTGATACTGCTCAGCCAGCTTCTGCGCGCCTCCGGTGCCAAAGATTGGCTCATGATGACCGCAGTTGCTGCAAATATGCATGCTCATATTCTCAACAATACCCAGCACCGGCACTTCGACTTTTTCGAACATCACGATGCCTTTTTTCGCATCGATAAGCGCAATGTCCTGCGGAGTGGTCACCACAACAGCCCCCGTGACCGGAATGTTCTGCGCCAGCGTCAACTGGATGTCACCGGTGCCCGGTGGCATATCCAGTACCAGGTAATCAAGATCCGGCCATAGGGTTTCCTGCAGCATCTGCAGCAGCGCTTTGCTGGCCATCGGACCACGCCACACCATTGCGTTATCGTCAGTGACCAGATAACCAATAGAGTTCGTCGCCAGACCGTGAGACATGATAGGCGCCATGTGGGTACCGTCTGGCGAGGTTGGCCGCTGGTTTTCCGCGCCGAGCATCGTTGGGATAGACGGCCCATAAATATCGGCGTCCAGAATCCCTACCTTCGCGCCTTCCGCAGCCAGCGCCAAAGCCAGGTTCACGGCGGTAGAAGATTTGCCCACGCCGCCTTTACCCGAACTGACGGCGATAATGTTTTTTACACCATTAATGCCTGGCTGGTTTTTCACGCGTTTCAGCGTCGCAATGTTATGCGACAGCTTCCAGTCGATCGCTTTCGCACCGGTAATACGCAACAGATCGGCGCTACATTGCTCTTTTAATTCCTCAAACGCGGTATGCCAGACAAACGGCATGACCAGCTCAACGTGCAACGTGTCATCCATCCAGGCGACGTGGTGCAACGCTTTAAGCGTCGTCAGATTATGCTTCAGGGTTGAATGCTGAAAATTCGCCAGCGTCCCGGCGACCATGGCGCGCAGGGTCTCTGGTGATTTGGCCTGGGATTGTGCGTTCATCCCGACTCCTTTTTGTTGTTCTGAATATACAATAGTCACCAGGTAGTTTACTCCAACCGCAACAATTATTCATTTACGGATAAATGCCCTTATCGCTTGGCGCAGTAATTACCATTTTGGTACTATCAAAGCCCTTTTCACTACAAAAGAAGTAATTGCCCACTATGACTCAAGTCGCGAAGAAAATTCTGGTAACGTGCGCACTGCCGTACGCCAACGGCTCAATCCACCTCGGCCATATGCTGGAGCACATCCAGGCTGATGTCTGGGTCCGTTACCAGCGAATGCGCGGCCACCAGGTTAACTTCATCTGCGCGGACGACGCACACGGCACGCCAATCATGCTGAAAGCGCAGCAGCTTGGGATCACGCCAGAGCAGATGATCGGTGAAATGAGTCAGGAGCATCAGACTGATTTTGCAGGTTTTGACATCAGCTATGACAACTACCACTCTACGCACAGCGAAGAAAACCGTGAGCTGTCTGAGCTGATTTACACGCGCCTGAAGGAGAACGGTTTTATTAAGAACCGTACAATCTCCCAGCATTACGATCCGGAAAAAGGCATGTTCCTGCCGGACCGTTTTGTTAAAGGCACCTGCCCGAAATGTAAATCACCGGATCAATACGGCGATAACTGTGAAGTCTGTGGCGCAACCTACAGCCCGACCGAACTTATCGAGCCGAAATCCGTCGTTTCTGGCGCGACGCCGGTAATGCGCGACTCCGAACACTTCTTCTTTGACCTGCCGTCCTTCAGCGAGATGCTGCAGGCCTGGACGCGCAGCGGCGCGTTACAGGAGCAGGTTGCCAACAAAATGCAGGAATGGTTCGAGTCCGGCCTGCAGCAGTGGGATATTTCCCGCGATGCCCCGTACTTCGGTTTTGAAATCCCGGATGCGCCAGGCAAGTACTTCTACGTCTGGCTGGATGCGCCTATTGGCTACATGGGTTCATTCAAAAACCTGTGCGATAAGCGTGGTGACACCACCAGTTTTGAAGAGTACTGGAAGAAAGATTCCGACGCCGAGCTTTATCACTTCATTGGCAAAGACATCGTCTATTTCCACAGTCTGTTCTGGCCTGCCATGCTGGAAGGCAGCAATTTCCGTAAGCCGACCAATCTGTTCGTACACGGTTATGTGACGGTGAACGGCGCGAAGATGTCCAAATCTCGCGGCACCTTTATTAAGGCAAGCACCTGGCTGAAGCACTTTGATGCCGACAGCCTGCGCTACTACTACACCGCGAAGCTTTCTTCACGCATTGATGACATCGACCTGAACCTGGAAGACTTTGTCCAGCGCGTAAACGCCGATATCGTTAACAAAGTGGTCAACCTGGCTTCACGTAACGCGGGCTTTATCGCTAAGCGTTTTGACGGCGTTCTGGCGGCTGAGCTGGCCGATCCGGCGTTGTATAAAACCTTCACCGACGCCGCAACGGTGATTGGCGAAGCGTGGGAAAGTCGTGAATTCGGCAAAGCTATCCGTGAAATCATGGCGCTGGCCGACGTGGCAAACCGCTACGTTGACGAACAAGCCCCGTGGGTCGTGGCTAAACAGGAAGGCCGCGATGCCGACCTGCAGGCGATCTGTTCCATGGGTATCAACCTGTTCCGTGTGCTGATGACTTACCTGAAGCCGGTTCTGCCAACGCTTGCTGAACGTGTGGAAGCGTTCCTGAACTGCGAACTGAGCTGGGATGCCATTGAGCAGCCGCTGCTCGGTCACAAGGTCAACACCTTTAAGGCGCTCTACAATCGCATTGACATGAAACAAGTTGAAGCGCTGGTGGAAGCATCGAAAGAAGAAGTGAAAGCCGCTGCCGCACCGGTAACCGGCCCGCTGGCGGATGATCCGATTCAGGAAACCATCACCTTTGACGATTTCGCCAAAGTTGACCTGCGCGTGGCGCTAATTGAAAACGCTGAATTCGTGGAAGGTTCCGACAAACTGCTGCGTCTGACGCTGGATCTCGGCGGCGAGAAGCGTAACGTCTTCTCCGGCATTCGTTCTGCTTATCCGGATCCACAAACCCTGATTGGACGCCAGACCATTATGGTTGCTAACCTGGCTCCTCGTAAGATGCGCTTCGGCATTTCTGAAGGGATGGTAATGGCGGCAGGTCCTGGCGGGAAAGATATCTTCCTGTTAAGCCCGGACGAAGGCGCAAAACCTGGCCAACAGGTGAAGTAAATCAGACATCTCAAGCGCTGCAACTGCAGCGCTTTTTTTGCTGAATGATTTTATCCCTAATCTTAAACACACTGCCTCACTCCATTTTCGGACTGCTCAGCCAACGCGATTAGATTTATTCTATACTGCTCTGCTATTAAGGCCGTTCGGTCCCATCAAATTCATTGGCGCTATTATTTAGCATCCAACATTCATGAAATGGAGTTTTACATGAAAGCGTTTCAAAAATTAGTTTCACTTGTCGCTGCGTCGGTTGTCGTTTTTTCTCTGACGGGATGTGGTGATAAAGAAGAGACAAAAACCTTTAATGCCAACCTTAACGGTTCGGATATTACCGTCTCTTACACCTATAAAGGCGATAAGGTTCTGAAACAGATCTCCGAAAGTAAAATCAGCTATGCATCGATCGGCGCCAGCAATAAAGAAGAAGCCGCGAAAGTATTCGACGCGCTGAGCGCTAAATATCAAAATATCGCTGGTATAGAAGAAAAGCTCAGCTATACAGATACCTACGCGCAGGAAAATGTCACTATCGATATGGAAAAAGTTGATATAAAAGCATTGCAGGCAATTTCCGGGATGAAGCTTTCTGAGAATGCCGATAAAAACATCAGCATGAAGCAAATGCAAACGGTAATGGAATCGGCGGGTTTTAAAGAAGTGAAGTAAACCACCGGCGACCCGATATTCATCGTGGTCGCCCGCTTTACGCTTTAAGACTTCGCGTTATGCACGTGGAAGGTCAAACCTCGCAGGAAATAACGTAGAAACTGATCGCCGCATTCGCGATAATTCTTATGGTCCGGCGCGCGCATCATGGCGGTGATTTCCGGCATCGACACACGAAACTTCTGCCCGGTCATAATGGCCAGAATATCATCGGTTTTCAGCGAAAAGGCGATACGCAGCTTTTTCAGTACCGTATTGTTGTTAACACGACGCTCAAGCGCCAGTTCCGGCGCAGAATCATCTTTACCACGCAGATGATAAATCAGTCCGTTTAAAAAACCGGAGAGAATGATATCCGGGCAGCGCACAAACCCGTCTTCATCTTCTTTTGTCATCCAGGTATCGAAACCTGCGGAGGTGGATTCCATGTCAGCAAGCGCAAGAATACGCACCATGTCGTTATTGTTCGCTTTCAGGGTGTAGCGCAGGCTACGAAGAATATCGTTACTTAGCATAGAGCCTTCAACTGTCGGTGATGCAATGGCGCGCAGTGTACCAGTTTTACAGTCCAATCGCCTCTTTTAGACTTTTAAGATAACGGCGGCTTACCGGAACGGTCAGGCCGTTACGCAAAATCAGCTCCGCCTGACCGTTATCTTCCAGACGGATCTCCTGCAATTGCGCCATATTCACCAGATATTGCCGGTGACAGCGCAGCAGAGGAGTACGACTTTCCAGCGTTCTGAGCGTCAGTTCGGTGAACCCCTCTTTACCATCGCTACTGGTCACATACACGCCGCTCATACGGCTGCTGATAAACGCCACATCATCCATTTGCAGCAGATAAATTCGGCTATGACCGCTGCACGGAATAAACTTCAGCGCCTGCTGATTCTCGGGCAGTAGTGATACATCCTGCTTGGTGCGCTCCTGGCGTAAACGGATCAGCGTTTTTTCCAGCCGCGCTTCTTCAATCGGTTTGAGCAGATAATCAAACGCGTGTTCTTCAAAGGCCTTCACCGCATACTCATCAAAGGCGGTAAGGAAAACAATGTACGGGCGATGCTCGGGATCAAGCATGCCGACCATTTCCAGGCCGCTGATACGCGGCATCTGAATATCAAGAAACAGGACATCCGGACGCAGCTTATGTACCGCGCCGATGGCTTCCACCGCATTCGAGCATTCCCCGACAATCTCGATGTCGCTTTGCTCCTGCAACAGGATCCGCAGATTCTCCCGCGCTAACGGTTCGTCATCGACAATCAGCACTTTGATCATGCCAGTTCCTCCAGAGGAAGTCGTAAAGTGATTCGGGTAAAACGGTCAGGTTCACACGCTACGCTGATGCCAAAATCGTCGCCAAACCGCTCGCGCAGTCGTTTATCGACCAGATTCATACCCAATCCGCTGGCCTCAGACGTTGGCTGATACAACCCGGCGTTGTCTTCAATATCCAGCATCAGATACAGCCCTTCGCGGCGGGCGGTAATCGACACTTCCCCGGTATCCAGTAGCTGAGAGGTACCATGCTTGATGGCATTCTCCACGATCGGTTGTAAGGTGAAAGCGGGTAATTGCTGATGAGCAAGCGCATCTGGCACCGTTAAGGTCACCTGCAGGCGCGACTGAAAGCGCGCCTTTTCAATTTGCAGATAGGCGTTAACGTGCTCAATTTCATCGGCCAGCGTCACAATCTCCGACGGGCGCTTTAAGTTTTTGCGAAAGAACGTCGACAAATACTGCACCAATTGACTGGCCTGCTCGCTATCGCGTCGGATCACGGCTTTAATGGTGTTGAGCGCATTAAACAGAAAATGGGGATTCACCTGTGCATGCAGGAGTTTGATTTCCGACTGCGTCAGCATCGCTTTTTGCCGCTCATACTGCCCGGCCAGAATCTGCGCCGAAAGCAGTTGGGCGATCCCTTCCCCCAGCGTGCGGTTGATCGAGCTAAAGAGACGGTTTTTGGCTTCATACAGCTTGATAGTCCCCATCACCCGCTGGTTTTCGCCCCGCAAAGGGATGACCAACGTTGAGCCTAATTTACATTGCGGATGCAAAGAGCAGCGGTAAGGGACTTCATTCCCATCGGCATACACCACCTCGCCGGTTTCTATCGCGCGTTGGGTGTACGAGGAGGAAATCGGTTTACCGGGCAGATGATGGTCGTCGCCAATACCGGTAAATGCCAGCAGCTTCTCGCGATCGGTAATCGCCACGGCGCCGATATCCAGCTCCTCATACAGCACCTGGGCAACCTTCATGCTGTTAACCTCGTTGAATCCCTGGCGCAATATACCTTCCGTGGAAGCAGCAACTTTGAGCGCTGTGGCGGAAAAAGCGGAGGTATATTTTTCAAACATCGCCCGTTTATCGAGCAAAATACGCATAAACAGGGCCGCGCCCACGGTATTAGTCACCATCATCGGCGCGGCGATATTGCTGACCAGTCGAAACGCGTCATCGAACGGACGAGCAATTAACAAGATGATCAGCATCTGCACCAGTTCGGCAACAAAGGTAATAGCCCCCGCGGTCAGTGGGCTAAAGACTTTATCGGTGCGACCGCGACGGGTGAGTACGCTGTGCACCAGCCCGCCGAGTAAACCTTCCACAATGGTTGAAATCATGCAACTGAGCGCCGTCATTCCTCCCATGGAATAACGATGTAAGCCGCCGGTCAGGCCGACTAAACCGCCAACCACCGGGCCGCCAAGCAGCCCGCCCATCACCGCGCCGATAGCACGGGTGTTGGCAATAGAATCATCAATGTGCAGCCCGAAATAGGTGCCCAAAATGCAGAAAATGGAAAAGGTGACATAGCAAAGCAGCTTATGCGGGAGCCGGATCGTGACCTGCATCAGCGGGATAAACAAACGCGTTTTGCTCATGAGCCACGCGATAACGAGAAACACACACATCTGCTGAAGCAGCAGCAACACCAGATTAAACTCGTACATACCCGCCAACCACATATCACTTAAAAGCGCGTAACATACATGGGCTGCGCGTAACTTTCTTTGAAGTGTTGCAAAAAAAAAGGAATTTGTGAGAACGATCACTCGAAAGCGCGAGCATGACTACAAATTCACCCATTCGTTGAACAAAAAACAGACAAAACTACCTGGTTCGCAAAAGAGCGTCTAAAGTAAAACTGGGACCTCGCGAGCATAAGTGAGACGACGATGGCGCTTTACACAATAGGTGAAGTGGCTTTGCTTTGTGATATCAACCCTGTCACTTTACGCGCGTGGCAGAGGCGTTACGGATTACTCAAACCGCAGCGGACAGACGGCGGGCATCGCCTGTTTAACGACGCGGATATCGACAGGATCCGTGAGATAAAACGCTGGATAAACAACGGCGTTCAGGTCAGTAAGGTAAAAATGCTGCTCAGCAATGAGAACATTGATGTCCATAACGGCTGGCGCGAACAACAAGAGACGCTATTGAGCTATTTGCAAAGTAATAATTTGCATAGCCTCAGACTGTGGATCAAGGAGCGCGGTCAGGATTATCCCGCACAAACGCTCAACACCCATTTGTTCATTCCGTTACGCCGACGCCTGCAATGCCAACAGCCGATCCTGCAGGCGTTACTGGGGATCCTCGACGGCGTCCTCATCAACTACATCGCAATTTGTCTGGCTTCGGCGCGCAAGAAACAGGGTAAAGACGCCCTGGTTGTCGGCTGGAACATTCACGATACCACCCGTTTATGGCTGGAGGGTTGGGTAGCCAGCCAGCAGGGATGGCGCGTTGACGTCCTCGCCCACTCGCTGAACCAATTGCGACCGGAGTTGTTTGAAGGTCGAACCTTACTCGTCTGGTGCGGCGAGAGCCAAACGCCCGCACAGCAGCAACAGTTGAACGAATGGCGCGCGTTGGGTCACGATATTTATCCACTCGGTATTTAATATTCTATTAACAAACGTGTACAATCCTTGAATTCACATAAGGAGTGCATAATGAGCGCAGCTAAAATCGGTGTTATCACCCTCTTTCTGCTAATGGCTATCGGCGGTATCGGCGGCGTCATGCTGGCAGGCTACACATTCATTTTACGTGCCGGGTAAGGCGGCTCGCTAATCGCTCAAACCCGCGATCAACTATCACTGCCGCCAGCGCGACCAGCAGCGCGCCCTGAATCACATAAGCGGTATTGAACCCGCTAAGCCCGATAATAATCGGCGTGCCCAGCGTGTTCGCCCCGACGGTTGAGGCGATTGTTGCGGTGCCGATATTAATAATCACCGACGTGCGAATCCCCGCCAGGATGACCGGCGCCGCCAGCGGCAACTCCACTTTGCGCAGCCGCTGGCTCTGACTCATTCCCATTCCGCTGGCTACCTCCATCACGCTGGGAGAAATGCCGCCGAGTCCCGCCAGCGTTGCCTGCAGGATCGGTAACACACCATACAGGATCAGCGCGATAATCGCGGGTTCAAGCCCAAACCCCATCACCGGTACGGCGATTGCCAGCACGGCGACCGGAGGAAAAGTCTGCCCCACGGCGGCAATCGTTTCCACCATCGGCCTGAATTCCACGCCCCAGGACCGGGTTACCACAACTCCCGCCCCCGTGCCGATGATGACGGCGATAAAACTTGAAATCCCCACCAGCGCAAAGTGGCTTAACGCCAGCGTCGTAAAACTTTCCTGCTGATACACCGGTCGCGGCAACTCAGGAAACAGCGAACTAAACAGGGCCTGACTGTGCGGTAACCCGACCAACAGGATCAGGAACAGGACAACCAGCCAAAGCAGCGGATCAGCAAGACGTTTCACGGGTCGGCATCTCCGAAAGCAGATCGCGAAAATGAAGCGTCCCGCAAGGCAACCCCTGCGGCGTCACAACCGGTAAAACCTCGCAACCGCGCGCCACAAACACCGACAACGCATCACGAAGCGTCATCTCATCCACCAGCGGTTCACCATCTGAGCGTTCGCCGCGACGGATAAAATCACCTACCGTGCGCAGTGACAACAGCCTTACGCCCAGTTCACTACGGCCAAAAAAGGTTTGCACGAAATCATTCGCTGGCGCAGTCAGCATCGACAGCGGCGCACCTTGCTGCACAACCTTTCCTGCATCCATCAGAACCAGATGCTCCGCCAGCCTCAGCGCCTCATCGATATCATGTGTCACCAGCACAATGGTACGCCCCAGCAGACGGTGAATGCGCGTCATCTCCAGTTGCAGCGCACCGCGGGTGACCGGATCCAACGCGCCAAAAGGCTCATCCATCAATAGCACCTGCGGGTCTGCCGCCAACGCACGCGCAACCCCGACCCGCTGCTGCTGTCCGCCGGAAAGCTGATGCGGATAACGGTGACGCAAACTCGCCTCAAGACCCAGCAGTGCCATCAGTTCATCTGTTCGGTCATCAATACGTGAGCGCGACCACTTTTGCAGCTGTGGTACGGTGGCGATGTTCTGCGCAACGGTCCAGTGTGGAAACAAACCAATCGACTGAATCGCGTACCCCATACGTCGTCGTAACTCCAGCACCGGTAGGCTGCGGATCTCCTCCCCGGCAAATCGGATCTGCCCGCTGTCATGCTCCACCAGACGGTTGATCATCTTCAGCGTGGTGGACTTCCCCGAACCCGACGTACCAATTAATACCGAAAAGCTGCCCTCCCCTAACTGCAGATTAAGGTCATCGACGGCCCTGTGCTGACCATAGGTTTTACTGACATGGCGAAATTCAATCATTATTCGATACCTTTAGCAGCGCGAGACCTAAATCAAACAGCGCATCAATCAACACTGCCAGCACAACTACCGGGATCACACCCAGCAGAACTAAATCAACGGCGCTACTGAGCAATCCCTGAAAGACCAGCGCGCCAAATCCCCCTGCGCCAATCAGCGCGGCAATCACCGCCATCCCCACTGTCTGGATCATGACCACCCGCAAGCTGCGCAAGAAGACCGGCAACGCCAGTGGAAATTGTACCGAGATAAACCGCTGCCGCGCGCTCATCCCCATCGCCCGGGCGCTTTCCAGCACATCGCGTGGAACCTGATTCAATCCAGCCACTACGCCGCGAACCAGCGGTAAGAGCGCATACAGTACCAACGCAATAAGCGCAGGCGTCAGACCGGTTCCGGCGACGCCAAGCGAACCCAACACCGGAAAGTGCTTCACCAGCCCGGCGAGGGGCGCAATTAACAGGCCAAACAGCGCGACGGAGGGAATGGTCTGGATGATATTCAGTGCCGCGAATACCGGCCCCTGGCGAGCGACAGAAAAAGCACACCAGACGCCCAGCGGCACGGCAATGAGCATCGCGGGCACCACGGTAGCGAACAGAATTGTCAGATGTTGCGCCAGTGCGTCATTAAAGACATCCTGACGGTTGGCATATTCTTTAAGCAGAGAAAGATCGCTAAACGTGCCGGAGAACAAAAGCACCAGCGGCAAAATAAACATTTGCGCATGCAACAGCCATCGCCATGACGCCTGTTCGGTGATGCGACGAATGGCGTCACTGGCGGCCAGCAGCATCAGCCCCAGTCCCAACCAGAACCCACTGCCCAGGCTGGTTCTGGCCAGCGGGCTACCGGTCTGGGCCAGATACGTTGCCGTTGCTCCTGCGGTTACCAGCGCCGCAATCACCAACAGCTGGCTAATAACAAGCGTCAATATATTGCCGGACTTTCCCGGTACAAAGCACAGAAGAAACAGCAGCAAGCAAGCCACCGCCAATCCCCACGCCATGTCGGGCCGGATATCCCAGAGTTGACGACCTTCGCCGGAAACCAGGCGATTGGGAGCATAGCTAATGAAAGGAAGCGCTGCCGCCGCGAAGGTAAGAAGCACCAGCAGCAGCAACACCCGATTTACTGAAATTTTCGACAAAACACCCACCCGCTGCAAACTCCGTTACTTCACCCATCCTTTTTGCTTCAGGTAGTCTGCTGCGACTTTTTTCGCATCCAGCCCCTCCACGGCAATACTGGCATTCAGTTGTTGCAGCGTTTTTTCATCCAGGCTGGCAAATACCGGTTGTAGCCATTCTCCCATTTGCGGGTAGTCCTTCAGTACCGATTCACGCACAACGGGCGCAGGGGCATAAATGGGCTGGACGCCTTTTGGATCGCTTAATGTTTGCAGACCGAGCGCCGCAACCGGGCCATCGGTGCCGTAGGCCATCGCCGCATTGACTCCAGAAGTCTGCTGCGCCGCCGCTTTAATTGTCACCGCGGTATCACCCCCCGCCAGCGACAACAACTGATTTTGCTTCAGTTTGAAATCATAGGCTTTTTCAAACGCAGGCAACGCGTCAGCGCGTTCGATGAATTCCGCAGAGGCGGCAAGCTTGAACGTTCCCCCGTCTTTCAGGTAACGGCCTAAATCAGCAAGCGACTCTAACTTGTTCTTTTGTGCGATATCCTGGCGTATAGCAATGGTCCAGGTATTGTTGGCGGGCGCAGGCGTTAGCCAGACCAGCTTATTTTGCTCTGCGTCCAGCTTTTTCACTTTGTCGAAACCGGCCTGCGCATTCTTCCACGCAGGATCATTCTCATCTTTAAAAAAGAATGCCCCATTGCCGGTATATTCCGGATAAATATCCAGCTCACCGGAGGTGATGGCGCCACGCACTACCGGAGTGGTACCCAGCTGTACTTTATTGACGGTTTTCACGCCGTGACTTTCGAGCACCTGCAAAATAATGTTGCCGAGCAGCGCCCCTTCGGTATCTATTTTTGAACCGACCGTGACGGGTGACGCGGCCTGTAAGGGTAAGCTTATCGCGGCTAAAAGCGCCAGTGAGCCCACCCATACTTTTGTGATTATCATGCTGTACTCCTCATCCTTTTGCGGCCCTTTTCAGAGACTTGAGGAAAAAGCATAGTCGAAAAATCAAGCCTTAACCTGGCAATTGGGTAGTAACACTGAGAGTTATTAGCGGTAAGGCGATAATAAAATAAAAAAATCCGGCAAACCCAAAGTGAATTTGCCGGATGATTCTATTTAGTCAGCCTGGTAAGCGTAACGCCATCAGGCATGATGCGTGGCTTTATTCATCAATTACAGCAGCTCAAATTCGCCCTGCTTCACTCTGGCGGAATCAACGCCGATAAAGACGTTGAACTTGCCCGGTTCCGCATCGTATTGCATGCGCTGGTTCCAAAACTTCAGCGCTTCAACGTCAATCGGGAAGCTTACGGTCTGGGTTTCGCCCGGCTTAAGATTTACTTTCTCAAAACCTTTCAGCTGTTTTACCGGACGACTCATTGACGCGGTCACATCCTGCAAATACATCTGAATAACCGTCGCACCTTCACGCTTGCCGTTGTTGGTCACCTGCACGCTGGCCGTCACTGTCCCGTCACGCTTCATCGTTGGGGAGGAGAGTTTCACATCAGAAACCGTGAACGTGGTATAGCTCAGGCCATAGCCAAAGGGATACAACGGACCATTCGCTTCATCAAAGTAGCGCGACGTGTACTTATTCGGCTTATCGGCATTATATGGGCGGCCGGTATTGAGATGGCTGTAATAGACCGGGATCTGTCCAACAGAGCGCGGGAAAGACATCGGCAGCTTACCTGACGGGTTGTAATCGCCAAACAGCACATCGGCGATGGCGTTACCGCCTTCCGTCCCGGCAAACCAGGTTTCAAGGATCGCATCGGCCTGTTGGTCTTCCTTAACCAGCGCCAGCGGACGCCCATTCATCAGCACCAGAACCAACGGTTTACCCGTGGCTTTCAGCGCAGTAATCAGGTCACGCTGACTCTGCGGAATAGTGATATCGGTGCGGCTGGAAGCTTCATGCGCCATTCCCTGCGCCTCGCCGACGACCGCGACCACGACGTCAGACTGCTTCGCGGCGTTAACGGCCTCATCGATCATCGCCTGCGGCGAACGCGGGTCAACCTTCACCGCCTCTTCATACAGATTGAGGAAATCAACAATGCCTTTGTCGTTGGTGATGTTCGCCCCTTTCGCGTACACCACTTTACCCTGCTCACCGATGGCGTTTTTAATCCCCGTAAGCACCGTTACCGACTGATCGGCCACACCGGCAGCAGACCAACTGCCCATGACATCACGCTTGCTGTCAGCCAGCGGACCGACAACCGCCACGGTGGCGGATTTTTTCAGCGGCAATGTTTCCAGACGGTTCTTCAGCAGCACCAGACTTTCACGCGCCACTTCACGCGCTTCTTTGCGATGCAATCGGCTTTCCGCATTGGTGTCCTGCGGGTCAGATTCTTTGGCCCCCAGATGGCTGTACGGATCGTTAAACAGCCCCATATCATATTTCACGTTCAGCACGTGGCGCGCGGCGTCATCCAGTTCCGCCATCGTGACTTTGCCTGACTTAATCAACCCCGGCAGGTATTTGCTGTAATACTCATCGCTCATGCTCATGTTGATGCCGGACTTGATCGCCACGCGCACTGCATCTTCAGGATCGGAGGCGGTGCCGTGCTTAATCAGTTCCTTAATCGCGCCGTGATCGGAAACGGTGATGCCCTTAAAGCCCCACTCATCGCGCAGCACGTCTTTTAACAGCCAGGCATCCGAGGTTGCTGGCGTGCCGTTCAGCGAATTAAGCCCTACCATCACCGCACCGCTACCAGCATCCAGTCCGGCTTTGTACGGCGGCATGTAGTCGTTGAACAGACGCTGCGGGCTCATATCGACGGTGTTATATTCCTTGCCGCCCTCAACCGCGCCATAGGCGGCGAAGTGCTTAACGCTGGTCATCACCGAATACCTGTCGGCCGGGCTTTTCCCCTGCATCGCTTCCACCATGGTTTTGCCCATTGTGGCGGTCAAATACGTATCTTCACCAAATCCTTCTGAGGCACGCCCCCAGCGCGGATCGCGCGAGACGTCGACCATCGGCGCCCAGGTCATATTCAGACCATCATCGGCGGCTTCATACGCAGAAACCCGACCAACGGTTCTGACCGCATCGAGATTAAAGGAGGACGCCAGACCGAGGCTAATTGGGAACACGGTACGCTGACCGTGTAATACGTCGTAGGCAAAAAAGAGAGGGATTTTCAGGCGGCTGAGTTCCATCACCTGATCCTGCATTTTGCGAATATCCTGGCGTGTGACGGTGTTAAAAATAGCCCCAACCTGCCCGTCTTTGATCATCTCGCGGATGGCTTCTTTCGGATTATCAGGCCCGACGCTTATCAAACGGAGTTGCCCAATTTTCTCATCCACGGTCATCTGCTTGAGTAAATCGGTAACGAAGGCATCCCGCGCTTCTGGCGTCAGCGGATGGTTACCAAACAGAGTGTCCGCCAACGCGGGTTGCAACGCCAGACTCACCGCGACACCTACAGAACATAGCCATTTCATGTTGATTCTCTCTTTATTTTTTCCCGACGAGGCAGCGAAAATATAACAAAAACCGCAGTTTGCCGTAAGACTAAACGGGAGCGATAAAGAAAGCTAAGGTTATTCTCCTAATTTTCAAAACCAGCGCGAATCAGTAGAAGACGAACCAGAGACATTATGAATGAGAAAGCGTATTGTCATACAAAGCGCTATGCTTGTTCCTGATATTGAGTCCCACCACAAGGAGTGGAGAATGTCTTCCATTAAAACAGATAATAAAGCTTTTCTGAATGAACTGACCCGTCTGGTGGGTCATTCACACCTGCTCACAGACCCTGCTAAAACCGCCCGCTATCGCAAGGGCTTCCGCTCCGGCCAGGGCGATGCGCTTGCCGTCGTGTTCCCGGGCTCGCTTTTAGAACTGTGGCGCGTTTTGAGCGCCTGCGTCGCCGCAGATAAAATCATCCTGATGCAGGCCGCAAACACCGGTCTGACCGAAGGCTCTACGCCGAGCGGTAATGATTATGACCGCGAGATTGTCATTATCAGCACTCTGCGTCTTGATAAGCTGCACGTCATTGGCAAAGGCGAACAGGTTTTGGCTTACCCTGGAACCACGCTTTATTCGCTGGAAAAAGCGCTCAAACCGTTTGGCCGTGAGCCGCATTCAGTGATCGGTTCGTCTTGCATCGGCGCTTCGGTTATCGGCGGCATTTGCAACAACTCCGGCGGCTCGCTGGTACAGCGCGGTCCGGCATACACGGAGATGTCGCTGTTTGCGCGTATTGACGAACAGGGCAAATTACAGCTGGTTAACCATCTGGGTATCGAGCTGGGCCAGACCCCGGAGCAGATCCTGAGCAAACTTGATGACGAGCGGATTAAAGATGACGATGTCCGCCATGACGGGCGTCATGCGCACGATCACGACTACGTTACCCGCGTCAGAGATATCGAGGCGGACACGCCTGCACGCTATAACGCCGACCCGGATAGATTGTTTGAATCATCCGGTTGTGCCGGCAAGCTCGCGGTTTTCGCCGTGCGCCTGGACACCTTCGAAGCCGAAAAAAACCAGCAGGTCTTTTATATCGGCACCAACCAGCCAGAGGTATTGACAGAGATCCGCCGGCATATTCTGGCAAAATTTGAGCATCTGCCGGTCGCCGGTGAATACATGCACCGCGATATTTACGACATTGCTGAGCAATACGGCAAAGATACGTTTCTGATGATCGACAAGCTCGGCACCGACAAAATGCCGTTCTTCTTCACCCTGAAAGGTCGCACCGATGCGATGCTGGAAAAAGTGAAAATTTTCCGTCCGCACTTCACCGATCGCGCAATGCAGAAATTTGGTCATTTGTTCCCCAGCCACTTACCGGCACGCATGAAAAGCTGGCGCGATAAGTACGAACATCACCTGCTGTTAAAAATGGCCGGCGGCGGCGTGGCTGAAGCGCAAAACTGGCTTAGCGAATATTTCAAAACCGCTGAAGGCGATTTCTTTGCCTGTACCGCGGAAGAAGGCAGCAAGGCGTTTTTACACCGCTTTGCGGCGGCTGGCGCGGCTATACGTTATCAGGCCGTGCATGCCGATGAAGTGGAAGATATTCTGGCGCTGGATATCGCGCTACGCCGTAACGATACCGAATGGTACGAGCATCTGCCTCCAGAGATCGACAGCCAACTGGTGCACAAACTCTATTACGGTCACTTTATGTGCTACGTCTTCCATCAGGATTACATTGTGAAAAAAGGCGTGGACGCGCATGCGCTGAAAGAGCAAATGCTGGAACTCCTGCGCGAGCGTGGGGCGCAGTATCCGGCAGAGCACAACGTCGGGCATCTGTATCAGGCGCCGGAAACCTTGACCCGTTTTTACCGTGAGAACGATCCCACCAACAGTATGAATCCGGGTATTGGGAAAACGAGTAAGCAGAAGTTTTGGAAAGAGTCGTAAAGCAAAAAAAAGATAAGCGCCACCGGGCATGTTGCCGGGGGCGCTTCGCTTGCCCGGCCTACAGCCACATTAGTTTTGTGCAGGCCGGATAAGACGTCTTGTTTAATCGTTCTGTGCGATTTGCTCGCCCGTCGCCGAACCTGCCGCCGCCATCTGCGCGGCTTTTTGCTTTTTATAGCTCAGCGCCGCCGCCGGAACCGGCATCACCTTGCCCGTTTCAATCCAGGTACGTAAACGGCTGGCATCGGCAAAGTGGGTATATTTACCAAATGCATCCATCACCACCAGCGCCACCGGTTTGTTATTAATCACCGTGCGCATCACCAGACAGTGACCCGCCGCATTGGTAAACCCGGTTTTCGTTAACTGAATATTCCAGTTATCGCGGTATACCAAATGGTTGGTGTTACGAAACGGCAGCGTATACGCCGGATTGGCAAACGTCGCCATATCTTCGCGCGTCGTACTTAGCTGGCCAATCAGCGGATACTGTTTGCTGGCAATCAGCAGTTTGGTTAAGTCCCGGGCCGTCGAAACGTTATGAATCGATAAGCCGGTGGGTTCCACAAAGCGTGTCTGAGTCATACCGAGCGATTTCGCTTTGGCATTCATGGCTTTGATAAACGCGTTATATCCGCCCGGGTAATGATGCGCCAGGCTCGCCGCCGCGCGGTTTTCTGATGACATCAGCGCCAGCAACAGCATGTCTTTACGGCTAATTTCGCTGTTAAGTCGAACGCGAGAGTAAATGCCTTTCATTTCCGGCGTCTGGCTAATATCAACTTTCAGCTTTTCATTCAGCGGCAGTCGCGCATCAAGCACCACCATCGCCGTCATTAATTTGGTAATCGACGCAATCGGACGCACAAGGTCCGGATGGTTCGAATAGATAACTTTGTTGGTATTCAGATCAACAATCATCGCGCTACCGGATGCTATCTCAGGTTGAGAAGCCGCTGCGGTAGTTGCCGTTTTAGCCACGGCTTGGGGTGCAAAAGGAACGGCCAGCACCAGGGCAAGGCTTAATAATGAAACTCGGAATTTCAGCATGATGAGATTTCTGATAATGGTTCACGCACGTCACAACGCACACCGCCTGAGACTAAGTATTATCTCAAGCTAGCTCAGGCATCATAGCGATCCGGCAGGTTTGCCGCCACAGGAGAATCGTCTCGAAATGCTGCGTTGCTGACTTTTACGTCAACAACGCAGCGCAGACAGGTTTATCCGTCAGAATAACCGATAGCCGTAACCCCACAGGATTACCGTAATAGCCAGCAAAACTTCCAGTACCAGCACACCGATCGCCAGCGTCGAACTGGAAAAACTTAACCCTTCCTCACGAGTGATATTCAGGAACGTCGGTATACCGAGGTAAAGTAAATAGCCGGTGTAAAACAGCGCGATGGTCCCCACCAATGCGCACAGCCAGACCAGCGGATAAAGTGCGACGAGCCCGCTTAAAAACAGCGGCGTCGCGACATATCCGGCAAACACCATACAATGCGCCAGCGACGGACGCTGCGGGTAATTTCGCGCCATCCACCAGATAACCCGGCCCATGACGGCGACGCCTGCCAGCATCACCCCGTAAAACAGAATCGCCATCGCCAATCCGGTTAACAGGGATAATTTCAGGATATTGCCATCGCCAAAATTCCAGCCGATTTGCGTGGTGCCGATAAACGCGCAAATAACCGGGATTGCCGCCATCAGCAGTACATGGTGGGTGTAGTGATGCGAAACACTTTCGTTTTCGCTGTTGATCACGTGCATTTCACGATCGGGATGGGAAAACAGCCCCCAGACATGGTTCATACCGCCCCCTTCTTGTCAGCTCCGGACCTCAACACTTCAAGTATAATTCAGCTTTTGATTATTTTATGTACACAGGAAAAATACCGAAGCGCCAGGTTGTGCTTTTCCGGCATCAAATATTCATAGGGTGTATGCTATTAGTAGTGGAGGTCATACAATCGTATGGATATAAATCATTATGTTGCGCAATACGGCTATGCTGCGTTAATCATCGGCAGCCTGGCGGAAGGCGAAACCATTACCCTGTTAGGCGGCGTGGCGGCACATCAGGGCGTTCTGAAATTTCCGCTGGTGGTACTCTCGGTCGCACTGGGTGGGATGATTGGCGATCAGTTGCTCTATTTACTCGGACGCCGTTTTGGCGGCAAAATTTTGCAGCGTTTCTCGCGCCATCAGGCAAAAATTGATTATGCACAAAAGATGATCCAGCGACGTCCTTACCTGTTTGTGGTCGGTACGCGCTTTATGTATGGCTTTCGCGTTATTGGTCCTTTGCTGATTGGCGCCAGTCACCTGCCGCCGAAGATTTTTTTACCGTTGAATATTCTTGGCGCATTTGTCTGGGCATCGCTATTTACCACTCTCGGCTATGTCGGTGGCGAAGTGATTGCGCCGTGGCTGCACAGCCTTGACCAGCATATCAAGCATGGCATCTGGCTGGTGCTGGTTATCGGGATAGTCGCGGGCGTCCGCTGGTGGATGAAACGGCGAAGCGCACGTAAGCGCAATGAAAATGGCCCGACAGCTTAACACCGCGGGCCGAACAGTCAGGACGCGTGATAACCACCACCCAGCGCGCTGGTCAACTGGATTGAGGCATCCAGCCACTGGCCTTGTAAAAGCAGACCGTTGCACTGCTCGCGTAAAGCCGGGATCTTTGCCTCGCTGACCCGGGAGCCAGCAATAATACCGGCATTAAAGCGCGCCTGCGCCAGACCCACGACGCGCTGGGCATCATGCTCAATCTGCTGCTGATGCTGATTTTTCTGCGCCAGTGTTTCCACCTGCGAAGCTGCTCGCGCCACGTCATTCACTGCATCTACCACGGCTTTATTGTAATTCGCCACCGTCAGGTTGCTTTGGGCTTTGGTTATGTCGAGATTCGCATTTAGTCTGCCACTGTCGAAGACAGGCAGCGTGAGTCCGGCTGTGACACCCATTTGCTGTGCGGAATGGCGGAACAGGTCGCTCAGATGTAACGCATCCTGTTGTAAAAACGCTATCAGATTCACATCGGGATAAAACGCCGCTTTCGCCGCATCAATGCTGCTCAGCGATGATTCGATGTACCAGTGCGCCGCCTGTAAATCCGGTCGGCGGGCCAGTAGCGAGTAACCTAACTGGGACGGGAGCTGACTTTCGACCGCAGGCAGTTTGGTCGTATGGAGCTTCAGGGCAGTGGACTGGGCATTAGTCAGCGCGCTCAGTCGCGCCTCGATGACCTTCATTTTACCGCTGACGTCGTTTAACTGCTGCTCTGTCTTGCTGGAATCGATGTCAGTTTCAACGCCTTCCACTGAAGAAGTAAGACCGTTTTGATACAGCTGACGATCGACGGTAATCACGTTTTGCTGCTCAGTTTCGATTTGCGTCAGCACGGTTTTCAGCGCGGCCTGCGTTTGCCATTCCCAGTACAGTCGAGACACGCCGCTCGCCAGCAGCTGTCGGGTTTGCTCACGCTCGGCTTCACGCGCCTTAACGGCCCCTATACGCGCCGTCACTTCAGCCCGATTCTTACCCCACAGATCCAGATTCCAGCCTGCGGTTAAACCAAAGGTGCCGTTGGTGTACCACGGCCCTGTCGTCCCGGCGGCCGGATCGGTAATGGCAAACGGTCCCATCAGCCCTTCGGCTGACATTCTCTGACGCTCAACGTCCGCGGAGAAGTCGATCTCCGGGCCATCCTGCGCCTCCACCGCCTTAGCCTGTGCCTCCGCCAGTTGAATGCGCTGTTCCGCTACCTGCATATCAGGAGAATTTCGCAACGTGCTGTCAATCAACGCATTAAGCTGGGGGTCATGGTATGCCTTCCACCACTGGCTGTCCGGCCAGCCATTTTTTAACGCTGCGGGCAATGTGGTATCGACATTCGCAGCAGGAGCCTGCTGCGACAGAGACTGGCGGTCATCATGCATTGGCGCGCAGCCTGACATCAGAATAAAAAGCGGCAACAATGCCGCCGGGACTAAAACGGAATTACGATTCATGGAGATATACAGGTAAGAAAAGATGTGCAGAGATTACGACTTGTCGTTCCTGCTTTTTTAGTTACGCGTGGCAATACATCTTTGGCAATAAAATTATATAATCGGAAAAATATACACCAGACAAATAATATAGATTAAATAATTTTAATAATTAATAGATGGAGACGTTATGTCACAGAATATCTATGACGACCCTGAGTTCTTTGCAGGATACGCCACGCTGGATCGTTCGGTGAAAGGACTCGATGGCGCGCCAGAATGGCCGACAATACAAGCTATGCTCCCCTCTCTGCAGGGAAAAAACATTCTCGATTTGGGCTGTGGATATGGCTGGTTTTGTCGCTACGCGCGCGATAATCAGGCTGCCAGCGTATTGGGACTGGATATTTCACAAAAGATGTTAACCCAGGCGCACAGTATGACTCAGGGTAGTGGCATCGTTTATCAGCGTGAAGATCTCGAAATGCTTACCCTGTCGCCAAATTCCTTTGATCTGGTTTATAGCTCGCTTGCCCTGCACTATTTGCGCGATATAGAACGATTATTGGTAACGATTTACCAGTCATTAACACCAGGCGGCATGTTAGTTTTTTCTGCCGAGCATCCAATTTATACCGCACCGCTTAACCAGGGCTGGATAAAAGATAAAACCGGGCAACAGTCCTGGCCGGTCAATCATTATCAGCAGGAAGGCGAACGCATCAGTAACTGGTTTGCTGAAGGCGTCAAAAAACAGCACCGTAAACTGGCGACCTGGATTAATGCGTTGGTTGGGGCCGGATTCGACATCGTCTGTGTCGATGAATGGGGACCGTCTGCGCAACAGATTGCTGAAAACCCGGCGCTGGATGAAGAAAAAGAGCGGCCAATGGTGTTTTTGCTCAGCGCACGTAAACCAGCATAACAGTCCCCCCAGGCAGAATGATTGATACTTTCCTATACTCAATCTGAACTTACCAAAAAAAGGGAAAATTAATGAAAATTCTGCTGTGGGTAATTCTGATTATTTTTCTGATTGGACTGTTGGTGGTAACGGGCGTGTTTAAGATGATTTTCTGATATTGCTACGATATCAGCCAGGCCGGATAAGGTATTAGTATTTAATCCGGTCTGGCGCATCGGCTGCGTTTACAGGGTAATAGCCTGAATCGTGCGCGCGATATCCGGCGAATTGTTTAACGCACGAATCTCCTGAAACAGTGCAGTTGCCTCTGAATATTCTTTTCGCAAATACCCCAGCCATTGTTTAATCCGCGCCACGTGGTACAGCCCGGTGTCCCCCTGCTTTTCAAGACGGGTATATTTTTGCAACAACCTCACCACATCAGGCCACGGCATACGCGGCTCGTTGTACTTCACCACGCGACTCAGGTTCGGAATATTTAATGCGCCACGTCCAATCATCACCGCATCGCATCCGCTGATGGCCATGCAATCCTGGGCGCTTTGCCAGTCCCAGATTTCGCCATTCGCGATAACCGGAATGGAAAGCCGCTGGCGGATCTCACCGATCGCCTGCCAGTTGATATGTTCGGCCTTATAGCCCTGCTCCTTGGTTCGGCCATGCACGGCCAGTTCGCTGGCGCCAGCCTGCTGGACGGCATCGGCAATTTCAAACTGCCGGTCGCTGTTATCCCAGCCCAGACGCACTTTCACCGTCACCGGGAGATGAGCCGGAACCGCTTCGCGCATGGCTTTTGCGCCCCGGTAGATAAGCTCAGGATCTTTCAATAACGTAGCACCGCCGCCGCTGCCGTTGACCAGCTTCGACGGACAGCCGCAGTTCAGATCGACGCCGTACGATCCCAGTTCAACCGCGCGCGCGGCGTTCTCCGCCAGCCACTGCGGATACTGCCCCAGTAGCTGTATGCGCACCCGCGTGCCGGATGGCGTCCGACTGTCGTTATGCAGTTCCGGGCAGAGCCGATGAAATACTTTTGCCGGCAAGAGCTGATCCACCACGCGCACAAACTCGGTGATGCACAGGTCGTAATCATTCACTTCTGTCAGCAGCTCGCGCACCAGTGAGTCGAGCACGCCTTCCATCGGCGCCAGTAAAACACGCATATCGTCACCCGCAAAAAAAGAGGCGCTATGGTAGCGCCTCCGTTAGGGAGATTAAAGAGGCTCAGCGCGGCAACAGGCAGTTATCTTCTTTCCAGCCATACAGCCATTCCATACCACGATAAAATTCAGCCTGTGATTTCCCTTTCCACAGCAGATTACGCACCTGACGTTCGACTCCCGCAGCGTGATAAACACGGCCCATTTCGCGCGTCGACCAGACAATCCTGGCGGTACGCGGAATACGCACCGACTCATACAGGGCAAAGGCATCAGCCGCATCGCCGTCACACTGCTGTAACGCCCTACCAAGCGTGACGGCATCTTCCAGCGCCATACAGGCTCCCTGCGCCATATATTGCGCCACCGGATGTGCGGCATCACCCACCAGCGTAATACGTTCGGTGCCCCATTTTTCTACCGGTTCGCGGTCGGCAGTGGACCAACGCCGCCAGGACGTGGGTTTATCCAGCATCTGGCGCGGTCGCGCGTGAATTCCGGCGAAATAGGAGAGAACCTCCTCTTTACTGCCATCCTTCACTCCCCACTCTTCCTGCTGACGACTGTGGAAGGTCACCACCAGATTGTACTGTTTGCCGCCGCGCAGCGGATAGTGAACCAGGTGGCAGTGCGGTCCGGCCCACAACACTGGCGCGTTAATGCGCAAATCTTCCGGCATATCATCGCAATCAATCACCGCCCGGTAGACCACATGCCCGGTCACGCGTGGCGCATCGCCAATCAGAGACTGGCGAACGACCGATTTCACACCGTCACAGCCCACCAAAATATCCGCCGTCCAGCTGTTGCCGTGCTCATCAAATACCGTCACGTCATTCTCGGTCTGGCGAATATCAACCACGTTCGTTGAAGTGCGATACTCAACGTTGGGGTGAACCAGCGCCGCTTCCCAGACAGAAGCATGAATATCAACCCGATGGATAACCGCATAAGGGCCGCCGAAGTGATCGCGAAACGCCTGCCCGGTTTCAATATGTACCACCTCTTTCGCGTTTACCGCATCCATCATGGTGATGTGATCGGTAAAAACGGCGCGCCGGCGGGCGACGTCACCCACGCCAAGGCTGTCCAGAGCAGAGAACGCGTTCGGTCCAAGCTGAATACCTGCGCCAATTTCACCAATCTCGTGCGCTTTCTCCAGCAACATCACTTTAATGCCCTGACGGGCCAGCGATAGCGCAGTCGCCGCGCCGCCAATCCCACCACCCACGATAATTGCGCGTGTCACTTTAGCCATTGTCGTTCTCCTTATCAGGCTGGAATTTTGTCTTGTTGATTCTCGGGCGCGGCGGCGATAAACGCCGGAAGCTGGATACAGGCATCATATACCGCCTTACAACGCGGATATCCGCTCAGATCGCAGCCCATACGTAACGCGTTCGCCCACTGTGGGATCAGACAGCAATCCGCCAGCGTCGGCGCATCACCCACGCAGAACGTCCCCGAATGACTCTGGCGCAGCATCTGTTCCACCGCGCTTAACCCCTGCTGGATCCAGTGCGCATACCAGCGTTTTTTATCTTCTTCACTGACCTTTAATTCTTCACTCAGGTAGCGCAATACCCGCATGTTATTCACGGGATGGATATCACAGGCGATGGCATAGACGATTTCCAGCACCTTACTACGCGCCGGGAAATCGGCAGGCAGCAGCGGCGACTGCGGAAAGTGGCCGTCCAGCCAGTCGGTTATCGCCAGCGACTGCCCGAGTGATTCTCCGTCGTCGGTAACCAGCGTAGGCACCAGCCCCACAGGATTCATCCGCCGGTAGGCCAACTCGTTCTGCTGACCAATTCGAATGTTGACGCCCACCGTCTGGTAATCGAGCCCCTTCAGCGCCAGCGCAATGCGTACACGATATGACGCGGAGCTATTAAAGAAACTGTACAGCTTCATCATCCACCTCAGACAATCTTCACGGCGATGGGGGTTAAACCGTCTACGTTTCCGGTGATCACATCCCCTTTCACCACCGCCCCCACGCCTTCTGGAGTACCGGTGTAGATCAAATCGCCCGGCTGCAGTTCGAAAAAGCCGGACAGATAGCTAATGGTTTCATTAACGGACCAGATGAGGTGGCGAATATCGCTCCGCTGATGATCGTCGCCGTTGACCTGCAGCCAGATAGGCGCATGGTTAACATCCACGCTTTCGCTGGCTTTATGCAGCGGCGCGATGGGGGCAGAGAGATCGAACGCTTTGCCGATTTCCCACGGACGCCCCATCTGGCGCATCTCCATCTGCCTGTCGCGGCGGGTCATATCCAGACCGGTGGCATAGCCCCAGATATATTCGTGCGCTTTTTCCAGTGGTATATCGCTGCCCTTTTTACCAATCGCCACCACCAGCTCTATCTCATAGTGATAGTTATCGGTCTGCGAAGGGTACGGCAGTTCGAGGGTTTGACCTGCCGCCACCGGAACCACCGCATCGGCAGGTTTACAGAAGAAGAACGGCGGTTCGCGATCAGGATCAAAGCCCATTTCACGCGCATGAGCGGCATAGTTGCGGCCCACACAGTACACGCGGCGTACGGGAAATTGTTCATCACTGCCAACCACCGGAACGGTAACAGGCGCTTGTGGTTCGAATACGTATTGCGTCATTTTCTCTCTCCCAAATTAATAACGTGCTTCACGGAACAACCCCAGCGCTTCCTGAACCGGTCTGTCCGAAAAACTAAATAAAACGGTATCTTCGTGGGTCTTGAACGACACGCCGTGCCAGGTTGGCACCACGAAGATATCTTTTGGTGAAAAATTGAAGGTTTCGTTGCCGATGGTGACCTGCCCGCTTCCTTCCACCACGTGGTAGATAGTGCTGTCGGTGGTACGCGCCATCCGCGAAGCAAAGCCCTTCGGCAACAGTTGCAGGAAGGTCCCCATTGAAGGCATGGGATAACCACCGGTTACCGGGTTCACGTAACGCATCTTGTAACCGTCCCACTCATCGGCGTCGCCCATGTGGGTCAGGTCATGTAGCGCTTCACGGCTGCGATCGTAGCGATAGTTGAAAATGGGCGATGAGTTACCCTTCTGATGACGCAGCGGCAGCATATTGGCCGCATAGCGCGGTAAATAATCCCCTTCTTTGCGCGTGACCGGCTGTTGATCTTCCGGGTAGTCTTCTGCAAAGCCGCAGCCCAGAAGATTCACCAGCGGCAGATCCAGACCGTCCAGCCACACCACCGGTTCGCTGCCTGGGTTGCCGTGATCGTGCCAGCGCCACTGCGGCGTCAGAATAAAATCGCCTTCATGCATCTGGGTACGCTCACCATCCACGGCGGTAAATGCCCCTTTCCCTTCGACAATAAAGCGCAGCGCAGACTGATTATGGCGGTGACTCGGCGCAACCTCGCCCGGCATGATTAACTGCAATCCCGCGTACAGCGTCGGGGTGATTGAAGACTGTCCGCGTAGCATTGGGTTTTCCAGCACCAGCACGCGGCGAATCGCCTCTTTCGCGCCAATCAGATCGCCGCTTTCCAGCAGTAGCGGACGGATCTCCTGATAGTTCCAGTACGCAGGCGCGCAATTCGCGTTCGGCGTTGACGGCACCAGACGATGCAGCGACTCCCACAACGGGGTCAGATTCTGCCCGGAAATATGCTGGTAAAACTGCTGACGGCTGTTCTTAACATCCTGATTCAGTTCAGACATAGGGATTCTCCTTATTCATTCACAACACTTGCACGTGGCAGAGTATTTGAGGCAGAGGCCGACTGGCGGATAACAACCGTCAGCAGGGCTAGCATCACCGCGCTGATGGCCGCCGGAACGGCGATAATGAAAAACAGGTTATCGAATGAGAAATTCATCGCCATCATCACGCCGCCAGATAGCGAGCCGACAATCGCGCCGCAGCGGCCAATCGCATTAGACCAGCTGACGCCCGTCGCCCGACTCTGCGTCGGATAAAGCGTGGCGGTTAACGCATTGAGGCCCACCTGAGAACCACTGATACCAATGCCGGTGCCAAAAATGGCCAGCGCCATCAGCCACAAGCCGTTTTCGCTCAGGCCAATCATGACAATACACACCGCACCCAGCGCATAGCTCACAGCCAGCACGCGGAAAGGGTTGTATTTATCCATCAGCACTCCCAGCGCCAGCGCGCCGAGCGTACCGCCAATCTGGAAGGCGGCGGTCACCCATGAGGCATGCTGCAGGTCTATTCCGCGATGGTTTAACAGCGTCGGCATCCAACTGGAGAGCAGATAAATAATCAGCAAGCTCATAAAGAACACCACCCATAACATCAGGGTAATGGGTAGCTGTCGCCCGACGAACAGCTGGCGAATGCTGCCTTTAGCAATCGCGGTGCCCTCGTTGAGATAAAATTGGGTATTTTCATAACGTTCCCGGGTGATGGCGCTAACGGTTCTGGCAATCACGTTTTGCGGCAACTGACGACGAACCTGCCAGCGTGGGGATTCCGGTAAGGCAAACAACAGGGCCACAAACAGCATCAGCCGTAGAACGCCTCCCAGCACCAGGATGCCGTGCCAGCCAATGACCGGCACCAGCTGCGCGCTGACAATCCCGCCCATCGCCGACCCCAGGGTAAATCCACAGAACATCATGGTAACCAGCGCGCCGCGCCGACGCGCTGGCAGGTATTCTGACGTCATGGTGATGGTATTTGGCATCGCGCCGCCCAGACCTAATCCGGTAAGGAAGCGCAAAATGACCAGCGTTTGTAGGTCGGGAGAAAAAGCCGATAAAAGGCTCAGTGCGCCGAACAGCGCCACGCAGAGTTCTATCACGCGTTTGCGACCAAAACGATCGGACAGCGGACCGCAGAGCAGTGCGCCAGCGGTCAGACCCAGCAGGCCCGCGCCAAACAGCGGCGCCAAATCGCCGGCAGTCAGTTGCCAATGAGTGCGAATGTCGGGTGCGATAAAACCAATCGCCGCGGTATCAAAACCATCGAGCATGACGACCAGAAAACAACAGATGATAACGCGCCACTGGGTCTTGCCGACGGGGGCGGAATCGATCAGTGCTTGTAGATCACGTTGGTGAGTCATAGTGAATGCCTCAGTGCAGGTAGAGTAGATGTCTGTTTTGTTTTCGGTATGTTGCGACTTTGTATGTTTGGAGATGAAATGTACAATGGCTTTTCATGCAGAGGCATAACCTGGAGGTTATAGCAAATGGCTAACTGGGCGCAGAAACTGAAGTTGCACCACCTGCAAACGCTTATCGCGCTGGGCGAACAGGGGAATTTGACTCACGTTGCCCGGATGATGAATATCACCCAGCCAGCGTTGTCAAAATGGTTATCACAGCTCGAAGATGAGATTGGCATCACGCTCTTTGAACGTCACAGCAAAGGCTTGCGTCCTTCCGAAGGCGGTAAACTGCTACTTCAGCATGCCCAACGCCTGATCAATGATATGGAACGTTCGCAGTATGAAATCGCCCGTTTTAAGCAAGGCGGCCTGGTAGGGAGCCTGAAGATTGGTTGCTCGCCGGTGGCGACCGACTGCGTTTCACAGGCGATACTGGGTTTACTCACAGAACTGCCCACCCTGCATCTTAATATTGAAGAAAAGGTGATGACCCCGCTGCTGCACGATCTGCTTGCGGGTTCGGTGGATGTCGTCGTCGGTCGCGTCGGCGGCCGGGCGCTTCAGTTGCCGCTCAATTATCAGGTGCTGTATACCGAGCCGGTCTGCTTCGTCGCACGTCCCGACCATCCGCTGGCAAAATATCCCCTACTCACCTGGCACGATCTGGCTAGCTGGCGCTGGATTGTCTGGCCGACGGGAACGCCCATCCGGATAAGCATTGATAACGCGCTAGTAGATAACGGCGTCATGCTGCCGGAAAACATCATTGAATCGGCGTCGATTAACGTCAGCACCAACCTGCTGCAAAGTAGCGACATGATCTCTATTCTTTCTCTACGCCTGGCGCAGCGTTATGCCGCCCAGGGACAGTTGGCTATTCTGAATCTGCCGAAAATTGAACAAAAAGGCAGCGTAGGCGTATTCTGGCGCAACAATGAAACGCCCACTACCGCTTTGAATCGTTTTCTGTATTACCTGGCACAGGTTTAGCGTGGATAGTTAGGGCCATCGCCCGATGTTCCAGATATCTATTTCCTCTATGCTTAGAATTCATGATGTGATCGGTAGCACGTTTTGAAGTTTAATTGTATGATGAATCAGTCTCGTCAAGGGTTTCAACTATGAGCAAAGCACTGAACACTATCTGGCAATATTTGCGCGCATTCGTCCTGATTTATGCCTGCCTCTATGCAGGTATTTTTCTTGCGTCACTACTTCCTATCACCATTCCGGGCAGCATTATCGGCATGCTGATTCTGTTTGTTTTACTGGCTTTGCAGGTGTTACCAGCAAAATGGGTTAACCCTGGCTGCTACGTGCTGATTCGTTATATGGCCCTGCTGTTTGTCCCAATTGGCGTTGGGATCATGCAGTACTTTGATCTGCTCCGCGCACAATTTGGTCCGGTGGTGGTGTCCTGCACCATCAGTACGCTGGTCGTTTTCCTGGTGGTGAGCTGGAGTTCGCACATTGTGCACGGTGAGCGCAAAATCGTTGGGCAAAAAGGGTCTAAAGAATGATGTCGTATATATGGTGGTCGTTACCTCTGACGCTGGCGGTATTTTTCGGCGCACGTAAGCTGGCTGCACGATTTAAAATGCCGCTATTGAACCCGCTGCTGGTCGCCATGGTGGTGATTATTCCCATTCTGCTGCTGACCGGTATTCCCTACGATCATTATTTCAAAGGCAGTGAGGTGCTGAACGATTTGTTGCAACCTGCCGTGGTCGCGCTGGCCTATCCGTTATATGAACAGTTGCACCAGATCCGCGCCCGCTGGAAATCAATCATCGCTATCTGTTTTGTGGGAAGCATCGTGGCGATGGTTACGGGTACAACAGTCGCCCTGTTAATGGGCGCATCGCCGCAAATTGCCGCGTCTATCATGCCGAAATCGGTCACTACGCCTATCGCTATGGCGGTGGGAGGCAGTATTGGCGGTATTCCGGCTATCAGCGCCGTTTGCGTCATTTTTGTCGGTATCCTCGGAGCTGTGTTTGGACATACGTTGCTTAATGCGATGCGTATTCGCACCAAAGCCGCACGTGGGCTGGCAATGGGCACTGCTTCGCATGCCCTCGGCACCGCTCGCTGTGCGGAGCTGGACTACCAGGAAGGCGCGTTTGGCTCTCTGGCGCTGGTTATTTGCGGGATTATCACCTCGTTAGTCGCCCCATTCCTGTTCCCGATTATTCTGGCGGTGGTCGGTTAACCTTCATTTTTTGGTAATTTATTTGCGATGCGTTGCACATTTTTCATTTAAGTTTCATAAGTTGCACACGCAATGAGATTTGGATCACATATAAAGCCGTAACAGGCCCGTAAACTACGATTCCATTACATTGTTATGAGGCATCGCCATGCATCCACGTTTTCAAACTGCTTTTGCCCAACTCGCGGATAACTTGCAATCAGCCCTGGCGCCTGTTCTGGCGGATGTGCATTTCCCCGCCATGCTGACTGCTGAGCAGGTCTCTTTGCTGAAACGCGAATCGGGACTGGACGAAGACGCGCTGGCATTCGCTCTGCTGCCGCTGGCTGCGGCCTGCGCGCGTACCCCGCTGTCCAATTTCAACGTTGGGGCAATTTCTCGCGGCATCAGCGGTAACTGGTACTTCGGTGGGAACATGGAGTTCCTGGGCGCGACCATGCAGCAAACCGTTCATGCCGAGCAAAGCGCCATCAGCCACGCCTGGTTGCGCGGTGAAAAAGGGCTCGCCGCCATCACCGTCAACTACACGCCGTGCGGACACTGTCGCCAGTTTATGAACGAACTGAACAGCGGACTGGACTTACGCATTCATCTGCCGGGGCGTGCGCCGCACGTGCTGCGCGATTACCTGCCAGATGCCTTCGGACCGAAAGATCTGGAGATCAAAACGCTGCTGATGGACGATCAGGATCACGGCTTCGCGCTGCAGGGCGATGCGTTGACCCAGGCGGCAATTACCGCCGCCAACAGATGCCATATGCCGTACAGCAAATCCCCAAGCGGCGTTGCGCTGGAATGCAAAGATGGTCGAATTTTTAGCGGCAGCTATGCTGAGAACGCCGCCTTCAATCCGACCCTGCCGCCGCTGCAGGGCGCGTTAAACCTGTTGAATTTGAATGGTTATGACTACCCGGACATCCAACGCGCCGTGCTGGCTGAAAAAGCCGATGCGCCGTTGATTCAGTGGGATGCGACCTCCGCCACCCTGAAAGCGTTAGGCTGCGATAATATTGAGCGCGTTTTGTTAGCGTAAAAATTCGTACTGCAGGGCGGATCGGCCAATACCGCCGTCCGGCCTGCAAGACGACCATTCAATATGACCGTTTTGCTGAAAATCCCCTCAATCAGATTGCTGTTTCTTGCGCTACGTCTTCCGGTACAGTAGCCTGATTGAAATTCCATCCAAATAACGAGTTTTCTGCATGTTAAAGCGCGTGTTTTACAGCCTGTTAGTCCTGGTAGGCTTGCTGCTTTTGACTGTGCTTGGACTCGACCGGTGGATGAGCTGGAAGACAGCCCCCTACATCTACGACGAATTGCAGGATTTACCCTACCGCCAGGTTGGTGTGGTTCTGGGCACGGCGAAGTATTACCGCACCGGCGTCATCAATCAGTATTATCGCTACCGCATTCAGGGCGCATTGAACGCCTATAACAGCGGGAAGGTTAACTATCTGCTGTTAAGCGGCGACAACGCGCAGCAAAACTATAACGAACCCATGACGATGCGTAAGGATCTTATTGCCGCAGGCGTCGATCCAGCAGACATCGTGCTTGATTACGCCGGGTTCCGGACGCTTGACTCCATCGTGCGTACCCGCAAAGTGTTCGATACCAACGATTTCATCATTATTACCCAGCGCTTCCACTGCGAGCGTGCCTTGTTTATTGCGCTGCATATGGGTATCCAGGCTCAGTGCTACGCCGTACCTTCGCCAAAGGATATGCTCACCGTGCGGGTACGTGAATTTGGCGCCCGTTTTGGCGCACTTGCCGATCTCTACATTTTTAAACGTGAACCCCGCTTTTTAGGCCCACTGGTGCCTATCCCTACCATGCATCAGGTACCGGACGACGCACAGGGATATCCGGCGGTTACGCCTGAACAACTGCTCGAATTACAAAAGAAACAAGGAAAATAAGCATGGATGTACAAACCCTTTTCGTCGTGTTGGCCTTTCTGCTCATTCCCGTATTTTGTTTTCGCGAAGCCTGGAAAGGCTGGCGCTCCGGGGCCGTAGATAAAATTAAGAAGAATGCGCGCGAACCGGTCTACGCTTATCGCCATGAAGAGCCCCTGCAATTTTGGTCTTATGTACTGGTTTATGCCGGATGCGGATGTTTATCCTTCGGTATGGTTATTTACTTAGTTTTTTATCGTTAAGGATATTGCCTTTATATTAGCATTTGAGAATAGCTAATATTTTGATAATAGTTACCATTTCAATATAAGGGATTAATGCTGTCCCCCAGCATTTCCCTCAAACTATCTTCTATTTGTGAATTCTTTCACAGAATACTCTTCCTGCAGTGCTTAGCCTTAAGAATAGCCTTTCACTTTTTATATTTTGTTATTAACGGTTTGCCTTAATTTACTCAAGCATTAAGGAAGAAAATATGCCACTACAAAATTATCTGGATGAGCTCACGCCTGGTTTTACTCCATTATTAGCAATAAAAGAGGCTTCCCGCTGTTTATTATGTCACGATGCTCCCTGTAGTCAGGATTGCCCGGCGCAAACCGACCCGGGGAAATTTATTCGCTCCATTTATTTTCGTAATTTTAAAGGCGCCGCCGAAACTATCCGCGAAAATAATGCGCTCGGTGCGGTGTGCGCCCGGGTTTGCCCGACAGAAAAATTATGCCAGCGCGGATGCACGCGCTCAGGAATTGATAAGCCTATTGATATTGCGCGTCTGCAGCGTTTTATTACCGATTTTGAACAGCAGACTGCAATGAAAATCTATCAGCCCGCAACAAAAACGTTGGGTAAGGTCGCCGTCATCGGTGCGGGGCCGGCAGGGTTACAGGCCAGCGTAACGCTGAGCAATCTGGGTTATGACGTCACCATCTTCGAAAAACAGGCCCAGCCAGGCGGCTGGTTGCGCCATGGCATTCCAGAGTTTCGTCTGCCGCACTCGGTTTTGGATCATGAAATTGCCCGTATCGTTGAAATGGGCGTGACTATCAAGTGCAATTGTGAAGTCGGCAATGCCCTTTCCGTTGAGCAACTCAAAGCAGAATATCGCGCCGTACTGGTTACCGTAGGCATGTCTTACGGTTCCACATTACCCATGTTTGACCATGCGGAAAACGTCGAAATTGCCGTCGATTTTCTGCAACGGGCCCGGCAAGCCAGCGGTGATATTACCGTCGCGCAAAGTGCATTAATCATCGGTGGCGGCGACGTGGCGATGGATGTCGCCAGTACATTGAAGCTGCTGGGTTGCCCATCAGTCACCTGCGTCGCGCGTGAAGAACTGGCCGACTTCCCGGCCAGCGACAAAGAATTCAGCAGCACTCAGGCATTAGGGGTATCGATTATTGACGGTTTCACGCCGGTAGCGGTTAGCGGAAATCGCGTCACCTTTAAGCACGTACGCCTGCCGGGCGAACTCACGCTTGAAGCCGAACACATTATTCTCGCAGTCGGCCAACATGCTCAGCTTGCTAATTTCGCCGCGTTAAAGCCGCAGCGTAATCTTATTGATACGCAAAACTACCAAACCGCCGATCCGGTCCTGTTTGCTGCGGGCGATATTGTTGAAGGCGATAAAACGGTGGTTTACGCCGTGAAAACCGGTAAGGAAGCCGCTCAGGCCATTCATCACTATTTAGAGGGAGCTTGCTCATGTTAACGAAAGATCTTTCTATTACTTTTTGCGGCGTCAAATTCCCCAACCCATTCTGCCTCTCTTCCTCGCCGGTAGGCAACTGTTATGAAATGTGCGCCAAAGCCTATGATAGCGGCTGGGGCGGTATTGTTTTTAAAACGATCGGTTTCTTTATTGCGAATGAAGTCTCCCCACGTTTCGACCATCTCACCAAAGAAGATACTGGCTTCATTGGCTTCAAAAACATGGAGCAAATTGCCGAGCATCCGCTGGAGGAGAATCTGGCCGCGATCCGCCGACTGAAACAGGACTACCCTGACAAGGTCCTGATTGCGTCGATCATGGGAGAAAATGAGCAGCAATGGCAGGAACTGGCCCGTCTGGTTGAAGAAGCGGGTGCAGATATGATCGAGTGTAACTTCTCGTGCCCGCAAATGACCTCACATGCCATGGGCAGCGATGTGGGGCAAAGCCCTGAGCTGGTTGAAAAATACTGTCGGGCGGTTAAACGCGGCTCTATCCTGCCAATGCTGGCTAAAATGACGCCAAATATTGGTGATATGTGCGAGGTGGCGCTGGCGGCAAAACGCGGAGGTGCCGACGGTATCGCGACCATCAATACGGTTAAATCCATCACCAATATCGACCTGAAGCGGAAGATCGGGATGCCGGTCGTCAATGGTAAATCCAGTATTTCCGGCTACTCCGGCAAGGCCGTTAAACCTATCGCCCTGCGTTTTATCCAACAACTGCGCATGCACCCTGAACTGCGCGATTTCCCAATTAGCGGCATAGGGGGAATTGAAACCTGGGAGGATGCCGCTGAGTTTTTACTGTTAGGCGCGGCCACGCTGCAGGTGACCACCGCGATCATGCAATATGGATATCGGATTGTGGAGGATATGAGCAGCGGATTGTCACATTACCTCGCCGATCAAGGGTTTGAGTCACTGGAGGAGATGGTGGGTCTGGCCAATGCCAATATCATCCCCGCAGAGGAACTTGATCGTAGCTACATCATCTATCCGAACATCCATCTTGATAAATGCGTTGGCTGTGGGCGCTGCTACATCTCCTGCTATGACGGTGGGCATCAGGCGATGGAATGGAATGAGGAAACCCGCACGCCGCACTGCGACACGGAAAAATGTGTGGGATGCTTGTTGTGCGGTCACGTTTGCCCGGTTGCCTGTATTGATCTGGGCGAGGTGAAATTTAAAACCGGAGAGAAAGAACATGCGTTAACGCTGTAACGCTGATAAGAAAAGCCCGGTACAGATTGCGCTGTGCCGGGCTTTTTGCGTTGTACGTTTACTTCTTACGCGCGTACTTCAATGAGTCCAGCGCGACAGCGAAGATAATAATGCCGCCCTTGATAATATACTGCCAGTATGGGTTCACGCCGATGTAGGTCAGACCATAGTTGATAACGGTGAAGATAATCACACCGGTCACCACGCCAAACACGGTCCCTACCCCGCCGCTGAACGACACGCCGCCAACCACGCACGCCGCAATCGCATCCAGTTCATACATAAAGCCGAGGTTGTTGGTCGCCGAGCCGATACGCCCGGCTTCGAGCAAACCACCGAAGGCATAGAACACGCCAGACAAGGCATAGATAATCAGCAGGTTCAGCGCAACGTTTACCCCGGACACTTTCGCAGCTTCCGGGTTTCCGCCGATGGCGAAAATGTTTTTACCGAAGCGGGTCTTGTTCCACAGCACCCACACAAAGGCTACAGCAATCAGCGCGTAGAAGGTGATGTAGGAGAGTCGGAAACTGCCTAGCGCAATAAAACCCTGCGCAAAGGTTGAGAATCCGCTGTCAAAACCAGAAATTGGCGATGCGCCGACGAAGTCGTAGTACAGGGAGTTGATCCCGTAAACGATAATCATCGTACCCAGAGTGGTAATAAACGGCGTCACGTTCAGATAAGCAATGATAATGCCGTTCACCAGACCGATAACGGCGCCAATCACGCAGACAATCAGCACCACTACGATGATTGGCATCGTAGCCATCTCAGGAAACACCTTATTGGCGTTCTCCATCGATTGCAGCAAGGTTGCCGCCACGACCGCCGCCAGGCCGACCTGACGTCCCGCAGACAGGTCGGTCCCCTGGGTAACGATCAGCCCGGCCACACCCAATGCGATAATAATACGCACCGAGGATTGCGTCAGAATATTACTCAGGTTCAGTAAGCTTAAGAAAGTGGGATCCTGGAAAATAATAATTGCCAGCAAAACTAAAAGAACAACGTAAATTCCGCCTTCTTTCAGGTAAGTAAGAAAACTTTTCTTATTTAACGCACTCATAAGGAGCCCCTAATCTTAAAGGTGCAAAGACGCAAGACGGAGGATTTCGTTTTGCGTTGTAGTTTTAGTGTCAACAATTCCGGCAACGAGACCATTGCTCATCACCAGAATACGATCGGTAATACCCAGCAACTCCGGCATTTCAGAGGAAATAATAATAATCCCCTTATCCTTTTTCGCGAGTTCGGCAATCAACTGATAAATTTCAAATTTCGCGCCAACATCAATACCACGCGTGGGTTCATCCAGCATCAGAATTTCTGGCTGGGTTAATAACCAGCGGCCAATAACGACCTTTTGTTGATTACCGCCGGATAGTGAACCGATTTGTGTACGATGGCCCGGCGTTTTCACCCTCATTGAGTCAATAACCCACTGGGTATCGCTCTTCATGCGGGAATTATCCAGCAGACCAACTTTATTTTTATAATTTTGGATATTGGAAATTAACGAGTTAAAACCAATATCCAGATACGCATAAATACCGGTTGAGCGGCGCTCTTCCGTGACCAGCGCAAAACCGTGGTTGATGGCTTCATTTGCGCTGTGGTTATTAATCTTTTTGCCGTGGAGCGTAATCGTACCCGATGATTTCTCACGAATACCAAAAAGCGTTTCAACGATATCAGTACGTTTTGCGCCCACCAGACCGGCAATCCCGAGAATTTCCCCTTTGTGCAAATCAAACGAGATATCACGAATCGACGGCTGACGCAGCGAAGTCAGGTTACGCACTTGCAGAATAACTTCACCGGGTTTGTTCTCTTTATCCGGAAAACGTTGGTTAAGTGAACGCCCAACCATCATGGCGATAATCTTATCCATATCCAGCCCTTCCAGTGGCTGAGTCGCTATCCACTGGCCGTCGCGCAGCACGGTAATTTCATCACACAGCTGGAAGATTTCCTCCATCTTGTGCGAAATATAAACAATGCCGCATCCACGCTCTTTCAGCTTACGGATGATGGTGAACAGATGGTTAACTTCTTTCTCGGTTAGCGATGAAGTCGGCTCATCCATGATGACGATTTTGGCGTCATAGGAGAATGCTTTCGCAATTTCAATCATCTGCATTTGTGAAACGGATAATGTGCCAACGCGCGCGCGCGGATCGATATCAATATCCAGTTCATCGAATATCGCTTTGGTATCGCGGTACATTTTTTCCTGATCGACAAACATGCCTTTGGTGGGATAGCGTCCCAACCACATGTTATCCATCACAGAACGTTGTAATACCAGGTTTAATTCCTGGTGGACCATCGAAATACCATTCTCAAGCGCTTCTTTAGCAGAATGAAAATCGATTTCTTTACCCTGAAATAAAATACTGCCGGAATCTTTTTGATAGATGCCGAAAAGACATTTCAATAATGTGGATTTCCCCGCGCCATTCTCGCCCATTAAGGCATGAATCGAATGCGGACGGACTTTTAAATTGACATTATCAAGAGCCTTAACGCCGGGGAAGGACTTGTTGATGCCGGTCATTTCCAACAAGTATTCGCCTGACGACTGAGTATGTGTGCTGACCATAATTATACCTTGTTGGCCTTGCAGAGTGCATAATTAAGGGCGCAATGAAATTGCGCCCACATACGGAGTATTTATTTGTTGGTAAACTCTGCCAGATTATCTTTATCGACACCTACGTACGGAACGCGAACAATCTTGTTCTCAATTTTCCAGTTGGTGCCATCAGCTGCACCTTTGCCGTCAGCCAGATTTCTCGCCAGATCGAAGGTGGCTTTCGCCTGATTGTTGGCATCGTTCAGCACGGTACCGGCCATTGCGCCAGACTTCACCAACGCCAGTGCTTCAGGCAGCGCATCCACACCAAATACCGGTACGCTGGTTTTATTGTGTGCTTTCAGCGCTTCAACTGCGCCCATTGCCATCGCATCGTTGTTGGCGATAACCACTTCAATTTTGTTCGCGTTTGGACCGGACATCCACGCATCCATCTTATCTTTCGCCTGAGCGGTATCCCACATTGCAGTATCTAACTGCAACTGCTCAGTTTTAATGCCTTTGTCGTTCAGCTCTTTAATCACGTAAGTGGTACGCGCTTCAGCATCCGGGTGTCCCGGTTCGCCTTTCAGCAGAACAAACTGAATTTTGCCGTCTTTGTTCAGGTCCCAGTTCGGGTTTGCAGCCCAGTGTTTGGCAATCAAATCACCCTGAATAATACCGGATTCTTTAGAGTCGGTACCGACGTAATACGCTTTGTCATAGCTGTCCAGCGCCTTACGAGAAGGTTCTTTGTTGAAGAACACGATCGGTACGTTCTGTCCGCGTGCTTTTTCAATGACCGTGCCTGCTGCTGCCGGGTCAACCAGGTTAATCGCCAGTGCTTTCACGCCTTTTGCCAGCAGCACGTCGATCTGATCGTTTTGTTTGGACTGGTCGTTCTGCGAGTCATTCATCAGCAACTGGACATCTGGCGCCGCTTTAGCATCTTTTTCGATAGCCTTACGTACCACGGACATAAAGTTATCATCATACTTATAGATAGTTACACCAATGCGGGTATCAGCAGCGTGCGCAGCCGCGCCGAATAACATGCTTGCCATTACAGCAGACAGGGTCAACACCTTCTTATTCATGGTATCTCCGGTTTTATTATGCAGGGTAGTACTTGAGATAAATGCTCGGCAGGCAGAACGTTACTGAAGTGTTACTGAACGCCGAAGCTCACTTTTAAAAAATATTTCTTCCGTGTCTGGCAACGCTCCAAAAACAGGCTTTAATTTTTGTTTAAGGCACCTATACCTCGGTGAAAGTGATTATTCACCGTTACATAGTAGTTACAGCGCAACAAACAGTGTCATCATAGCTATCGCATTGTTAATATACTGTGAATTTACTCACATATTGAAAGCGGTTACATCGCGCAACGTTATGAGTTAGTGATCGGTGCCGCATTCTGCCGCAGCGCCACCGAATGGCGACGTACCAGCGTCGGCATAAAGCAATGCGTCGCCTGCGGATCCAATGTGCCTGCCGCGCCCTGCAGCGCGAGCTCCGTCGCCATTTTTGCCATTGAGGCAATGGGATAGCGCACAGTGGTCAGCTGCGGATCGGTGTAACGCGCGATGGGAATATCATCGAAGCCAATGATAGAAAGGTGTAATGGAATAGCGATGCCGTTATCTTTTAGCGCAGTCAGCGCGCCGGCAGCCATATTATCGTTGTAGGCGAAGACCGCCGTCAGTTGTAAGTTACGCCCCAACAGTTCCACCATCGCGGACTCTCCGCCCTGCATATCGGGCGAACCGGTGCCGACCCAGCTTTCTGCCGCAACAATCTCCTGCTCTTTTAGGGCTGTTAACCACCCTTCTTTACGCATGGCATCATCTTCAATGCGATGGCTTGATGCCAGATAACCGATACGTTGGTGACCATTATTCAGCAGCATTCGGGTCGCCATTTTAGCCCCACTGATGTTATCCAGGCAGACGCAACGGTGAGCGTAGCCTGGCACCAGGCGGTTGATCAGCACCATGCCGGGGATCTGATCCATAAACTCGGCCAGCTCCCGATCGCTCAATGCTTTAGAGTGAACAATCAGTGCGTTACAGCGCTGGCGAATCAACACCTCAATGGCATGACGTTCTTTTTCCGCCTCATGATAGCTGTTGCCAATCAGGACGTACTTCTGATGCTGCTGGGCAACCATATCCACGGCTTTTACCAGCGCGCCAAAAAACGCATCTGATACATCCATGACCACAACGCCAATGGTGTCGCTTACCTGCGTCGCCAGCGCTTGCGCGTTGGCATTAGGTCGATAGCCCAATTGCGTGACGGCTTTCATTACCGCTTCACGCGTATCGGGACTTACCAGCGCACTGTTGTTTAATACGCGAGAAACGGTCGCTACAGAAACGCCAGACTGTCGTGCCACATCACGGATGGTTACCATATTCACTGCCCTGTTTTAGATTGTGGTTACCCACAGACACCCCAGGTTGGGTATTTTGTCAGCACAATGAAACGGACTGCGTGAGTGGTGTCACAGGAATGAAAGCGCTTACATCCATTTTGTTAATGAATGTGATCCAGATCGTTATCTGGATGTACGCGGCAATGATGTCCCCGCAGCACGCAGGGTTAATTGACGCCACAGCCATTCTACCGGGCCCTGGCGGTAAAAACGTAGCCATAGGATGGAGAAAAGTAGATTCACGGCCCAGACCGGGATGACGAAAAACAGCAGCTCCAGCCGGTCATATTTCATAAATAAGCCGGCCTGGTAAAACAGCGTGGTGCAGATTAAGGTTTGTAACAGATAGTTGGTTAATGCCATGCGGCCCACACAGGCGATGGCAATGACCCATTTAAAGCGGCTAAGCTGCGGCCAGTAACCGAACATCAGCGCGGCGTAACCGATAGTCTGCAACGGCGCGCCCAGCTCTCGCGGGGCTTGCAGCAAGAAGGCACACCAGCGGTAGGTCCAGTCCAGTTGCCACTGAATGATAATAGCAGGCAGGTTAATCGCCATGCCGATAATAACCAGCAGCACGCCGGTGCGTCGGTAATGCTGTAAGCTGTACTGCCCTTTTAGCCAGCCGCTGCGCATTAATGCCGCGCCGAGCAGCATCATCCCCGCCAGTTGCCAGCCGTATTGCGCGCCTAACGCCAGCAAGCTATTGGACATCATATCCACGCGATTGCTGACCGCTTCCATTCCGCCGTTCACTTTCCAGTATTTTTCATACAGCAACGCTGAGGCATCCGGCGCCCAGGCGCGACTGGTTTCACTCCCTGAGATAACCCCCAGCAGCAGCAGTACGCCAACCCCCACCAGATAAAGCAGTAAGCCGGTGTTAAACAAGCTTTTTATCGACGGCGCATCCCGGATCAACCGCCAGCAAATCAGGCCAATTAAGCCATATGCCAGCAGGATATCGCCATCCCAGAAAAGTAAACCGTGTATAAAACCCAACAGCACCAGCAGCGTAAGCCGCGACTGGATCCAGCGTTTGCCGCGCGGGAGCAGCATTTGCAGACCGGCACCGAACAGCAATGCAAACAGCGTGAGGAATTTTACCTGCGCAAAGAGATCGAGCAGCGCCCAGGTCCAGGCATCGGATAAGGTGATGTTGCCATACCACGCGGGATTGAGGTATGCCGCCTTTGGCAAGCCAAAGGCGCTAATATTGAGAAGCAGGATACCAAGAATGGCGACGCCACGAATAAAATCCAGCGTGACATTACGCTCCATGGTTCCTGCCCTAATCAGTTGTGATGACGTACTGCGCGCAGGAATTCCTGACGCGTGTTCTGGCTGGACTTAAACAATCCGCCAAGAGACGTGGTCGTGGTCGCACTGGTCGCATCACGAATGCCGCGCGCTTTCACACAGTAATGTACCGCATCAATCGACACCGCCACATTATTGGTTCCGAGCAGCGTTTGCAGCGCGGTGAGGATTTGCTGGGTCAAACGTTCCTGAACCTGCGGACGCTGTGCAAAGAACTGCACAATTCGATTAATCTTCGACAGACCAATGACCGAATCTTTCGGGATATACGCCACCGTCGCTTTGCCGTCGATAGTGACAAAGTGGTGTTCGCAGGTGCTGGTCAGCGTGATATCGCGGACCGTGACCATCTCGTCCACCTTCATTTTGTTTTCAATGACGGTGATTTTCGGGAAGTTGGCGTAATCGAGGCCGGAGAAAATCTCATCGACATACATTTTCGCAATGCGATGCGGAGTTTCCATCAAACTGTCATCGCTCAAGTCGAGATTGAGCAACTGCATAATCTCGGTCATATGGCCCGAGATAAGACGTTTGCGCGTTTCGTTATCCATCTCTTGCACGGGCGGGCGTAGTGGCGTTTCAAGACCACGCGCGACCAGCGCTTCATGAACCAGGGCCGCTTCTTTACTGAGTGATGACATTTCTTCTTCTCCTGCAGGTGGGGCGCCTCTGCCCTGCATGGGGCAAAGTTTTTAGGCTGTGTCACAGCCAGAACATTGTGCGTGAGGCGGCGCACATAATCCAGTATTCACCGCGATAATTATTGAAATTGGCGCAGCCTTTCAGCGTAGCGATTTCACTTGTCATTCAACCCGGTGACATCGAGTGTTAATGTAAAGTTATATAGATGATGAAGTATGTTTGCTCAATGCGGAAGTGAAAGTTACTCACAGTGCTATGAATAATCTGTATTATGGTGAGTTCGCAAACACATTCAGGTTCAACACAATAAGGAGCCACGCATGGAAATGCTTGAAGAGCACCGCTGTTTTGAAGGCTGGCAGCAACGCTGGCGTCACGACTCTACCACGTTAAATTGCGCCATGACCTTCAGTATTTTTCTTCCGCCACCCCGCGATAACGCCCCGCCTCCGGTGCTGTACTGGCTGTCGGGCCTGACCTGCAATGATGAAAACTTTACCACCAAAGCCGGTGCGCAGCGCATCGCGGCTGAGCTGGGCATTGTTCTGGTGATGCCGGACACCAGCCCGCGCGGCGAGCAGGTTGCCAACGATGACGGCTACGATTTAGGCCAGGGCGCGGGATTTTACCTCAATGCCACCCAGCCGCCGTGGGCAACGCATTTTCGCATGTATGACTATCTGCGTGATGAGCTGCCGGCACTGATTCAATCGCAGTTTAACGTCAGCGATCGCTGCGCCATTAGTGGACATTCCATGGGCGGTCACGGCGCGTTGATTATGGCGCTGAAAAATCCCGGGAAATACACCAGCATTTCCGCCTTTGCGCCGATCGTCAATCCTTGCCGCGTTCCGTGGGGCGAGAAGGCGTTTAGCGCTTATCTGGGTGAAGATAAATCACAGTGGGCCGAGTGGGACAGTTGCGCGTTAATGTTGGCCAGCAAGCCCGCAGATGCGATTCCGACGCTAATCGATCAAGGCGACAGCGACCAGTTTCTTGCCGATCAGCTCCAGCCTGCGGTACTGGCCGAAACGGCCCGTCAAACCGCATGGCCGATGACTCTGCGCATCCAGCCAGGTTACGACCACAGCTATTACTTTATTGCGTCGTTTATTGAGGATCACCTGCGCTTCCATGCCCAGTATCTGCTGAAGTGATCACCAGTAAAGCGTATTTTCTATTGCCGCGCTGTAGCTCATCTCTTCTGACTGCGGCGCGGACGCTTTACGATTTAGATCGGCCGCCTGCTGGCGTACCTGTAATCGCCCCACGCTCTCACCGCCTTCATGACCTTCGTTAAAATTACGCACTTCAGACTCGAATAAGATTGCATCCAGGTGGTGCAACTTTTTCAGCGCCCGCAACAGGGAGATAAGCGTGTCCAGATTGAGGCCACCGCCTTTCTCGATGCGTTTAATGGTCGCAATGCCGACCTGTGCACTGTCAGCAAGCTGCTGCTGTGTTAGCGCCAGAGAAATCCGCGTTTCTCTAATGCGAGCGCATAATGACAAGATGATTTCATCATTATTCATGGTGTGATATTTCATGCCGCCCTCCCCCGATTTTTGGGCTGAATTTTCCCAAGGCAGCCGTGATACGTTTCGCGGTACTTCGCGCTCATGTCTTTACCCGTTTCATACATGGCTGCAATCACCTCATCGAGCGAAACGCATGGCTCGCTGACGCGGCTCATCGCCATCGTTGCGGCGTTAATCGCTTTTACGGACGAAATCGCATTTCGCTCGACACAGGGAATTTGTACCTGCCCGCCAACCGGATCGCAGGTCAGCCCGAGATGATGCTCCATGGTGATTTCTGCGGCATTCAGCACCTGAGCAACTGACGCCCCCATCAGTTCCGCTAACCCGGCCGCGGCCATCGAACTGGCCACACCGATCTCTCCCTGACACCCGACCTCAGAACCCAAAATAGACGCGTTTTGTTTGAACAGTAGCGCAATGGCGCCAGCGGTGAGGAAAAAGCGGATAACCGATGCGCTATCCAGCTTACAGACAAACTTATCGTACCAACTGAGGACCGCTGGGATGATACCGCTGGCACCATTGGTCGGCGCGGTCACCACCCGCCCTCCTGCGGCGTTTTCCTCGCTGACGGCAATCGCAAACGCATTCACCCAGTTGAGGTTGGTGAGAAAGTCGTTAGCAGAGGGTTTCATTGCCAGTAATTTATAGAGCGAGCAGGCCCTGCGCGGCACCTGATACGAGCCGGGCAGTAGGCCTTCAGTATGCAGACCACGATGGACTGCCTGCTGCATTACCGCCCAAACATGCGCGAAATAGTCATGCAACGCCGCCTGAGAATGCATCTGTAACTCATTTTTCATCATTAATGCCGCAACGGATAATCCATTACGCTGGCACAGCGCCTGCAGCTGCGCGGCATTTTGAAACGCAAACGGAAATGCGTTTTTTTGCGCGGCTCTCTCGGGCACCGACTCGCCGGGTTTGCGAACCTGGCCGGCGCCGGTTGAAAACCATGTTTCTTCATACAACGTAAAATAATCATCCCTGGCGCGAAACGTCATCGCATAGGGATGACCAGAATGCGGGTGTTGATTCGGCTTAATCGCGACCGTCACGGTAACTGAAGGAGAAAGCGTCAGGGTGCCGTCCTGTTCAGCACGTTTAATGAGATCCATCTGCTGGCGTAAATCAACATCATCCGGCTGGTTGCCCAACAGCCCCAGATAAAGAGCGATATCAACGTTATGACACTTGCGGCTTAATGAGAGCGCGCCATATAGCTCAACCTCGATTTCTCGCGTTAGCGGTAAGATCTCCTGTAGCTTTAATTGTGAAATGAAGTTAAACGCGGCACGCATTGGCCCTACTGTTCTTGAACTGGAAGGCCCAATAACGACTTTAAAAATATCAATACAACTTTCCATTTTAGACCCATCCCTGTTAGTCATAATAGAATATACCGCCAGTAGCAACAGACCGTGACGCGTATATCAAAAACGATACCTTTCAGACTTTGTTTATTTGTTGGTATAAAAAACAATACTATTTTATCTTTTTTTTAACATTCACATCTGTGATAAAGCAGGATTCAATCGTCACCCCCTACTATTACAATAATCTTAATTTACAGGAGTGAGATAATGGCAATTATTTATTTTATTAGTGCAAAAGATCCTGAAAAACTTCAGGCATGGCTGCACAATACGTTTCTAAATACCGAGACCAAACAATATCCTTGCGCACTGGAAAAGTTATCTATAGCCGCATTCAATAAACCGTATTTAAAATTATCAATACCCGATGAAGTATTCACCGATGACATATACAAGAAACTAAGAGCTACATCGTTCACTCAGCAATTTGATTTTTTCCTAAAACCGCAAATCATCCCGACGAACGGGATCATCGCCTTTGACATGGACTCGACGTTTATCGAGGAAGAAGGTGTGGATGAGATCGCCCACGCGCTAGGCATCACCGATCGGATAACGGAATTGACGCAGCAGGCGATGGAAGGAAAACTGGATTTCAATAGCAGTTTCACTCAGCGCATCGGAATGTTAAAAGGAACGCACATCGATGTCATCAATGCCGTATGCGATCGGATGACGGCCTCTCCCGGCATCACCACCATTTTGCCACTCCTCAAACAGAAGGGATTTAAAACAGCGATCATTTCCGGCGGACTGGATATTTTCACCCGCCGTTTACAACAGAAATATCAGCTGGATTATGTATTTTCAAATACCGTTGCAATCAGGGATGGCATGCTAACGGATAATATTTCCACGCCAATCATGAATGCAGAAAATAAGCAGAAAACGTTGGCCATACTTGCCGACTCTCTACAGATACCTCAGCATAACATTATCGCCTGCGGTGATGGCGCCAACGATATCCCCATACTGACGTATGCTGGCACCGGTATTGCCTGGCAAGCAAAACCCGCCGTCAGGAATTTAATTGCCAATCAGATTAACTTTCACGGATTCGAGTCGCTTTTGTTCTTTATCGAAAATGGATTATAACCCCACGAGCACTGTCTGAAGGGAAAATCATATGAGCTTGAAATCATTTATATTCAGCCAGGCTGATAAGCCGGTTGTAAAAGAAAAAAAAGAGATCGACCATACTTACAAAAAATTCAGAATAGAGATTATTACCTCAGTTTTTATCTCTTACGCCGTCTTTTATTTAACACGTAAAAACTTCTCAGCCGCCATGCCGGCCATGCTGTCAGATACCGCTCTGACCGCTGAAGATTTTGCCATCATGTCTTCACTGTTTTACATTCTGTATGGCTCAATGAAGTTTGTTGGCGGCATGCTGGTTGATAAAATCAACCCGAAAGCCATGACCGGCCCGGTGCTCATTGGCGTGGGGATCGTTAATATTCTGTTTGGTTTTTCCGACAGCGTTGCCGCGTTTTATGTGTTGTACAGCCTCAATGCTATCCTCCAGGGTACCAGTTTTCCGCCCATGGCAAAGATCATGGCATCCTGGTTTTCCAAGAATGAACGCGGACGTTGGTGGGCGGTCGTTGAAGCGGCGCATAATATTGGCGGTAGTCTCGCCCCACTGCTGACAAGTTTCGCGATTGTCTGGAGCGGTAGCTGGAAAATGGGTTTTTATGTGCCGGGCGCGATCTCCTTGCTGATGGGGGTCATTGCGCTCTTTACAATTAAAGACCGTCCCGGGACCTTAGGTTTGCCCAACGTTGGCGAATGGCGCAAGGATCCAACAGAGTTAGCCCAGGTTAAAGCCAGTCCGGTTAACCTCTCCTTTTGGCAGATTTTTGTTAAATATATCCTGATTAACCCGCTGGTGTGGATTATTATCATTGGCGATATGTCGGTTTATATTGCCCGCACCATCCTCAACGACTGGCCACAAATTTACTATTCTCAGGTACATGGCTGGAGCCTGATTAAAGCCAACTCCATTATCTCGTGGTTTGAAGCCGGAGGACTTGCCGGGGGGTTACTGGCGGGTTACTTATCGGACTTTATGTTTAAAAGTAACCGCTGGATGACAGGATTAATATTCGCATTAATGCTCTGCGTGTGTATTACCTTAATCCCACTAGTTCAGGATACTTCATATACCATTACGGCCATTCTCTTCACTATTATGGGTTTTGCCCTGTACGGCCCGCATATGCTTTTTGCCGTCGGTTGTCTGGATGTCACTCACAAAGATGCGGCGGGATCGATAACCGGTTTCCGCGGATTGTTTAGCTATGTTGGCGCGGCATTAGCAGGCGTACCGGTGATATTAGTAAAGAACAACTGGGAGTGGTCTGGAGTCTATCTCTATGCCGTGATCGCAATCCTGTTAACCACCTTGTCACTGGCCTTACTCGCCAAATTCCATCGGCTATAAGCCAGCCATAACAGGACGGTGGCGCCATCGCCGCTGTCCTTCGGTTAGGCTCTTTCAGCGTCAAAAAGGTGTCCTTCCTCTTCATTCCTCCATCATTCCTTCACTTTTTCTCCTTTTTTCTTTCCACATTATCCTATTGATTAAAAAAGCTTTTATATCGAAACAATATCAAACACAAATGATTTCTATTATCATTTGTGTTTACAAACATTCATACTTTTGTACAATCCATTCGCTTCTTTACTGAAAAGAGTCCTTAAAAGACAAATACATACAATTGTCATGGCCTTTCATATGACACGCAGTTTGATTCATTTAAATGGAATGATACAAATGACTATACCTCACGTTAAGGCTGTAGCTGCCGCAGTATGCGTCGCCAGTCTCCCATCACTCGGCCATGCCGCTGAACAAGACACCGTAGTCGTTACCGCTACCGGCTTCGAGCAGAAAATTCAGGATGCACCCGCGTCGATATCTGTTATTACCAAGCAGCAGATTGAGGACAAAGCCTATCGCGATGTTACCGATGCGCTAAAAGATGTCCCTGGCGTCGTCGTCACCGGCGGGGGGAGCAGCAGCGATATTAGTATTCGCGGTATGGCTTCGCAATACACGCTCTTCCTGGTCAACGGCAAACGCATTAGCACGCGCGGCACACGTCCTAACAGCGACAACTCAGGTATTGAGCAAGGTTGGCTGCCGCCGCTGGAATCCATCGAGCGTATCGAGGTAATCCGCGGCCCGATGTCATCCCTCTACGGCTCCGATGCGATGGGTGGCGTCATTAACGTCATCACCAAGAAAGTGTCGAATACCAAAGCCTGGACCGGCTCTCTGCACGGCGATGCCACCTTCCAGGAAGACAGAGATTCCGGCGATATTTACCAGACTAACGCCTATGCGTCTGGGCCACTGATTGACGGATTACTCGGCGCGAAGGTGACTGGCTTATTCTCCCACCGGGCCGAAGATAAAATCCTTAATGGCTACAATGAACAGCGTATGCGTAACGGGGGTTTAACCCTGAACTTTACGCCAGATGATAAAAATGACATCGACTTCGATTACGCGCGTGAACTGCAGGATCGCGACAGTACGCCAGGCAAATCCATGGCCGAGGAAAACTGCCGTAACGGGAGCTGTAAGCCCAACAGTAAAAGCGAAAACAAGTATGTGCACACGACGTATTCCCTGACCCACAGCGGTTATTACGACGACTTCAACTCCACCAGCTATGTCCAGCAGGAAGAGACCGAAAACCCCGGTCGCCAGATGAAGTCTTATAACACGATTTTCAATAACCAGAACCAGGTCTTCCTTGGGGCGCACACCCTGACGTTGGGCGGGCAATATCGTTATGAAAAACTGCGCGATAATGGCAACCAGCTACAAGCGGCTGATGGACTGAACAAACTGACTCGCTGGAGCTGGGCGCTGTTTGCCGAAGATGAATGGGCCGTTACCGATACCTTCACGCTGACCGGCGGTCTGCGTATGGATAAAGATGAAAACTACGGCGACAACTGGACGCCACGCGGCTATGGCGTATGGCATCTGAGCGATCAATGGACCTTAAAAGGCGGTGTTTCTGCGGGCTATCGCGCCCCGGATCTGCGCCAGTCTTCTGCCAGTTGGGGACAGGTCACCGGCGGCGGTCGTCTGAACGGAATCATTGTCGGCAACCCGGACCTGAAACCGGAGAAAAGCCTCAGCGAAGAGATCGGTTTACTGTGGGATAACGGCAACGACCTCAATGCGGGCGTTACGCTGTTCAATACTGACTTCAAAAACAAAATCACCGAAGTTCGCCGTTGCAACAGCAGTTCCGATCCGGCCTGCACCATCGGCAATACCCATTATGACTTCGTCAGCGATCGCGTTAACGTCGATAAAGCCAATATGCGCGGCGTAGAATCCACCTTCGGCTGGAAAATAACCTCCGACGTCAACTGGACGGCGAACTATACCTATACGGAATCTGAGCAGAAAAGCGGTCAGTTCTCCGGCCAGCCGTTGAACAAAATGCCGAAGCATATGTTCAACACTACGCTGGACTGGCAGGCCACCCAGGATCTCGGTTTCTGGAGCCGTCTGAATCTGCGCGGGAAAACGTCTGAATACCTGAGCCGTACCTCCATGGCCCAGGGCACGCCGTCCTATACTCAGGTCGATGTTGGTTTACGTTACTATGCAACCAAGGATCTGTTGATGACCGCTGGCGTGTATAACGTGCTGGATAAACAAATCGATTACGATACCTACGACACCGTTCTTGATGGACGTCGTTACACGGTTGGCATGACTTACAGCTTCTAAGTCTGGCGCAATAAAAAAACCCCGGCACTCATCATGCCGGGGTTTTGTTTTTTCTGCCGTAGCTGGTTAAGAATTATTTCTTCACGCGACCCGGGAATTTCATTTCGCTATAACGAACAAAATGGGTTCCTTTCGTCAGCTTATAGCCAAACCAAATAATCAGGAACAGCGGGATACCGATATAGGTTGCCATCACGCCGCCCCAGTCAATGCTGTCTTTCAGGAACGCTTCGTAGTTCTGGCCGAGAGTGATAATCAGACACAGCACAAAGGCGAAGATCGGACCCAACGGGAAGAAGCCAGAACGGTACGGCAAATCCTTAACATCGTGACCCTGCAGCACATAACCACGACGGAAGCGATAGTGGCTAATGGCGATCCCCAGCCAGGCGATAAAGCCCGTCATCCCGGAGGTATTCAGCAGCCACAGGTACACGGTCTGGTTGCCAAACATCGAGGTCAGGAAGCACAGCCCCGCCACCACGGTGGTCGCATACAGCGCGTTACGCGGAACACCGCCACGAGACAGTTTACCGAAAATACGCGGCGCTTTACCGTCGCATGCCAGGGTGTAAAGCATACGCGTGGAGGCGTACATCCCGGAGTTACCCGCAGACAACACCGCCGTCAGGATAACCGCGTTCATCACCGCCGCCGCAGACAGCAGACCCGCATGCTGGAATACCAGCGTGAATGGGCTAACGCTGATGTCTTTCACGTCGTTGCGCAGCAGGCTCGGATCGGTGTACGGAATGATCAGGCTAATAATCAAAATCGCGAACACATAGAACAGCAGGATTCGCCAGAACACCTGACGTACCGCACGTGGAATATTCTTTTCAGGATCTTCAGATTCGCCTGCCGCGATACCGATAAGCTCCGTACCCTGGAAGGAGAAGCCGACGATCATCGCCACGCCAATCATCGCGGCAAAGCCACCGGCAAACGGTGCATCACCGGTCGTCCAGTTACTCCAGCCCACCGGCTGAGCGCCTTTGAAGATACCGAAAATCATCATCACGCCAACCACGATGAAGATAATGACGGTGGTAACTTTGATCAGTGAGAACCAGTATTCCGCTTCACCAAATCCGCGAACGGAAATGTAGTTCAGCAGGAAGATAACGCCGAGGAACAGTGCGCTCCAGATCCAGCCTGGCGTGTCCGGGAACCACCAGCTCATCACCAGCTGTGCGGCCACCAGGTCAACGGCAATCGTTACCGCCCAGTTGTACCAGTAGTTCCAGCCCAGCGCGAAGCCAAAGCCTTCTTCTACGTAGTTCTGACCGTAGGTGGAAAACGAGCCGGAAACCGGCATATAGGCAGCCAGTTCACCGAGGCTGGTCATCAGGAAGTACACCATCAGACCGATCAGTATATAAGAGAACAACGCGCCGCCAGGACCCGCCGCAGAAATAGTTGCACCAGATGCAACAAAAAGACCTGTACCGATGGAGCCTCCAATGGCAATCATCGTCAGGTGACGCGCCTTCAGTTCACGACGTAGCGTGGGCGCTTCTGTGGTTTTAGTTTCGGAAACCATGTGAAAATGCTATCCATCCAAAAAATGAGGCGCGATTGTAGCAGACGAAATGGCATTCTTCCGGCACAAATACGCAGTTATAAGAGACCTTCATGACTGGCCGCGGATTATAAGTAAAGCAGAAAATGGGCGACGCAAGGCGGATAAAACGTAACCGCCAGCATGCTTAGAGGGACCTTTCGACAATCAGCGCTTTAATCGCCCAGTTCTACCTGGTCGCTGTAATGTAAAAAACGCGTAATGGCATTAGAGATATGTTTTTGCCGGTGATGAACGCGCCAGAGAGTGCGAACTAAACGCGGCAGCGGCACAGGAACTTCGCTCAACGTACCCGCCTGTAACTGCTCCGCTATGACCCGGCGCGACAAACAGCTGATCCCGAGACCATGGCGCACCGCATGCTTAATGGCCTCCGAGTTACCCAACTCCATTGCCATCTGAAATCTCGGCAGATGGGACAGCAGCAGGTAATCCACCAGTTCGCGCGTACCCGATCCTCGCTCGCGCAGGATCCACGGCGAAGCCGCCAGCTGTTCCAGCGTAACGGCCCCCTTTGTGAGCGGTGACGAGGGTGCGGCAAACACCACCAGCTCGTCTTCCAGCCACGGCTCAGAGATGATTTCCGTGCTGTGACACGGCCCTTCGATCAGCCCAATGTCTACCCGAAAATCCAGCACCGCATTGATTACGTCCTGGCTGTTGCCCACGCTAAGCTCCAGCGGCAAATCAGGGAAATCCTGGCGATAACGGGCGATCATGGCGGGCAAAATGTAGTTGCCAATAGTGCTACTGGCGTAGACCCGAATAGCACCATTATCTTCGCGAAAAAGCTGTTCGATTTCGATCGTTTGCTCAAGCAGCGCCAGCGCGCGTGGATAAAGCAAGCGCCCGTGCTCGTTGACCACCAGCCGTTTGCCGACACGGTCAAACAGCTGCACGCCAAGTTGCCCTTCGAGATCGGTTAGCGCCGCACTCACCGCCGACTGCGACAATGCCAACATGACAGACGCCTGGGTCGTTGAGCCGCTTTTTAGTACCTCAGCAAACACTTCAAGTTGTCGCAGGGTGATATGCATAGTCGTTTTCCACCGGATATCCGTTACTTATACCCTAAATAATTCGAGTTGCAGGAAGGCGGCAAGAGAGAGCATCCCCGGGAGCGTACTTAAGTACGTGACTGGGGTGAACGAGCGCAGCCAACGCACATGCAACCTGAAGTATGACGGGTATACCACTTATATAGATTAATTATAAATATATAATCAATTTTATTTTTAAACCACTTCGCCGTACTCTTTTACCCAGATAAAGGAGAAGGATATGACAGAACTCACCTTGCAGACTCATCGTCGTACAGCGTGGCATTTTATTCCGGGGCTCGCCCTGAGTGCAGTTATCACTGGGGTCGCCTTATGGGGTGGATCCATTCCCGCCGTCGCAGGTGCCGGGTTCAGCGCCCTCACCTTAGCAATTTTGTTGGGGATGGTTCTCGGCAACACCGTCTATCCGCACATCTGGAAAAGCTGTGACGGCGGCGTGCTGTTTGCTAAACAACATTTATTACGTCTGGGGATTATCCTCTACGGTTTCCGCCTCACCTTCGCGCAAATTGCTGACGTCGGCGTCAGCGGTATCGTGATTGATGTGTTAACGCTAAGCAGTACCTTTATGATTGCCTGCTTCCTGGGGCAGAAAGTGTTTGGTCTGGACCGCCACACCAGCTGGCTGATTGGCGCGGGGAGCAGCATTTGTGGTGCCGCCGCCGTGCTGGCAACCGAACCGGTGGTGAAAGCGGAAGCCAGTAAGGTAACCGTCGCTGTCGCTACCGTGGTGATCTTCGGTACCATCGCTATCTTCCTGTATCCGGCGATGTATCCGCTGTTGGCGCACTGGTTTAGTCCAGAAACCTACGGCATTTACATTGGCTCCACCATGCATGAAGTGGCACAGGTAGTGGCTGCAGGGCACGCCATTAACCCGGATGCGGAAAACGCCGCGGTTATTGCCAAAATGCTGCGCGTCATGATGCTGGCACCGTTCCTCATCCTCCTGGCCGCTCGCGTAAAACAACTGTCTCCGGCCACAGGCGGTGAGAAGAGCAAAATCACCATTCCATGGTTTGCCATCCTGTTCATTGTGGTCGCGATTTTTAACTCGTTCCACCTGCTGCCGCAGTCGGTAGTGAACATGCTGGTAACGCTGGACACTATTTTGCTGGCAATGGCGATGGCTGCCCTGGGGTTGACCACTCACGTTAGCGCGCTGAAAAAAGCCGGTGCCAAACCGTTACTGATGGCCCTGCTGCTGTTTGTCTGGCTGATTGTGGGTGGTGCTGCGATTAACGTCGCTGTCCACGCCCTGATGGCATAAACGATCACGACTCACCTCCATTAACCCGCTATACTCTCCCTTTTTGTATTTGAGTATGGCGGGTTAAATTTATGAAATATATCGGAGCGCACGTAAGCGCCGCTGGCGGTCTGGCTAACGCCGCTATTCGAGCCGCAGAAATCGAAGCGACCGCATTCGCCCTGTTCACCAAAAATCAGCGCCAGTGGCGTGCCGCGCCGCTGACCACCGACATCATTGATGATTTCAAATCCGCTTGCGAGAAGTACCACTATACTTCCGCCCAGATCCTGCCTCACGATAGTTACCTGATTAACCTCGGTCACCCGGTCAGCGAAGCGCTGGAAAAATCCCGCGATGCGTTTCTCGATGAAATGCAGCGCTGTGAACTGCTTGGCTTATCCCTGCTGAACTTTCACCCAGGCAGCCATTTGATGCAGATCCCTGAAGATGAATGTCTGGCGCGCATTGCCGAATCCATCAACATCGCCCTCGCTCAGACTCAGGGGGTGACGGCAGTTATCGAAAATACCGCCGGACAGGGCAGTAATCTTGGCTTTAAGTTTGAGCACCTTGCCGCCATTATCGACGGCGTCGAAGATAAATCCCGTGTCGGCGTTTGTATTGATACCTGCCATGCCTTCGCCGCCGGATACGATTTGCGTTCCGCCGAGGAATGCGAAAAGACGTTTGCGGAATTTGAACGTATTGTCGGCTTTAAGTATCTGCGCGGTATGCACCTGAACGACGCCAAGAGCGCATTTGGCAGTCGCGTTGACCGTCACCACAGCTTAGGTGAAGGCAATATTGGCCACGATGCCTTCCGTTGGATCATGCAGGACAATCGTTTTGACGGCATTCCGCTGGTACTGGAAACCATTAATCCGGATATCTGGGCAGAAGAGATTGCCTGGCTGAAAGCCCAGCAAACAGAAAAAGCGGTGGCATAATCATGAACGACAGGGAAAAGCAGATCCTTAAGATCCTGCGTCGCAATCCGTTGATTCAGCAGAATGAAATCGCCGATATTCTGCAGATAAGCCGTTCACGCGTCGCTGCGCATATTATGGATTTAATGCGTAAAGGTATGATCAAAGGTAAAGGTTATATCCTTACCGAACAGGATTATTGCGTGGTTGTTGGGGCGATCAATATGGATATTCGTGGTGTGGCAGACATCCATTATCCTCAGGCCGCCTCTAACCCTGGCAGCATTCACTGCTCGGCAGGTGGCGTAGGACGTAATATCGCCCACAACCTTGCGCTGCTGGGTCGTGATGTCCACTTAATTTCCGCTGTTGGCAGTGACTTCTATGGCGAAACATTGCTGGAACAAACGCGTCAGGCTGGTGTTAACGTTTCCAGTTGCATACGTCTGCATGGACATAACACCTCAACTTACCTGTCGATCGCTAATCAGCAGGAAGAGACCGTACTGGCAATCAATGATACCCATATCCTGCAACAATTGACGCCGCAGTTGTTGAACGGTTCGCGAGATTTGATTCGTCATTCCGGTGTTGTACTGGCAGATTGCAATCTCACCGCCGAAGCCATTGAGTGGGTCTTCACTATAGCTGATGATATTCCGGTATTCATTGACACCGTTTCAGAGTTCAAAGCGGCAAAAATGAAGACCTGGTTTACGCGCATTCATACGTTGAAACCCACGCAAAAAGAGCTGGCGATTCTGTGGGGGCAACCTATCCATTCAGATGCCGATCGCATACTGGCCGTCAATAGTCTCCATCAACAGGGGGTAAAACGGATCTTTGTCTGCCTGGAAGATGAATCCGTGTTTTGCAGCGAAAAGGACGGGGAACAATTTTTACTGACCCCTCCTGAGCATACAGTTGTTGACAGTTTTGGCGCCGATGACGCATTTATGGCGGGATTACTGTACAGCTTTCTGGAAGGGAGCGAGTTTCGTGAAAGCGCTCACTTTGCCATGGCCTGCGCGGCGCTATCGCGAGCCAGCGTCAGTATCAACAACCCAACCCTCTCAGCAGATAACGCCTTGTATTTGCTACAAACAGCTTAAATGTCATGCCGGATGGCGCTACGCTTATCCGGCATGATTCTCGCTATGCTATACCGATAAAGAAACCGGCTATGGTGGCGCTCATCAGGTTTGACAACGTTGCTGCTGCCAACGCCCGCATTCCAAGCTGCGCGATTTCCGGGGCTCGCTGGGGTGCTATCGCCGAAAACGCGCCGACAACAACGCCAATCGAACCAAAGTTAGCGAAACCGCACAGCGCAAACGAGATAATCGCAATGGTCTTCACATCCAGCGTCCCGCCGGTTTGCAGATACGGTGAGAAGTTGAGATACGCGACAAACTCGTTGATTGCCAGTTTCTGTCCGATCAGGCTACCTGCCAGCGTCGCATCACTCCAGTCCACCCCCATAATCCACGCCAACGGGGCTAATACATAACCAAAGATCCCTTCCAGAGTGGCGTGTCCAAAACCAAACCAACCGCCAATCCCGCCGATAATGCCGTTAATCAGTGCGATAATGGCGACAAATGCCATCACTACCGTCGCCACGCCTGCGGCAATTTTCAGCCCGGTCATCGCCCCGCTCGCCGCTGCCTCGATGATGCTTTTCGGCGGCGTTTCAGTAAATGACAGATTCTCAAAGGTGACTTGAGATTCTTCAGTTGCCGGACTCAGCATACGCGCGAACAAAATACCGCCCGGGATTGCCATCAACGATGCCGCCAGCAGGTAGTCAATCGGAACGCCCATTCCAGCGTAACCAATCATCATTGAGCCAGCAATCGAGGCCATCCCACTGCAGATAGCGGTAAACAGCTCATTGCGATTCAGCCGGTCAATAAACGGTTTCACGATTGCCGGGATCTCGTTTTGCCCGAGGAAAATCGTGGTAACTGCGACAAATGACTCGATTTTACTGATGTTCAAGGCTTTCTGGAAAATACCGCCGAGGATGCGGATCAACAGCCCCATCACGCCAATGTAGTAGAGCAGACTGATTAATGCAGTCACAAAAATGATGGCCGGGAGCACACGAAAGGCGAAGATAAACCCGGCTCCGTCAAACAACACATCCATTTTGGGCCCGACCAGGGAGCCAAAGATAAATGCGCTACCCGCATCACTATATGACATCACCTTGTGGACACCGAGAGCGGCCTGTTCAACCAGCCATTTTCCCGGTGGGAAATACAGCATGATGCCGCCAATTGCAATTTGCAGTACCAGTGCTGCTCCGACCGTACGCAGACTAATACGCTTTTTATTTACTGACAGCAGAAACGCGATGGCCAGTAATACCACCATACCCACTACACTTCTCATTATATCCATAATGAAATTCCCTTCATGCCAGGAAACCCGGCGTTATCGCCAGGTTTTGGTAGGTTTGATATTCGCGGGCGACCGCATGCTGCCCGGAAAATTCTGTCAGGCGAGACGTTGATACTCCTTCGCAATTTCACAGGCCAGTACCGCGTTGTTGAACACCAGTTGAATATTTGATTTCAGGCTGTCACCACCGGTCAGCTCCGCAACTCGCGCCAGCAGGAACGGCGTACTCTCTTTGCCCACAACCCCCTGCTCTTCCGCTTCTTTTACCGCCCGATCGATTGCCGCATTTATTTTCTCCTCTGCCATCGCAAACTGTTCTGGGATTGGGTTCGCAACAACCAAACCGCCGTCAAGACCCGTTTGCCATTTCACCGCCATCGCTCGGGCAATCTCTTTTGCGCTGTCCAGACGGATACTGACCTCAAACGGACTGGTACGGCAGAAAAATGCCGGCAACGCGTTGGTCTGATATCCAATTAATGGCACGCCAAAAGTTTCTAAATATTCGGTCGTTAAACCGAGATCAAGAATAGATTTCGCTCCTGCACAAATAACCGTGACATTGGTATGCGCCAGTTCTTGCAGATCGGCGGAAATATCAAAGGTATGTTCAGCACCACGATGAACACCACCAATGCCTCCCGTTGCAAATACTTTAATTCCAGCCAGTGCGGCAATAATCATGGTTGAGGCAACAGTCGTTGCACCATTTTTCCCTGCCGCGACCACAAACGGTAAATCACGACGGCTGACTTTAGTAACGCTATGACCTTCTCTTCCAAGCAATTCAATTTCATCTTTGCTTAAACCAACTTTCATTACCCCGTCAATAATGGCAATGGTTGCAGGAACTGCTCCGTGCTTACGAATAGTTTCTTCTACTTCAATCGCTGTCTGGGCATTCTGCGGGAATGGCATACCATGAGAAATAATGGTTGATTCAAGTGCAACAATCGGTTTTTTACTGTTTAATGCTTCCTGTACTTCTGGAGATATTTGTAATAATTCAGAGGAAAGAGTTAATTCAGACATTCTGTGTTCTCCACTATTGAGCTAACATTCGCAACAGACAAATCAGGGTTATTGGTATATTCACAGGCTAACGCCATTGATGAACAACCCTGAGCAAATCGAACCGAATCAATAAAAGGCATACCGTCTAGCCAGCAGGAAGCCAGTCCAGCCATCATTGCATCGCCTGCCCCGGTAACATTAATGACGTGAGTTTTAATCGGCGGCGACCAACCACTATTCCCCGTAATATCGCTGTAATAAACGCCGTCCCCCCCCATGCTGAGCACCAGCCGATTTAAGCCGTGATCGTGAAACCACGCGGCGACGCTGCCAACGTCATCACGCCCGGAAAGCGCAATACCACTCAGCGTTTCGGCTTCAAGGCGGTTTGGTTTGAGGGTGTGGATTTGTCCCAGACGCTCGCGAATTTTGACGCACTTCCATGCCGACACAGGGTCAACAAACACCGGAACATCCCCGGCATTTTCCAGTACCCATGCCATGGCGTCTTCGCTGATATTGCAATCGGCGACGATCACTTTCGCCTGCCGAATAAAATAATAATGCTGCGATAAAAACGCTGCTGAAATATGTTCGGTAATGCTCATATCATTAATGGCCACCAACATTTCGCCGGTGTTATCAAGCAGTGATAAATAACTGGATGTATTCTCTCCGGAAACGATAAGGCACTTATCAACATGAACTCCGGATTGATTGGTTTGCGCCAATAACGATTGCCCGTAAAAATCATTACCAACCGCCGTTAGCAGCCAGGAATTTTTACCCAATAGCGCGAGATTATGTGCAATGTTACGCCCAACGCCTCCTGAGGTGAATTTTATCTTCCCTGGATTTGAATCCGCATAATTTAGAGAAGCATGCGAACACCCGGCAACATCCATATTGGCCGAGCCAATAGTTACTATGTATTCCTTTTCACGCATAGCACGTCCCCTGGCAATTAACTTGCCACAAATGAGTTCGTTAAAAATAACCAACGCCACACACCAGGTTATTAGAGCAAATGTTCACTATCAAACATGTGTTCATAGTAGGCATGTTTTTGATAAAGTAAATCCATCTGCAAGACCTAAAACCAATAGATATGAACAGAATCACAATTTTTTATAGATACAGTTTGTCAGGAGGAGAGAAAATGAGAGGTAGTACACAAATCAAGCAGGATGAAAAGTATCACTCCGGCATAACCGGAGATTTTTCAGGTGTGCCCGGTGAACAGGCGCATATCAGGTAAGCGAAACCAAATCTTCCGGCATATGGTTGTACAAAATCCGCCAGAAGTGCTCTGCGGTTTTATTTAACCGGGTATCCATCCGGTAAATGTAAGCCTGAATAGGCACCATCAACTCCGGCGTCTGCAGACAAACCAGCCGCTTATCACGCAGTTCGTTCACGATAGTCCATGCCGGCAGCCAGGCGATACCATGCCCATCCAATGCCATATTTTTCAATAACTCACTCATTGAGGACATAAACAGCGTACGAGCTGAGATACCGCCCACTTCCGCCAGATGACGGTTTACCAATCTTCCCATGTATGATGTGCTGGTATAATTCAGAATCGGCGCCTGCGGCTGATAGATATCAAACAATGCCTGACCCTGCGCATCAGCAGCACATACGGGATACAGTTCAGACTCAAAAACCTTCAAGCCGCAGAAAGGTGACTGCATTAAGTCCTCATCCCGAAAGGAGAAAATAAAATCACTTTTTCCCTCGCGCAAAGTATTCACCGCCTGAACCACATCAATAGCTTCGACGTGCCAGACAAACTCCTCCCCCCAGGCCGCCATTGAGTGCACTAATCTGGGCAACATCGTCAGTGACAAAGAATGTGCTGCCGCTATTTTGATATTGGGTACCCCAAGCAGATTGTGGCCGCTTAGCTCATCCAGATTGCACTCCAGCTGTTGCAGCAAGCTACGGGTTTGCGAATGGAATAGCTTGCCCTCCTCCGTGAGTTGCAGTGGGCTCGTCGTGCGATCAAAAAGCAGTACACCCACGGCAGATTCCAGCGCTTTGATCCTCCGGCTAAATGCCGGTTGAGATATGTTGCGCTCCTCAGCCGCCTGGGAAAAATGACGACACGCTTCCAGCGTCAGAAAGTCATATAACCATTTTGTCTCAATGTTTTTCATGCCTGTCACACAGATATTTAAATATGCCAATGAGTCTTTAGCATCATGCCTGAATATTTGCGCGGATGACATTCATCAACAACACCTGGTGATTCGTTTTTTGCATCATGCCTTCGTTTTTAACATTAACATGTTTCTCTCCCAATCGGCCACGACCGCTTCTCCACCGCAATACGTCAGGCCTATGGCTCAAAACCAGCCTGCAGAGGTGGCAAAACAAATCGCAGCTATGCGGTTTTTGCATTAAACCATACATTATTGCATTTCTCCTCACGTCTCACTGCTGTTAAACATTATCTACAGACACACCCCTGCTCTGAATATTAATGATCGGTGAAATTGAGGTATATATTGTGAAAGGTTTAATTGGCGTATTAGGTGGTATGGGGCCTGCTGCAACGGTCGATCTATTTAATAAATTCGTTACTTTTACTGCAGCACAGCGCGACCAGGAACATATCCCGTTAATTATTTCCTCTATCCCGGACATACCTGACCGAACCGATGCGTTAATGCATCATGGTCATTCCCCACTTCCGGCCATGCGCGATTATATGCATAAACTCGAAGATGCTGGCGCCGAGTGTATTGTGATCCCCTGTAATACCGCCCACTTTTGGTTTAATGAATTAAAAGAGTGCTGCCATACAGAACTGCTCAGTATCGTTGAAACGACCATCAACGAGGTTAAAAACTGCGGAAAAACGCGTATCGGACTGCTCGCCACCAACGCCACGTTGTACATGGGCCTCTATCAAAAAGGCATTGAATCTCTTGGGCTAACCTGCATCAGTCCTGACTCTGCCAGTCAGGAAAAAGTGATGGAAAGCATCTATTGCTTAAAGGCCGGTGATGCTAAGCGGGCGCAAGTATTGATGAATGAACAGGCTCAAGCACTCTTCTCACGCGGTGCACAAGTCATCGTACTGGGATGTACTGAAGTTCCCGTCATACTTGCTGAAGCAATCAAAACGTCACCTGAAAAATATATTGACTCAACCGGTTCGTTAGTTCGTGCTGGTATTAAATGGTACGAGAAACGCGTTGGCAAAAATCATCTTTTGGCACAATGAAAGCCAACACATGGTTAATTATTGCATTAAATAAACATCCATTTTAATAACAAATTATTCTCTGGCGGAGGCCATTATGATTTGGCTGGAAATTATCGTAGTGTTGGGCGCAATATTTTTTGGCATCCGCCTCGGCGGAATTGGTATCGGTTTATGTGGCGGACTGGGACTGGCTATATTAACGTTGGGATTTGGGCTGCAAATTGGTTCTCCCCCCGTTGACGTTATTCTCATTATTATGACAGTGGTAGTGGCGGCATCAGCGCTACAGGCCGCCGGAGGTATGGATTATCTGGTTCGCGTTGCCGGTAATTTCATGCGTCGTAATCCTAAGTATATCAACATTATTGCGCCGATCATCACCTGGTCGATGACCATTATGGCGGGAACAGGATTTATCGTCTTTTCGACTCTGCCGGTAATTGCCGAAGTTGCCAAAGAGTCAGGTATCCGTCCTTCCCGTACGCTCGCAGGATCCGTAGTCGCCTCTCAGGTGGCGATATCCGGTTCACCGATCAGTGCCGCAATGGCGGCGATGCTGACCATTATGGAAGGCAACGGCGTCAGCTTTATTCAGGTCATGGCGGTATGTCTGCCAGCCTCATTTGTCGCCGCGATGGTCGCCGCTTTTATCGCCTCACGTCAGGGATGCGAACTACAGGATGATGAAGTCTATCTGGAGCGCTTGCAAAAAGGTTTGGTGCGTAAATATGAAGGGCAGAACAGCACCACGCCGGGAGCCAGATTATCAGTCGCCCTGTTTATGCTGGCAACGGTCGTCATCGTTATTCTTGCCGCATGTCCTCAACTACGCCCCGGATTCGATGCAGGTAACCCAATGAATACCCGGGATATTATCATTATCTGCATGCTGGCTGCCGCGTGCCTGATGGTGGTGCTGTGCAAAACATCAACCGACGCGATTGTCCTGACATCCACGTTCCGTGCGGGTATGAGTTCGCTGGCGGTCATTCTGGGGATTGTTACGCTAGGCACAACTTTCATTGACGCCCATTTAACGGGAATTAAGGATATCGCGGGCGATATTCTACGGGCTTATCCAATGCTGCTGGCGCTGGTGCTGTTTGGTACCTGCGCGCTTCTCTATTCGCAGGGAGCTACCACGCCGCTGATTATCCCTCTCGCCGTCGCGCTCGGCGTACCCACTTGGGCGATTCTGGCTTCCTACGTAGCAGTAACTGGTGTGTTTGTTCTACCAACTTACCCCACTTCGCTGGCGGCCATGGAGTTCGACACCACCGGGACAACGCGCGTGGGTAAGTATGTCTTAAACCACCCGTTTATGTTGCCAGGGCTTGGTGGGATCATCGCAGGCGTTGCCTTTGGTTTTATCATCGCGCCAATGATTGCCTGACCCGTTTGATTCAGGGGTGCGAATAAATTTCGCCCCCTGAATGATTACATATCTGGCCAGCTCACCACATCAAAACCGTCTTACCTTTATCTATTTGCTTCACATCGCTGCTCTTAATCACGCGGTGATAGCCATAGGCGTCAGCGTATTTTGTCAGTCCTGTCCCGGAGTCTTGCTCAGGCTTTCCTTGCGTCTCTATCGTTGAACCTGACGTTGTTGTCATCACCCAGGTGGTTGAGCACCCCATAAGCAGCAGCGTCGCGAGTGACAGAGAGGCAAAAATGAGCGTTTTTTTCATATTCGATTTCCGTGATCAGTTTGATTTAAGGGCACTTTATCGAATTTGCTTAAGGCTGGATGGATTATTGTGGCGATGCTGCAACGGTATGGGTAAATGCATAAAAAAGGGGCAGAGAAGTCTCTGCCCCGGCTATCAACGTTTAATCAGGCTGCCTTTGCCATAACCTCTGCTTCCGGGCGTTTCAGCACCGCGTAGGAGAGACCGGCGACCAGCGTACCGGCAATAATAGCCAGCAGGTATCCAACCACCGGCGTGATTGCGCCAGGGATTAACAGCACAAACAGACCGCCATGCGGCGCCATCAGCTTAGCCCCTACCGCCATCGAGATGGCACCGGTAATCGCGCCGCCTACGATACAGCAAGGCAAAACGCGCATTGGGTCACGGGCAGCGAACGGGATTGCCCCTTCGGTGATAAAGCACAGGCCCAGCACCAGCGCAGCTTTTCCGCCTTCCTGCTGAGCTTTGTCGAATTTACGACGCGCAACCAGCGTTGCCAGACCCAGCGCCAGCGGAGGCACCATACCTGCCGCCATAATGGCCGCCATCGGCGCATAGGTTTGCGTACTCAGCAGCCCCACACCGAAAGCATACGCCGCTTTGTTAACCGGACCACCCATGTCGGTACACATCATGCCGCCAAGAATCGCCCCAAGCAGTACCGCATTCGCTGTACCCATGGTTTGCAGCCAGTGGGTCAGACCTTCCAGAATGCCGGCTACCGGTTTACCGATCAGGTAGATCATAGCCAGACCCACCACCAGGCTTGAGAGCAGCGGAATGATCAGGATCGGTTTCAGCGCTTCCATACTCTGTGGGAGTTTCAGCTTCGTGCTGATGAGCTTCGCCACATAACCGGCAAGGAAACCGGCAATAATCCCGCCAATAAAGCCAGAACCGGTGCTCACCGCCAACATACCGCCGATAAGACCTGGCGTCAGACCCGGACGGTCAGCGATAGAAAACGCGATATAACCCGCCAGAACTGGCACCATCAGCGCAAACGCTGAACCGCCACCAATCTGCATCAGCGCCGCTGCCAGCGTCCCCTGCTCTTTGAACGCTTCAATACCAAAAGCGAATGAGAGTGCAATACACAGACCGCCAGCAACCACCATCGGCAGCATGTAGGACACGCCTGTCAGCAGGTGACGATACGCACCCGCGCTCTCTTTCTTACCTTCAGTTGCTGAAGCCTGTGCTTTACCGGTTGGCTGGTACGGCGTTGCTTCTTCCAGCGCTTTGTCCAGTTCCTGCTTGGTTTTCTTCAGCGCAAGGCCAGTAGAAGTACGGTACATGGGTTTTCCGGCAAACTTCGCCAGATCAACTTCAATGTCAGCCGCTACAATCACCAGATCCGCCTGAGCCACCTCTTCCGGCGTAATGGCATTGCCTGCGCCAACAGAACCTCGGGTTTCAACCTTCACCCACCAGCCACGTTTTTTCGCTTCTGTTTCAATAGCTTCAGCGGCCATAAACGTATGGGCAACGCCGGTCGGACAAGCCGTCACCGCCACCACGCGTTTTGGACCACTGCTGGCCACAGGCGCTGTCGCAACCGGGGCGCTGTAAGGTTTTGCATGGCCTTTCGCTTCGCTGAGGAAGAGTTCCGGATGCGCTACCGCACGACCAATGTCGCCCAGCCAGACTTTTTTGCCGTTCAGCGAACTGTCGGCAGGAAGCGTGTCGCCCAGAACAATTGCCAGTTCGGCGTCATTAGGATTATCAATAATTTCCAGATGTGCTTTCTGCGCCGCCGCTCCAAGCAGGGTTTTCGCCATGTAAGCGCGAGCCTGGCCGAGATTAGCGTCAATAATCAGCAGCGTTTTCATTATGCCTCTCCTGCTGTCAGTTAAACGGTTTTAAGTCGACACGCGCCATCATTGCGGCCAACTGAGGACGATCGGTAATGCCCACATTGCTTTGGCTTACCGCCAGGGCGGCAACAGCCGTCGCCAGACGCAGGGTATGTTCGCTGGACTCACGCATCAGCAGGCCGTAAATCAGACCGCCAACCATTGAATCACCTGCGCCTACGGTGCTTACCACCTCAACTGACGGCGGTTTAGCAATCCACTCACCCGAAGCGTTAACCCACAGCGCACCTTCCGCACCGAGCGAAATCACCACGTGAGCAATACCCTGCTCGCGCAGCGCATGCGCCGCTTCGATCACATCTTTCATTTCCGGCAGCTTGCGACCTGCCCAGATTTCCAGCTCACGACGGTTTGGTTTCACCAGCCACGGTGCCGCTTTCAGACCCGCCACCAGCGCTTCACGGCTACTATCAAAGATAATGCAAGGACACTGACTGCGCAGGCGCGTCATCCAGTCGGTGAATGCTTCCGGGCTAACGCCGGTCGGCAAACTGCCGCTGACACACACCATGTCGAACTGACCCAGCCAGCTCAGTGAGTCATTCACAAAGCGTTCCCAGTCAGCCGGGGTAACTTCAAAACCGGAGAAATTAAAATCGGACACTTCGCCGTCTTTTTCGGTCAGCTTGACGTTGATACGGGTACGCCCTTGTACAACCTGAAAACGGTTGGCAATGCCCAGTTCGCTGAACAACTGCTGAAAACCATCCTGGTTGTCTTTCCCCAGGAAACCGCCCACAGTGACATCAATGCCTAAATCTTTCAGAACTTTAGCGACGTTAATCCCTTTCCCTGCCGCATGCAGACCGGTAGTTTTTACCAGGTTCACTTCACCGCGTTCAATTTCCGGGCAGAAACCCACCAGGTCGTAGGCCGGGTTAAGGGTGATAGTAGCAACACGTCTGCTCATTACGCGCCCTCCCCAAGACCTGCCGCAATAGCTTCGCCAATCGCTTTCAGCGCCTGTTCAGCATCTTCGCCCTGGGCAGTAAAGCGCAGGTGATGTCCTTTCTTCACGCCCAATGCCACAACTTTCATCAGACTGCGTCCATTCGCCGGTTTGCCGGTTCCATCAAGATTTGTCACGGTAATTTCACTGTTAAATTGTTTAATCGTATTCACCAGCATGGTGCCCGGACGGGCGTGTAATCCATGCTCGTTGCGCACAATAAATTCGGCGCTCAGTACATCATCAGTTAAGGCGTCATCGCTGGTCAGCAGCGCCAACACCGTGGCCGCATCGGCTTTCAACAAACGGTCAGCTTTGTTATTCAGCAGCAGATCGCCAAGGCGCTTCAGCACCGCAACCGGTTGATCGTCATTCATAGCGACGGTCACCAGCAGGGCTGCAGCTTCACCTTGTACATCGAATGCTGTTGCTGCGCGGCTAACCGCAACGGCGCTGCGTACATTGCCTTCAGCACAGTCATTCAGCCAGATACCCTGACCGAGATTCATCGGCAGTTCATTGATTGCTCTGGCCACAAAGGTGGCGTCAACCGCACCAACTTCTTTCAGTCGCGCCGCGTTGAGCGCCTGCAACGTTACCAGCGAATTAGCCACGACATCCAGCGACAGCGTTTCGTTATCAAGCTTCAGCTGTTCGCTTTGCTTTTCGCCCATCAGCAACGCGCGCAACTCTTCCGCCGTGGTCGCAGATTTCAGCTGTTCAGCGACGGAGTCATCGCTCAGCACGTGCGTCAGCTGACGCAGTAAACCAAGGTGCTCATCGGAACTGGCGGCAATGCCGATCGCCACATAAGCAACCTGACCTTCGCCCCAGGTCACGCCTTGCGGAAACTGGAACACCTGCACGCCGGTTTTCAGCACCCGATCGCGCGTGTCCGTCGTACCGTGAGGAATAGCAATACCGTTGCCGAGGAACGTGGACGTCTGTTGTTCACGCGCCAGCATGCCATCGACGTAGCCTTCCGCCACGTTACCCGCCTGTACTAAGGCAGCGGCAACCTGGCGAATAGCCTCTTCTTTATTCCCGGCCTGTTCGCCCGGGTGAATATCCTGAACAGATAACTGGAACATGGTTCTCCTCTCCCGCTGATTTGAAACGATTCAGCTAACATGAGAAAAAAGGCGTCACCTGACTCCATCAGTTATGGCGAGATGACGCTGAAACGTTTCAAGAAGTCTTGCTCTTTTTTCTTCAGCACACAAGTAAAGTTGACAAATTACTTGCTGAATTTAGAGATAACGCACACTTTCTCTGCGTGGGAGAAAAAAATGCTGACGAAAAATCGGCGTCAGCATGTCAGATTCAGCAGCGTCAGCAAACGGCATTCTCTGACTGAAATGCTATTTTGATTTTTGATGCCGATTTTGATTTGGCTCCCTGTTTATTTTCTGACAAGCAGCGTAAACTCCGCGTCTCTTCACATCATTGATATCAAAACATGCATAACACCCCCGTAGCCGCCACACCCAAGGCGTTTGATTTAACGTCTTCGGCGTTCCTGCTTGTCGCATTTCTGACGGGTATCGCCGGTGCGTTGCAGACGCCAACGCTTAGCCTTTTTCTGACGGATGAAGTCCATGCCCGTCCCGGCATGGTCGGTTTCTTTTTTACCGGCAGCGCCGTGATCGGCATTTTGGTGAGTCAGTTTCTGGCCGGACGCTCGGATAAAAAAGGCGATCGCAAAAACCTGATTGTGTTTTGCTGCGTGCTGGGGATGCTGGCCTGCGTGCTGTTCGCCTGGAACCGTAACTATTTTATTCTGCTGTTTATCGGGGTATTCCTCAGCAGCTTTGGATCGACTGCCAACCCGCAAATGTTTGCTCTCGCCCGCGAACACGCCGACCGTACGGGTCGGGAAGCCGTCATGTTCAGCTCAATATTACGTGCGCAGGTTTCGCTGGCCTGGGTGATTGGCCCACCGCTGGCCTACGCGCTGGCCATGGGTTTCAGCTTTACGGTCATGTATCTCAGTGCGGCAGTGGCGTTTATTGTTTGCGGCATAATGGTCTGGCTGTTCTTACCCTCAATGAGTAAAAACGTGCCTCTCGCGACGGGCGCGGTAGAGGCCCCGCGCCGCAATCGACGCGACACGCTTTTGCTATTTGTTATTTGCACATTAATGTGGGGCACGAACAGTCTCTATATCATCAATATGCCGTTGTTTATCATCAACGAACTGCATCTGCCGGAAAAGCTGGCGGGTATCATGATGGGAACCGCCGCAGGGCTGGAAATCCCAACCATGTTGATTGCCGGCTACTTCGCTAAGCGTCTGGGCAAACGCCTGTTGATGAGGATTGCCGTCGTCGCCGGATTCTTCTTTTATGCCGGCATGCTGTTAGCCCACTCTCCGGCGATATTGCTCGGCTTACAGCTGCTGAACGCGATTTACATCGGCATCCTCGGCGGGATTGGCATGCTCTATTTTCAGGATCTAATGCCGGGACAGGCAGGTTCAGCCACGACTCTCTACACGAATACCATTCGCGTAGGCTGGATTATTGCCGGATCGCTGGCGGGGATTGCCGCTGAAATCTGGAACTATCACGCAGTGTTCTGGTTTGCGCTGGTGATGATCGTCGCCACCGTCGTGTGCCTGGCGCGCATCAAGGACGTTTAAGGCGCGGTCAGCGCTTCAAGCTCAATAAGATAAACCATGGCCTGGTGCGTCGTCTGTCCGCACATTTCCGCACTGGGCTGTAAACCGGCGCACACTTTTGGCCGCAGCGGTGATGCAAAAATTTTACAGCGCAGGGATTCATCCAACTGAACGCATGGCGTATTAGCGGGTTTGCCATCAGGCATACCGGGGATGGGACTGGAGATTGAAGGCGCGGTGCAGCATGCACCACAATCCGGACGGCATTCCATACAGTACTCTCTTTATCGTAAACCATCGGATTGTGTGGGAAGCGCACAGTACCACCTTTTTTGCACCAGCAAAAGCATGAATTCCGCTTGCCTGAATGCCCCGGCGCGAGTAGTTTTACGCGATATTTTAGACACTCCTCACTACAGGATTTTTTCGATGCCAAGAGCGAACGAAATTAAAAAAGGTATGGTACTGAACTACAACGGCAAGCTGCTGATTGTAAAAGATATCGATATTCAATCACCGTCCGCACGTGGTGCAGCCACGCTGTACAAAATGCGCTTTTCTGATGTCCGTACCGGTCTGAAAGTTGAAGAGCGCTTCAAAGGCGACGATATCGTCGATACCGTCACCCTGAGCCGTCGTGGCGTTGATTTTTCCTACGTCGATGGCAACGAATATGTCTTTATGGATAAAGAAGACTATACCCCGTATACCTTCACCAAAGACCAGATTGAAGAAGAGCTGCTGTTCATCCCGGAAGGCGGGATGCCGGACATGCAGGTCCTGACCTGGGATGGCCAACTACTGGCGCTTGAACTGCCGCAGACCGTAGACCTGGAAATCGTTGAAACCTCACCGGGTATTAAAGGTGCTTCAGCGAGTGCGCGCAACAAGCCAGCAACCCTGAGCACCGGTCTGGTGATCCAGGTTCCTGAGTACCTAAGTGCGGGTGAAAAAATCCGTATTCATATCGAAGAACGTCGCTATATGGGCCGTGCAGATTAATCTCCTGTCGTTACAGGTGAACCAAAGATAATGACATGTTGTCTTTGGCAAAATGTTCCGTTCACTTTAGTGATATCACTTATCTGAAACAATACTGCCTGTGAACGTGTTAAGGGTACTATCGCCGTACCCTTAACAATCCCGGCTCCCGGCGGGAAAATTGCCACTTCGTGGTCCCCTCCGCTTATTTCTTCAGGCTACCGGGCCGGGCGCGAGGTAGCATATATGGACGCTCCCGGGATGCAATTTATTTTTCAGTTAAGTGATAAAACGGGTAGATGCAGCCATATATCCGGTTTCTGATGGGATTTATTTATCCCGAACCATGATGAAATCCGCCAGGCAGGTACCAATCATCCTCTGCGGGCTGACTTGCCCTTGCTACCTCTCGGTGTATCCTGCCTGCGGTCTTACCTGTTTTGCCATCTTCTGAAGTCACCTGCACCTACCAGGACGTTAACTCTTTTTCAGCACCTCGTCAGACTGTCTGACCTTGTGTCAGGCGGGCTGGCGAGGCTGATATTCCGTGTTACGTGTCAACATTGACCACATAATTCTTGATGTTTTTGCCGCCATGGCGACAACAGCTACATTGTAGTGCTTTCGCTCAAGCAATCCCTGAAGCCAGGTGTTCTCCTCAACTGAGCCTTTCCGGTTGACCCAGGCGGTAAGTGCGCGTGCGCCGTGAACCAGGAGGTATCGGAAATAGCCATCGCCACGTTTGCTGATCCCTCCCAGTTGCTGTTTCCCGCCGCTGGAATGCTCCTTTGGTGTCAGCCCCAGCCATGAAGCAAACTGCTTTGCGGTGCTGAATTGTCGGGCATTACCCACTGCTGCCACCACATAAGTGGCCGTTAGCATGCCAACCCCCGGGATTTTGGCCATTCTCTTGCAGGCTTCCTGCGTTCTGTACCAGGAGGCCAGAGATTCTTCTACCTGTTTAACCTGCTCCTCAAGTTCCCGGATATGGTGAGCCTGTCTGTAGATGCTGGTTCTGACAAAGGGAGATAAACCATTTTCGCCGTCTTCCAGAATGGCTGGCAGCTCACGGGTTAAATGGCTTTGTCCGGCTGCAATCGTAATACCAAACTCAGCAAGTGTGGCTCTTAAACTATTGGAACAGGCGATCCGCTCACGGATAAGTATTCCCCGTTCAGTGTGTAACGCTAAAACGGCCTGCTGCTCTTCGGTTTTTATCTGTACAAAACGCATATTCGGGCGGGTTACCGCTTCGCAGATAGCTTCAGCATCTGCTGCATCCGTCTTGTTCGTTTTGACATAGGGCTTCACATATTGCGGAGGAATGAGTTTTACCTCATGGCCGTGGCGACTGAATAACCGTGCAAAATGATGGCTGGATGAACAGGCTTCCATGCCCATCAGGCAAGGTTCCAGTTGAATGACAAACTGAACGAACTTAGCCCGGGTCAGCTTCTTACGCAAAACAGTATGACCTTCGTGATCGACACCATGAAGCTGGAAAACGTTCTTTGCCAGGTCGATACCAAGAGTTGATACTTTCATGTGGACGCTCCTCATTTTCAGGACGTATTGCAACGATCCAGTCTGGTACTTTGATGCCGCAAAATCTGGAGCGTCCATCTCATTATCCCTGCAAAGCGCGCCCTGA